>NZ_JBJGZW010000007.1:0-180927 GCF_054050695.1 Blastococcus sp. SYSU D00820
GGGGTGGCATGGGCCGGCGCCGGCCCGGGGGGGGGCGCGGGGCGGGGGCCGGGGGGGGGCGGGCGCGGGGGTGCCGCGGCGCGGCGGGCCCCGCGCGGCCCCCCGATGCGGTGGCCGCGGCTCAAGCCGGCCGAACCGGGACCCGACCGGACTCCTCAAGCCGCACGGCCGGGTCAGCCGATCCGGACCAGCCGGCCCCCACCCCCCAGGGAGAGACCGTGATCAACCCGTTCGCCACCCTCGTGACCCTCACCGCGCTGGCCAAGGACCGTCTCCGCAGCGAGGAGGAGGGCGCCACCGCCGTCGAGTACGGCCTGCTGGTCGGCCTCATCGCCGCCATGATCATCGGCGTCGTCGCCTTCCTCGGCACCGACCTGATGAACCTCTTCCAGGACATCGTCAACGCGCTGCCCTGACGCAGCCCGTACGCCCGTGCCGGCGCGGCGGCCCCACCCCCGGGGGGCCGCCGCGCCGTCGCACCCCCCCCGTCCAGCGAGAGGAGGAGCCGTTCCATGACCCGTGCGCACCGCGAACGCGGCGCCAGCGCCGTCGAGTTCGCCCTGGTGATGCCGCTGCTCCTGCTCCTCGTGCTGGGCATCGTCGAGTTCGGCCGGGGCTTCCAGGTGCAGGGCACCCTGTCGGCGGCCGCCCGCGAGGGCGTGCGCCTCATGGCGCTGCAGAACGATCCGGCCGCGGCCCGCGCCGCCGTCCGGTCGGTGGCCTCGTCGCTGGACCCGGCGATCACCGACGCGCAGATCGCCATCACCCCGCAGCACTGCACCCCGGGCACGGGGTCGACGACGGTCCGGCTGACCATCACCTACGAGATGCCCTTCCTCACGGGCTTCTTCGGCGCGGACGTGGACCTCACCGGCACGGGGGTCATGCGGTGCGGCGGCTGACCCGGCGGCTGCGGACCGGGGACGAGCGCGGCGCCGCCGCCGTCCTGGTCTCGCTGCTGCTCGTGCCGGTGTGCGGCTTCGCGGCCATCGCCATCGACGTGGGCGCGGTCTACGCCGAGCGGGCCCGGCTCCAGGTCGCCGCCGACGCCGCCGCGCTCGCCGTGGCGCAGGACTGCGCCCGCGGGGCCTGCGGCGACATGCAGGCGACCGCCGACGCCATGGTCGCGGCCAACGCCGGCGAGGCGACCGCGGCACCCCCGGTGCTGTCCAGCCGGCCGACCAGCGTCACCGTCACCGGCAGCCAGCCGACCGAGCACTGGTTCGCCCCGGTGATCGGCATCGACGCGACCACCGTGACCGCGACGGCGACGGTCGCGTGGGGCGCTCCCGGCGGCGGGACCGCGGTGCTGCCGCTGGCCTTCTCCTGGTGCGAGTTCGCGCAGCAGACCGGTGGCGGCCTGCCGTCGGGCAGCACCGTGCGCACCGTCCGGCTGACCAAGACCTCGGGCACGACCGACTGCACCGGACCCTCGCGCAACATCGTCCCCGGCGGCTTCGGCTACCTGGTCACCGATCCGGGGCGGTGCGCGGCGACCAGCGCGGTCGGCGGCCGGTCGCCGTCCTCGACCGGCAACACCCCGCCGTCGTCCTGCTCGCCGGCGGACTTCACCACGCTGGTCGGGCGCACGGTGCTGCTGCCGATCTTCGACGAGTTCGGGGGCAGCGGCAGCAACGCCTGGTACCACGTGTACGGCTACGCGGCCTTCCACATCACCGGCTACGCGCTGGGCGGCCAGTTCGAGACCCGGCCCCAGCCGTGCTCCGGCAACGACCGCTGCATCTCCGGCTACTTCACCCGCTGGGTGGAGCTCTCCGATGCCTTCACGTCCTCCCCGACCGCGCCCGACCTGGGCGCGGAGATCCTCCGGCTGATCCGATAGGTGCCCGCGTGAGACGACTGCTGGCCGCCCTGGCGGCCCTCCTGCTCGCCCTCGTGGGCACGGTGGTCCTGGCCGCCTACGTCCGGGGCGCCGACGCCCGCGCCCTCGAGGGCGTCGAGACCGTCGAGGTCCTCGTCGTGGCCGAGCCCGTGCCCGAGGGCACCCCGGGCGAGGCACTCGGCGACCTGGTGACCACCGAGCTCCTCCCCGCGAAGGCCGCGGTGCCCGGCCGGGTCACCGACCTGGCCCAGCTCACCGGGCTGGTCGCCGTCGTCGACCTGGCGCCCGGCGAGCAGGTGCTGGCCGAGCGCTTCGCCGAGCCCGAGGCGCTCGGCGTCCCCGGCACGGTGCCGGTGCCCGAGGGCCTGGGCGAGATCAGCGTCGCGCTGGAGCCCCAGCGGGCGGTCGGTGGCCGGCTGGCCGCCGGCGACACCGTGGGCGTCTACCTGTCCCTCGTCTTCGAGGACGGCACGGCCACCACGCACGCCGTCCTCCACTCGGTGCTGGTCACGCAGGTGCAGGGCGCTCCCGTGCAGGGCGCCGAGACCGCCGCCGACGACGGCGGTCCGGCCGCCCCCGTCGGGAGCCTGCTCGTGACGCTGGCCCTGCCGGCCGGCGACGCCGAGACGGTCGTCTACGGCGCCGAGCACGGGACGCTCTGGCTGTCCCTGGAGCCCGAGGGGGCCGACACGGACGGCACGCAGGTCATCAGCCAGATGGACGTCTACGGAGAGGTGCCCAGATGAGTCGCGTGGTGCTCGCGGCGGCCGACGCCGACCTGGCCGGCCGGGTCTCCCTCGCCGCCGACGGCGACGTGGCGGTCCTGCCCCCGGGCCGGCTCCCGGCCGACCCCGCCCGGCTGTTCGAGCAGCTGCTCGACGGCGAGCTGCCCGACGTGCTGGTCGTCGGCCCGGCGGCCGCGCCGGCCGAGGCGCTGTCCCTGGCCGCCCGGCTGGACGTGCAGTGCCCGGGGATCAGCCTGGTGCTGGTGGCCGAGCCGACGCCGCAGCTGTGGCAGGCGGCCATGCGCGCCGGCGTCCGGGACCTGCTGCGGCCCGCCGCCGACCCCGCGGAGCTGCGCGCGGCCATCGAGCGGGCCGGCGCCGCGGCGGCCGGCCGGCGGCGGGTGCTGCGCCCGCCGACCGAGACCGCGCGGTACACCGGCCGGGTCCTCACGGTCGCCTCTCCCAAGGGTGGGGTCGGCAAGACGACCGTGGCCACGAACCTGGCCATCGGCCTGACCGCCGCGGCGCCCCAGTCCACCGTGCTGGTCGACCTCGACGTGCAGTTCGGCGACGTCGCCTCGGCGCTCGGGCTGACCCCCGAGTACAGCCTCCCCGACGCCGTCCACGGTCCGGCCAGCGAGGACACCATGGTCCTCAAGACCTTCCTCACCCAGCACCCGTCGGGCCTGTTCGCGGTCTGCGGCGCGGACTCGCCGGCCGCCGGCGACCTGGTCACCGCCGACGACGTCACCCGGCTCCTGGCCGCCCTCGCCCGGGAGTTCCGCTACGTCGTCGTCGACACCGCCCCCGGCCTGTCGGAGCAGACGCTGGCGGCGCTCGATCGCGCCACCGACGTGGTGATGCTGAGCAGCATGGACGTCCCCGGCGTCCGCGGGCTGCGCAAGGAGCTCGACGTGCTGCGCGAGCTGTGCATGATCCCGGCCGGGCGGCACGTCGTCATGAACTTCGCCGACGCGCGCGGCGGGCTGTCGGTGCGCGACGTCGAGACCGCGATCGGCATCGGGATCGACGTCGTCCTGCCGCGCTCGTCGGCCGTGCCGGCCTCCACGAACGCCGGTGTGCCGCTGCTGCAGGCCGGCACCCGCGACCCGATGGCCAAGGAGCTGCGCCGGCTGGTCGCCCGCTTCGCCGCCACGCCGATCGTCCGTCCCGGCCGGTACCGCGCCAAGCACCGGGCGGCCTCGTGACCTCGGCCTCGATGCACCGGGCGGCCTCGTGAGCTCGCTCGCCGACCGGCTCTCCGCCGCCCGCGGCACGCCCGCCGCACCCGCCGTCCCGGCCGGCGTGCCCGCGCCGCGGCCGGTGGCTGCGTCCGCCGCGCCGCCACCGGACGCGCTGAGCCGGCTCAAGGAGCGCGTCGGCAAGGCGCTGTTCGAGCGCATGGGCAGCCGGATGACCGACGCCGGCCTCGGTGAGGAGCAGCTGCGCACGATCGTCCTCGGCGAGCTCGACGAGGTGGTCGAGGAGGAGAAGGTCCCGCTCAGCGCCGAGGAGCGGGCCCGGCTGACCGCCGAGCTCGCCGACGACGTGCTGGGCCTCGGGCCCCTGCAGCGGCTGCTCGACGACGACTCGGTCAGCGAGATCATGGTCAACGGCCCGGAGTCGATCTACGTCGAGCAGGGCGGCAAGCTGCTCCGCACCGCCGTCCGGTTCGCCTCGGAGGAGCACCTGCGCCGGGTCATCGACCGGATCGTCAGCCGGGTGGGCCGGCGCATCGACGAGTCCTCGCCGCTGGTCGACGCCCGGCTGGCCGACGGCTCCCGCGTCAACGCGATCATCCCGCCGCTGGCCTTCAGCGGCTCGACGCTCACCATCCGCAAGTTCTCGAAGGACCCGTTCACCGTCGAGGACCTGCTCGGCTTCGGCACGCTCTCGCCGGAGATGGCCGAGCTGCTGCGGGCCTGCGTGGAGGCCCGGCTCAACGTCATCGTCAGCGGCGGCACGGGCACGGGGAAGACGACGCTGCTCAACGTGCTGTCCTCGTTCATCCCCGAGGGCGAGCGCATCGTCACGATCGAGGACGCCGTCGAGCTGCAGCTGCAGCAGGAGCACGTCGTCCGGCTGGAGTCGCGCCCACCCAACATCGAGGGCCGCGGCGCGGTCTCCATCCGCGACCTGGTGCGCAACTCGCTGCGCATGCGGCCGGACCGGATCGTGGTGGGGGAGTGCCGCGGGGGCGAGAGCCTGGACATGCTCCAGGCGATGAACACCGGCCACGACGGGTCGCTGTCCACGGTGCACGCCAACTCCCCGCGGGACGCCGTCGCGCGGCTGGAGACGCTGGTGCTCATGGCCGGCATGGACCTGCCGCTGCGGGCCATCCGCGAGCAGATCGCCTCCGCCGTCGACGTCGTCGTCCAGCTCACCCGGCTGC
Organism: Blastococcus sp. SYSU D00820; assembly: GCF_054050695.1. Classification (NCBI taxonomy): domain Bacteria; kingdom Bacillati; phylum Actinomycetota; class Actinomycetes; order Geodermatophilales; family Geodermatophilaceae; genus Blastococcus; species Blastococcus sp. SYSU D00820. The sequence goes on from NZ_JBJGZW010000007.1 coordinate 4,964, forward strand.
GCGACGGCACCCGCCGGGTCACCCACGTCACCGAGGTGCAGGGGATGGAGGGCGAGACGGTGACCCTGCAGGACGCCTTCCTCTTCGACTACTCCGCCGGGGTCGACGCCTCCGGCCGCTTCCTCGGCCGGCCGGTGCCGACCGGCGTGCGCCCGCGGTTCACCGACCGGTTCGCCGACCTGGGCATCACCCTGTCGCCGCGGGTCTTCGGTGCCGAGCCGCTGCGGCAGCGGGGGTGGGCGTGAGCACGCTGCTCCTGGTGGCCGGCGTCGCCGCGGTGCTGGCCGCGCTGCTGCTCGTCGCCCTCGTCGTCCTGCCGTCCGGGCCGGCGCGCGTGCCGTTGTCCCGGCTCGACCCCGCCGTCGCGCCGCCGGCCTCCGCGCTGGCCGGCGCCGGCGCCGTGGCCGGCGCGGCCGTCCAGCGGGTGCTCGTCCGGCGTGGCCGGCTCGCCGCCGGCAGCGCCGCCCTCGAGCGCGCCGGCCTGGGGGTGTCCCTGGCCGACTTCGTCCTGCTCACCGGGCTGGCCACGCTCGGGCTCGGCGTGGTGGGCGCCCTGCTCGGCGGGCTGCTGCTGTGCCTGCTGCTGGCGCTCGCAGGCCCGCTGGGCGCCAAGCTGCTGCTCGTCGTCCGGACCGGCCGGCGGCAGTCGGCCTTCGCCGACCAGCTCGACGACTCGCTGCAGCTCATGGCCAGCAGCCTGCGCGCCGGGCACAGCCTGCTGCGGGCGGTCGACGCGGTGTCGCAGGAGGCCGAGGCGCCGACGTCGGAGGAGTTCGCCCGCATCGTCAACGAGACCCGCGTCGGCCGGGACCTGTCCGACGCCCTGGACGAGGTGGCCGCCCGCACGGGCAGCGACGACTTCGCGTGGGTCGCGCAGGCCATCGCGATCCACCGGGAGGTCGGCGGCAACCTCGCCGAGGTGCTCGACGTCGTCGGCGGCACCATCCGCGAGCGCAACGCGCTGCGCCGCCAGGTGAAGGCGCTGTCGGCCGAGGGCAAGCTGTCGGCGGTCGTGCTCATGGCGCTGCCCTTCGGCGTCGCCGGCTTCATCGCGCTGACCAACCCCGCCTACCTGAGCGCCTTCACCGAGACCACGGCCGGTGTGGTGATGCTGGTCGTCGCCGGGTTGCTGCTGGTGGTCGGCGGCTGGTGGCTGTCCAAGATGGTGAGCATCCGGTTCTGATGAGCGCCGTCCCCGTTCCGGTCCTGGCGGCCGCGGCCGCCGTCTCCCTCGCCGTGCCGCTGCTCGGCTGGGCGCTGCTCGCCCGCCCCGGGGCGGCCGCCGCCCGGGCGCGGGACAACCTGGTCCGCGGCCTGGACGCCGCCGTCGCCACCCCGGTCCGCTCCGGCCCCCGCCCGCTGACCCGGCTGGTCCGGGCGCTCACGCCGGGCGGCACCGTCTCCCGCGTCGACCGGCTGCTGGCCACCGCCGGCCGGCCGGCCGACTGGCCCGTCGGGCGGGTGATCGCCGCCAAACTGGTCCTCGTCGCCGTCGCCGGCGGGCTCGGGACGCTGGCGGTGAGCGCCCGGCCGGGCCTGCTGCTGGTGCTGGTCGTCACGGCCGTCACCGTCACCGCGTACTTCCTGCCCGAACTGCTGCTCAGCAGCCGCGGTCAGGAACGGCAGCAGGAGATCGCCCGGGAGCTCGCCGACACCCTCGACCAGATGACCATCGCCGTGGAGGCGGGGCTGGGCTTCGAGTCCGCGCTGGCCCGGGCCGGTCGCAACGGCACCGGGCCGCTGGCCGAGGAGCTGGTGCGCACGCTGCAGGACATCGGCGTCGGCCAGCCGCGCCGGGAGGCCTACCTCGCGCTCGCCGAGCGCACCGGCGTCCCGGACCTGCGCCGCTTCATCCGTGCCGTGGTCCAGGCCGACGCCTACGGGGTCTCGATCGCCGACGTGCTGCGCACCCAGGCCGCGGAGATGCGGCTCAAGCGGCGGCAGCGGGCGGAGGAGAAGGCCATGCAGATCCCGGTGAAGGTGATCTTCCCGCTGATGACCTGCATCCTGCCCGTGCTGTTCATCGTGCTGCTGGGGCCCGCGGCCATGGACATCGCGGAGGCGTTCAGCGGCTGACCCGCAGCGCCCGGCGGGACCGCGCGGTCGCGGTCCCGCCGGGGCGGCGATCAGCCGGTGGAGCGGGGCTGCGCGGGGTTGGTCGGGTCGCCCTGGGACGGCGGGTTCATCGCCGGACCGGTGGTCGCCTCCGACACCTTGGACCCCGTGGCGGCGTGCACCGGGTCGTCGGCGGCCGGGGCGGCGGGGTCGCCACCCGAGGGCTGGGCGCCCTCCCGCAGCGACTGCAGGCGGTTCTCCATGATCGTGACGACCTGGAGCCGGTTGGCGTGGGCCCGCTCGTACTCCAGCACCGTCTCGAGCTCGCCGGCCTCCAGCGTGCGGATCCGCGAGGTCAGCCCCTCCACGGGCAGGTGGTCGTAGTCGGGCAGGGGCAGCTGGTCGTGCTCGGTCATGGCGACCGCCTACCCGTGCCTCCGCCATCCGACACCGGGTGTGAGGTGCGGGTCGGTGGGTAGGCGGCTCGGGACGGCGCCGCCGCCCCCAGCCCGCGGGCGCACGCGCACCCCCGATCGACCGAGGAGATGTCCCACCTCATGAACGTGTCCTTCCTTGAGCCGGTCTACGCAGCCTCCGGGCCCTTCGCCACGGTCTGCGCCGACGTCACCCACACCACCGAGAACGCCGACACGGAGCTGGACCTGCGGGTGCGCGCGATCGCCGAGCGGCTCGCCGAGCAGGGCGCGCCGGAGGCGGTGGTCGAGGCGGTGCGCGGGCGGCTGCTCGAGGGCAACGACGGCGGCGAGGCCGGCACCCTCAAGGGCCGCGCCGTCGTCGTGGCCGCCGACGGCAGCGTCGTGCTCGACCAGGCGCTGGCCGACGTCCCGGTGCGCGAGGTCGCCGAGTGGAGCCCCCAGCCTGACCTCCTGCCGGTGCTGCGTGCGCTGCCCGGCCGGGTGCCGCACATCGTCGCGATCGTCGACCGCGTCGGCGCCGACATCTCCTACATCGGTGCCCCCGGCACCGTGGAGGAGGAGGAGACCGTCGAGGGCGACAGCTTCCAGATCCGCAAGTTCCAGGGCGGCGGCTGGGCGCACCACCGCTACCAGCACAACGCCGAGAACAAGTGGATCCACAACGCCGAGGAGGTCGGCAGGACCATCGCCTCGATGACGCGGCGGCTGGCGCCCCGGTTCGTGCTGATGGCCGGCGACATGCGGGCCCGCCAGATCCTCACCGACCGCGCCAGCGACCTGTGGTCGGACCTCATCGTGTCCATGGACGAGGGCGGCCGGGCCGCCGGCGCCGACCGCGAGCCGGTGGACCGGCGCGAGGCCGAGCTGGTCGCCGAGCACGAGGCGCACGCCGAGGCCCAGGCCGTCGAGCAGATCTCGTCGGCGGGCGCGCACGGCCTGGCCGTCACCGGGACGGCGAACGTCGTCGAGGCGCTGCGCAAGGGCCAGGTCGAGACGCTGGTGCTCGCCGACCCGCCGGACGAGGAGAAGCTGCTGGTCGGCTCCTCCCCGCTCGAGCTCGGGGTCGACCAGGCCGACATCGACGCCCTCGGCAGCCAGGAGGCGCACTCGGTGCCCGCCGAGCGCGCGCTGCTCGCCGCCGCGGTGGCCGGCGCCGCCGAGGTGGTCGTCGTCCCGCGGGCGGCGATGCCCGGCGACATCCCGGTCGCGGCGATCCTGCGCTACACCGACGACTCCACGCCGTCCCCGCAGTGACCCCCGCACCCCCCGACCCCCGACGACGAGGAGACCTCCCGTGACCGACCCGCACACGCCCGCCACCGCTCCCGGCACCGACGAGGGGAGCATCGAGCGCCGCGCCGCCCTCGCCGAGGCCCTCGGCAAGGAGGTGTGGCCGGCCGACCGCGACACCCTGCTGGCCAAGGCGCAGGAGGGCACCCCGCCCGACCGCGTGCTGGCCGACCTGCGCCGGCTCCCGGAGGGCCGCACCTTCGGCAACGTGCAGGAGGTGGCCGAGGCGCTGGGCCTGGGCACCGAGCAGCAGCGGTTCTGAGGGGCGTCCGTGACCACGCAGAAGAAGCCCAGCCCGGAGGCGCTCGACAACGTCACCGAGGACAACATCACCACCCGCTCGCAGCTGCTCCCCGAGGAGGCCGAGCTCGCCGGCAGCGGCATGGAGGAGGTGGCGGCCGAGGTGATCCTCGCCGAGTCCGAGGAGCGCACCGTCAACACCGACCCGGACGACGCCCAGGGCGCCCACCGGCAGTCCGCCGAGACGGCGGACCTGCCCTGAGCTGCGTCCACGAGCACGAGGTCCAGCTCCGCTGGTCGGACCCGGACATGCTCGGCCACGTCAACCACGCCCGGGCACTCGCGCTCATCGAGGACGCCCGGCTGGCCATGGCCGACGGGGCCCCGGCCGGGTCGGGCATCGTCCTGGCCCGGCTGGAGGCCGACTACCTCCGGCAGTTGTACTACCGGGTGCACGAGCGGCTCTGCGTGCGCAGCACGGTGACCCGGCTGGGCACGCGGTCGGTCACGGTGCGCCAGGAGCTCGTCCAGGACGACCAGGTCGCCATCCGTGCGTCGGTGGTCCTGGTCTCCTTCGACTTCGCCGCGGATGCCAGCGTGCCGCTGACCGAGGGGCAGCGGGCGCACTGGAGCCGGTACCTGGCCGGCTGAGGAGGGCCGATGCCGTTCTTCGCCGGCTTCGCGGAGTCGCGGATCGAGGTGGGGGACGGCGTCGTCCTCCGGGTGCGCACCGGCGGGAGCGGACCGCCGGTCGTGCTGCTGCACGGCCACCCGCGCACGCACACCACCTGGCACCGTGTGGCCCCGCTGCTGGCCGCCGGCGGGCACACCGTCGTCTGCCCGGACCTGCGCGGGTACGGACGGTCGAGCAAGCCGCCGACCGCTCCGGACCACGCCCCCTACGGCAAGCGCGCGATGGCCGGTGACGTCGTCGCGCTGATGCGCCGGCTCGGGCACGAGCGGTTCGCCGTCGTCGACTGCATCCCGATCGTCGAGCACCTCGACCGCGCCGACGCCCGCTTCGCCACAGCCTGGTGCCAGGAGGACCACCCTTCCCCCCACGCCTCGCAGGCTCGGCGCGGGCCCCTGAAGGGTGGCCGGCCTGGTACGGCGCCCTGCAGCCCGGGCGCCGCGAGGCGATGGGCCCGGAGAACCACGACGACCACCTGGGCGCCATCCGCGACCCGGCCACCGTCCAGGCCATGCTCGAGGACTACCGCGCCGGCCTGACCGTCGACCGTGCCGCCGACGAGGCCGACCGCGGCGGCCGGACGACGGGTTCCGGCGCCCACCCTCGTGCTGTGGTCGGCGCGCGACGACCTCGAGGAGCTGCACGGCGATCCGCTCGCCGTCTGGCGGGCCTGGACGACCGACCTGCGCGGCGGCGGGCCGCTCGACAGCGGCCACCACGTGGCCGAGGAGGCGCCGGAGGAGCTGGTCAGGGCGCTGCTGCCGTTCCTGGACATGTGATCTTGGGGTGCGACCGGGGTAGGGGCCGGTCATGCCCAAGACGACGAAGAGCGGCAAGGCGAAGAAGAGCGAGATCCCGAGCACCCTGCAGCGCTCGGACGCCAAGGCCCAGCGCACGTTCGCCAAGGCCCACGACTCCGCCGCTGATCAGTACGGCGACGAGCAGCGCGCCAACCAGGTCGCGTGGGCGGCGGTCAAGCACACCCACGAGAAGGTCGGCGACCACTGGCAGCCCAAGGAGAAGGGCAAGAAGGGCCCGTCGGACGCGCAGGCCGCGGGCGGCAGGGACACCAACCGGAAGACGGCGGGCGGCGTGGACGCCAACGCCTCCAAGGACCACCTGCTGAAGCTGGCCAAGAAGCTCGACATCAGCGGCCGGTCGACGATGAAGAAGAAGGAACTGGTCGCCGCCATCCAGAAGGCGAACGACAAGGAGACCGGCGCCGCGCGGAAGAAGAAGACGAACGGCACGTCGAAGCCGAAGGCGAAGAAGAAGTAACCCTCAGCCGCCGGGCACGAGCACCAGCCGGGTCTGCCGCCCGCCGAGGTAGCGCACGCCGGCGTCGGTGAGCGCGACGCCCTCCTCGAGGCCCATCCGCACGCACTGGCCGCCCCACTCGGGCACCGCCACGCGCACGCACAGCTCCAGCGCGTAGACGGTGTCCGGGTGCAGGGCGTGCTCACCGGCCCCTGGCACGTGCTCCTGCTGGTCCCACAGCCCGATCGCCGGCCCGGCGCCGTGCCCGTGCACGCCGACCGGGTGCGAGTAGACCTCGCCCTCGATGCCCTCCGCGGCGGCGGCCGCCCGGACGGCGGCCAGCACCTCGTTGCCGGTGCGCCCCGGCCGCAGCTGCGCGGTGGTGAGGTCCTGCAGCCGGTTGCCCAGCGACAGCGCCCGGCGCAGCCCGGCGGGCGCCTCCGTCTCGCCCGGGCGCAGTACGTACGCCGTCCGCTGGCTGTCGGTGCGCAGGCCCAGGGTCGACGTGCCGACGTCGCAGTGCACCAGGTCGCCCGGCTGCACCGGGCTGTCGTACGGGACGGCGGGCAGCAGCGTGCCGCGGTCGGGCACCGGCGGCACCCCCGCCCGCTGCAGGTCGACGACGGGCTGGAACCAGGGCTCCAGCCCCCGGTCGGCGAAGCGCTGCCGCAGCTCCCAGGCGAGGTCCGCGCCGGTGGTCCGGCCGACCTCCAGGACGGCGGGGGAGAGCACCTCGTCGACCACCGCGTGCACCACCGCGTTGAGGGCGTCGAGGACGGCGATCTCCTCCGGCAGCCGGGTCTCCAGCCAGCGCACCACCAGGTGCTCCGCGGAGACCACCCGCTCGGCGTAGGGGCCCAGCGCCGCCAGGAGCAGGCCGTGCTCGGTGTGCGACAGCCCGTCGGCCAGCGCGAAGTCGGCCGAGACGTCGACGCCGATCCGCTGCGGGTCGGCCTGCTCCACGAACCGGCGCACGGTGGCCCACTGCGAGGCCTCGGCGTCGAGGCCGGGCACCTCGCCGGGGGTCCAGGCCGGGAGGAACTGCCCGACCGGGTAGCGCGACACCGCCACCGGGGTGACGCCGTCGTCGCTGCGGTGCAGCGCCAGCACCGTCCGCCGCCGCGCCGACAGCCACGACGCCGGCAGCAGGGTGGCCAGCACCGGGTCCTCGTTGTACTCCCGGCCCACGACCAGCCACAGGTCGATGCCGGCGTCGTCCATCAGACCGGGCAGCACGTCGAGCAGCCGCTGGGTCAGCCAGCGGTCGCGGACGTCGGCCTGCTCGCGCAGCGTCAGCGGCACCGTACGGGTCGGATCCGCCACGACGAGCGTCATGCCGGTCGCCGAACGGTCGTGCCCATGCCACCAGGGAAGCAGAGTTCGGCGTCCCCCACCGGTCGAGACCGGGAGCGAGGTCAGGCGACGTCGGTGCCGGCGGTCTCCCCGGCCGTGCCGGTCGGCCGGTGCGCGTCGTCCGGAGCGGTGCGGGGCCGGGGGGTGATCATGGCCGCGACGCGGTCCCGGCCGGCCTGCTTGGCCTCGTACATGGCCCCGTCGGCGCGGTCGATGAGCCGCCACAGCCCGTCGGCGGGGTCCTCGCCGTCCGCCGGGCGGACCAGCGCGATGCCGATCGAGGCGGTGACCCCGTGGCCGCCGTCGGTGCGGGTCGAGGCCACGGCGCGGCGCAGCCGCTCGGCCAGCCGGTTGGCCTCGGCCGGGTCGGACACCATGCCGAGGACCACGAGCTCCTCCCCGCCGAGGCGGGCCAGCACGTCGCTGGGCCGCACCGACGACGACAGCGCCTCGGCGACCGCCTTGAGGACGGCGTCGCCGGCAGCGTGCCCGTGCTCGTCGTTGAGCGCCTTGAAGTGGTCGAGGTCGAGGACCATCGCGGTGACCCGGCTGCCCTCCCGGCGGGCCTGCCGCCAGACGCGGGCCGCCTGCTCCTCGAGGTGCCGCCGGTTGCACAGCCCGGTGAGCGGGTCGAGGCGCGAGAGCTCCTGGGTGGCGGCCAGCAGCCGCTGCACGCGCCGGCGCAGGAGGTACACCCCGAACGTCGTGCTGGCCAGCACGCCGGCGTTCACGCAGATCTGGATCACCAGCCCGGCGGTGTTGGCGTAGCTGTTCCACAGGCCTGCGGCGACGGCCACCGGCGTGAGCGCGAGGTGGACGGCGAACATCCACCGGTCGAGGAACCAGGCCGCGGCGATGGCGGGGAACAGCAGCATCAGCGGCGTGGCGTACCGGATCGGGTCCTCGATGCAGACGGCGACGACCACGTAGATCAGGTCGCCGAGCAGGACCAGCCCGAACGTCTCCCAGCGGCCCAGCCGGCTGCGCAGCCCGATGGGGACGGCGGCGATCAGGAGCAGCGCCATCGTGCCGCCGTACAGCCACCGGGGGGCGCCGTCGCGCAGGACCCCGTCGACGAGCAGGTTGACCGAGCCCATGAGGCCGCCGAGGAAGGCCAGGGCGGCGACGCACACGGCGGCCAGCCGCGGGTCGACGGCGCGGCTGGCCGGCGGCTCCAGGTACGCGTCGGCGGACCGGGCCTTCTCCCTGCGTGGCCGTCCCATCACCGAGGCAGCATGCCGTACCGATCCCGTTCTGCGGGCATCGGGACGCACGAGAGGACGGCGCCGTTCCGCGGACGCCTTGCAGCTCCCCGCGCCGGCCGGGCCGGTGCCAGGGTGGGCGCCATGTCGCACCCCGATCCCGCCCTGGTCGACGTCCGCCTGGTGGCCGACAACCCGCTGCGCGAGGCGGGCTCGGCCGCGCTCCGGATGGTGGCCCCAGGGGCGGCCACCGCCGGCCGCTTCGGACTGGTCGAGTACCGGCTCGCCGCACGCAGCGCCGGCGCGGCCCCGCACTACCACCAGACCTTCTCCGAGTCGTTCTACGTCACCGGGGGTGAGCTGACCCTCTACGTCGCCGGCCGGTGGCAGCCGTACCGGCCGGGCGACTTCGCCATCGCCCACGAGCGGGGCGTGCACGGCTTCCGCAACGACGGCGACGAGCCGGCCACCTTCCTGATCCTGTTCACCCCCGGCATCGCGCGCGAGCTGTTCTTCGCCGAGATGGCCGAGCTGCGGCGCAGCGGGCGCACCCCCTCGGCCGAGGAGATGACCGCCTTCTACGCCCGCCACGACCAGGTGATGGTCGAGGGCTGAGCGGGTGTCCCGGCCCGGCGGTCTGGGCAGGGAGACGTCGAGCGACGTCGAGCGGGAGGAGACCGGCATGACCACCGGGCCGTGGTTCTACTGCCTCAAGCACAGGACCGTGGAGACCAAGGACGGCTGCGCCGAGCGCCACCGGCTGGGCCCCTACGCGACCCGCGAGGAGGCCGAGCACGCCCTGGAGTCGGTCGCCGAGCGCAACGAGAAGCTGGACGCCGAGGACCGCGCGTGGGAGTCGGACTGACCGCGTCCGGAGCGCGGCGATGACCGACGGGCGGGTGGTGGAGGAGCTGCTGGTCGGGGTGCTCGGCGGGCCCGGCACGCAGGGCCCCGGCCTGGCGGTGCGGCTGGCGGCCGCCGGGCAGCGGGTGCTGCTCGGCGCGGCGGACGCCGGGCAGGCCGAGGCGACCGCGGCCGGGCTGGCGCGGGCGGCCGCCGCCGCGGCCGGCGGCGAGGTCTGGCTGCGCGGCGGCGCGGACGTCGACGTCGCCGGGGCGGCGGACCTCGTCGTGGTCGCCGTGCCGTTCGCCGGGCACGCGCGGCTGCTGTCGGCGCTGGCGGCGCCGCTGGCCGGCAAGGTGGTCGTCGACTCCGTCGTCCCGGTGGACGCCGACGAGTTCGGCCCCTACGTGCTGGCCGTGCCCGAGGGGTCGGCCACCCAGCAGGCCGCGGCACTGCTGCCCGACAGCCGGGTGACCGGCGCCTTCCACCACCTGCCGGCCGCGCTGCTGGAGGACCTCTCCCGGCCGACGCTGGACGCCGACGTCCTGGTCGTCGGCGACGACCGGGAGGCGACCGACCTCGTGCAGGCGCTGGCCGGCCGGCTGCCGGGGATGCGCGGGGTGTACGCCGGGCGGCTGCGTGACGCGCGCCCGGTCGAGGCGCTGGCGGTCAACCTCGGCGCGGTGCAGGCCCGGTACGGCGGCCACGCGGGGCTGCGGGTCACCGGCGTCTGAGCCGACGGTGCGACACTGCGGTCGTGCTGCTCGTGACCGCGGTGGCCGTCCTGCACGGCCTCGCCGTCCTCGTCATGCTCACCGGCGCGCTGCTCGCCCTCCGGTGGCCCCGGCTGGCGCTCGTGCACGCCCCGCTGGCGGCGGCGATCCTGGCGGTCAACCTCGCCGGAGCCGACTGCCCGCTGACCGACCTGGAGCTCGCGCTCCGCGAGCGCGCCGGCGCCGGCGGCCTCGACGGTGGCTTCCTCGGCCACTACCTGTTCGGTCCGCTGGGGCTCGACGTCCGCGCCGCCTCCGTGCAGGTCGGGATGTACGCCGTCGCCCTGGGCCTCAACGCCCTCGGCTACGGACTGCTGGCCGCCCGCGCCCTCAGTCGAACGAGTGCTCCGGACCCGGGAAGGTCCCCCCGCGGACGTCGTCGGCGTACTCCCGGGCCGCCCGCAGCAGCTCGCCCCGCAGGTCCGCGTACTTCTTGACGAACCGCGGCACCCGCCCGCCGTTGAGCCCGGCCATGTCCGGCCAGACCAGCACCTGGGCGTCGCAGCCGGCGCCCGCGCCGATGCCGACCGTCGGGATGGCCAGCTCCGCGGTCACCCGGGCGGCCAGCTCGGCCGGCACCATCTCGAGGACGACGGCGAACGCGCCGGCCTCCTGCACCGCGCGGGCGTCGGCGAGCAGCTGCTCGGCGCCGGCGCCGCGGCCCTGCACCCGGAACCCGCCGAGGGCGTGCTCGCTCTGCGGCGTGAACCCGATGTGCGCCATGACCGGGATGCCGGACTCGGTGAGCAGCCGGATCTGCGGGGCGACGCGCACGCCGCCCTCGAGCTTCACCGCCTGCGCCCCGCCCTCCTTCATCAGCCGGACGGCGCTGTCGAAGGCCGGCTGCGGGCCGGACTCGTAGCTGCCGAAGGGCAGGTCGGCGACGACCAGCGCGCGGGTGGTCGACCGGGTGACCGCGCGGGTCATGAACAGCATGTCCTCGAGCGTCACCGGCACGGTGCTGGTCAGCCCCATGACCACGTTGCCGGCCGAGTCGCCGACCAGCAGCACCGGGATGCCGGCCTCCTCGAACACCGCCGCGCTGTAGGTGTCGTAGGCGGTGAGCATCGCCCAGCGCTCGCCGCGCTCCTTGGCCTGCTGCAGGTGGTGGATGCGGACGCGGGCGGTCGAGGCCCCGCCGTAGAGGACCGACTCGGTCATGACTGCTCCGCTCCCTCGCGCACCGTCGGCAGGGTCTCCCGCCAGCGGTTGGTGATCGGCAGCCGGCGGTCCCGGCCGAACGCCTTCAGGCTGATCTTGGTGCCCGGGGCGGACTGGCGGCGCTTGAACTCCGCGGCATCCACCAGACGGAGGACCCGCGCCACGACCTCGGGGTCGTGCCCGCGCTCGAGCAGCTCGGCCATGCCGAGGTCGCGGTCGACGTAGTCGGCGACGACGGCGTCGAGCTCCTCGTACGACGGCAGCGAGTCGGTGTCCTTCTGACCCGGCGCCAGCTCGGCCGACGGCGGCTTGTCGATCGAGTTCTGCGGGATGGGCTCGACCTCGCCCCGCTCCCGGGCGTACGCGTTGCGCCAGCGGGCCAGCTCCCAGACGAGGGTCTTGGGGACGTCCTTGATGGGGGCGAACCCGCCGGCGGCGTCCCCGTAGAGGGTGGAGTAGCCGACCGCGACCTCGCTCTTGTTGCTGGTGGCCAGCAGCAGGTGGCCGTGCTGGTTGGACAGCCCCATCAGCAGCGTGCCGCGCACCCGGGCCTGCAGGTTCTCCGCGGCCACACCCGACAGCTCCACCGAGCCCTCGAACGCCGCCACGATCGGCGCGATCGGGACGACGGAGTAGTGCAGCCCCAGCCGCTGGGCCGAGTCCTCGGCGTCGGACAGCGAGTGCTCGCTGGACCACCTCGACGGCAGGCCGACGCCGTACACCCGGTCGGGCCCGAGCGCGTCGACGGCGAGCGCGGCGACCAGCGCCGAGTCGATCCCGCCGGACAGGCCGAGCACCACCGAGGGCAGGCCGTTGCCGTCGATGAAGTCCTTCAGGCCCAGCACCAGCGCCCGCCACACCTCCTCGCAGTCGGTCAGCGGCTCGGCGACGCTGCCCGGCCGCGCCTCGAACGCGGCGACCGGCTCCTCGGAGAGCACGGAGCGGGTGACCGTCATCGGCCCGACCCGGCCCTCCCGGCGCTCGGGGACGGCGGCGGGGTCGACGGTGAGGTCGACGGTGAGCAGGTGCTCGACGAACTGCGGCGCGCGGGCCAGGAGCGTGCCGTCGGCGGCGACGGCCATCGAGTCGCCGTCGAAGACCAGCTCGTCCTGGCCGCCCACCTGGTTGCAGTAGACGATCGTCGCCCGCGCCTCGGCGGCGCGGCGGCGGACCAGCGGCAGCCGCAGGTCGTCCTTGGCCCGCTCGTAGGGCGAGGCGTTGGGGGAGACCACCAGGTCGACGCCGGCCTGCCCGGCGACGCCGCACGGACCGCCCTCCACCCAGAGGTCCTCGCAGACGGTCATCGCGATGTCCACCCCGTGCAGCCGGACGACGGGCAGCTCGGTACCGGGCACGAAGTACCGGGCCTCGTCGAAGACGCCGTAGTTGGGCAGGTGCCGCTTGTAGTAGCGGGCCACCACCTCGCCGCCGTGCAGCAGCGCGGCCGCGTTGCGGGGGGCGCCGCGGCGCGGGTTGGCGTCGGCCGGCCGGTCGTCGTCGGTCGGCGGGGTGTCGATCGGTGCCGGCCCGCTGCCCTCGGTGTGGGCGAGGTAGCCGACCACCACCGCCAGCTCGCCGAGTCCCTGCTCGGCCAGCTCGCGGGCCAGCTCGACGACCCCCCGCTCGCTGGCCCGGGCGAACGACTCGCGCAGCACGAGGTCCTCGGCCGGGTAGCCGGTGAGGGTCATCTCCGGGAAGACGACGACGTGCGCCCCGGCGTCCCGGGCCTTCGCGCTCCACTGCCTGACCCGCTCCGCGTTGCCGGCGAGGTCGCCGACGCGCGTGTCGACCTGGGCCAGCGCCACCCGCAACTGCACCGTCTGTCCGCTCACCAGGCCATCCTCGTCTGCGGGCCGCGGCATCGGCCACCGGGTGCGGGCGTGGCCGGCGACACGTCGGCGGGTCGCGGCCCGCGATGATGTGCCCGGACGGCGGAGCAGGCAGGCTGGGGGACGACGTCACACCCCGGAAACGAGCGGACGCGATCATGGCGAGCATGGACCGACAGCAGGAGTTCGTCCTGCGCACCCTCGAGGAACGCGACATCCGCTTCGTGCGGCTGTGGTTCACCGACGTCTCGGGCTATCTCAAGGCCGTCGCCGTGGCACCGGCCGAGATCGAGGCCGCCTTCGCCGAGGGCATCGGCTTCGACGGGTCGGCGATCGAGGGCTTCGCCCGCGTCTACGAGTCCGACATGCTCGCCAAGCCCGACCCGGGCACCTTCCAGGTGATGCCCGCGCGCGAGGGCCGCGCCAGCGACACCGCGCGGATGTTCTGCGACATCACGCTGCCCGACGGCTCGCCGGCCTGGGCCGACCCCCGGCACGTGCTGCGCCGCGCGCTCGGCAAGGCCGCCGACATGGGCTTCACCTTCTACACCCACCCCGAGGTGGAGTTCTTCCTGCTCAAGGACCTCCCGACCGACGGGCGGCCCCCGGAGCCGGCCGACACCGGCGGCTACTTCGACCTGTCCACGCACAACGTGGCGCACGACTTCCGCCGCGAGGCGGTCTTCGCGCTCGAGGCGATGGGCATCTCGGTGGAGTTCAGCCACCACGAGGTCGCCCCCGGCCAGCAGGAGATCGACCTGCGCTACGCCGACGCGCTGTCGATGGCCGACAACATCATGACGCTCCGGCACGTCGTCCGTGAGGTCGCGCTGGCCCAGGGCGTGCACGCCACCTTCATGCCCAAGCCGTTCACCGACCTGGCCGGCTCGGCGATGCACACCCACCTGTCGCTGTTCGAGGGCGACCGCAACGCCTTCCACGACCCCGACGACCCGCTGCGGCTGTCGACCACCGGCAAGCAGTTCATCGCCGGGCTGCTCACCCACGCCCGCGAGGTCACCGCGGTCACCAACCAGACGGTGAACTCCTACCGGCGGCTGCTCGCCGGCACCGAGGCGCCGACCGCCGCGACGTGGGGCCGGGCCAACCGCTCGGCCCTGGTGCGGGTGCCGTCGTACAAGCCGAGCAAGGCCCAGTCGGCGCGGGTGGAGGTCCGCTCGCCGGACTCGGCCTGCAACCCGTACCTCACCTTCGCCGTCCTGCTCGCCGCCGGGCTGCGCGGCATCGAGAAGGGCTACGAGCTGCCGCCGGAGGCCGAGGACGACGTCTGGTCGCTGACCGACACCGAGCGGCGCGCGGCCGGCTACGAGGACCTCCCGGTCTCCCTCGGCGAGGCGCTGACCGCGATGCAGGGCAGCGAGCTGGTCGCGGAGACCCTCGGCGAGCACGTGTTCCAGTTCTTCCTGCGCAACAAGTGGGAGGAGTTCAACTCCTACCGCCAGAACGTGACGCCGTTCGAGCTGCAGCGCTACCTCCCCGGCTTGTAGCGGGAGGCGACGGCGGCCGAACTACGCTCGGGGTCGTGTCCGGCCGCCTGCTCGTCGTCGTGCCCAGCCCCACGGACCCACCCGCCCGGCTGGGCGAGTGGCTGGCGGAGGCCGGCCTCGAGCTCGACGTCCGCTCGGTGCTCGAGGGCGACGAGCTGCCGGCCGACCTGAGCGGCCACGAGGGGCTACTCGTCCTCGGCGGGCCCCAGTCGGCGACCGACGACCCGGCCCGGCGGCCCGAGCTCGTCGGCGTGCGCGACCTGCTGGCCAAGGCACTGGCCGACGACGTCCCCACCCTCGGGGTGTGCCTCGGCGGCCAGCTGCTGGCCCAGGTGGGCGGCGGGCGGGTGCGGGTCGGGGCCGACGGGCCGGAGGTCGGCGCCTCCCTCGTCGCCAAGCGGGACGCCGCCGAGCGGGATCCGCTGTTCGGCCCGCTGCCGCTGTCACCCGACGTGGTGCAGTGGCACCACGACGAGATCTCCGAGCTCCCGCCCGGTGCGGTGCTGCTGGCCGGCAGCCCGCGCTATCCCCACCAGGCCTTCCGCGTCGGGCGGCAGGTCTACGGCGTGCAGTTCCACGTCGAGACCACCCCGGAGATGGTCCGCGAGTGGGCCGAGGGCGATCCGGTGGGCGTCGCGTCGACCCCGTTCGACGTCGACACGCTGACCGAGCGGGCCGCCGCCGTCGACGACGACCTCGCCGAGGTCTGGTCGGCGTTCGCCGCCCGGTTCGCCGACCTGGTCCGCGCCGCCGCGGCGCAGCGCCGGTGAACCCCGCGCGGGAGATCCCGCGCCGCGCCGTCGTCCGGCTGGTCCGGTTCGGCTTCGAGGACGGCGAGCGCGCGGCCCGGCTGCTGTCCGATCCGTCCCTCGGGCTGTGGGACCTCGACCTGAACGAGCCGGCCGATCCCGAGGCCGGCCCGGTGGTCTCCGCGCTGGCCCGCGCCGGCGACCCCGACCTCGCCGTCCGCTCCCTGGCCCGGCTGGTCGAGGCGCTCGACGCCGCCGACCCGGCCGGCGGCTCGGCGGCGGCCCTGCTGGCCCGGCTGCGCGGCTCGGCCCGGCTGCGCAGCCGGCTGCTGTCGGTGCTCGGCGCCAGCTCCGGGCTGGCCGACCACCTGGCCGCGCACCCCGGTGACTGGACGGTGCTGGACGCCGATGACCGCGGGGCCTTCCGCCCCACGTCGCAGGCCCTGGTCCGGCAGATGCTGGTCGCCGTGGGTGCCGACCCCGACGATCCGCCGTGGGGCGTGCGGCTGGGCAAGCCGGCGCCGGACGCCTCCCCCCAGCGGATCGCGGACCTGCGGCTGGCCTACCGGCGGGCGATCCTCTCCCTCGCCGGCCGCGACCTGGGCGAGGGACTGGCCGCCGAGGACGCCGCCGCCGAGCTCGCCGACATCGCCGGTGCGGTGCTCACCGCCGGGCTGGCGATCGCCGTCGCCGAGCAGCCCGCCGGTGCCGCGCCGTGCCGGCTCGCGGTCATCGGGCTGGGCAAGTGCGGCGGCCGGGAGCTCAACTACGTCAGCGACGTCGACGTCGTCTTCGTCGCCGAGCCCGTCGAGCCCGGCGATCCGGAGTCCGCCGCGCTGGGCAGCGCCACCCGGGTCGCCGCCGCGCTGATGCGGATCTGCCACGAGGCAGCCTGGGAGGTCGACGCCGCGCTGCGCCCGGAGGGCAAGGCGGGGGCGCTGGTGCGCACGCTGGCCGGGCACGCCGCGTACTACGACCAGTGGGCCAGCACCTGGGAGTTCCAGGCGCTGCTGAAGATGCGGCCGGTGGCCGGCGACCCCGACCTCGGCCGGTCCTACGTCGAGCGGCTGTGGCCCCTGGTCTGGAAGGCCGGCGACCGGCCCGGCTTCGTCGCCGAGGTGCAGGCGATGCGCCGACGGGTCGAGGAGAACATCCCGCCCGCGCAGGCCGACCGGGAGCTCAAGCTCGGCCGGGGCGGCCTGCGCGACGTCGAGTTCGCCGTCCAGCTGCTGCAGATGGTGCACGGCCGGGTCGACGAGCGGCTGCGCGTCGGCGGCACGCTGCCGGCGCTGATGGCGCTGTCGGCCGGCGGGTACGTCGGCCGCGAGGACGCCGCGACGCTGATCGCCTCCTACCGGTTCCTGCGCACCGTGGAGCACCGCCTCCAGCTGCTGCGGCTGCGCCGCACCCACCTGCTGCCCACCGACGAGCAGCAGCTGCGCTGGCTGGCGCGGTCGCTGGGCTACAAGCCCGACCACCGCGGCAGCGCGGTCGACGTGCTGGACGCGGAGCTCGCCCTGCACACCCGCGAGGTGCGCCGGCTGCACGAGAAGCTCTTCTACCGCCCGCTGCTGTCGGCGGTGGCGCGCGTGCCGGGCGAGCACCTGCACCTGGGGTCGAAGGCGGCGGGGGACTGGCTGCGCGCCCTCGGTTTCGCCGATCCGGACGGCGCGCTGCGGCACCTGGCCGCGCTGACCGGCGGGGTGTCGCGCTCGGCGTCCATGCAGAAGTACCTGCTGCCGGTGGTGCTGCAGACCCTCGCCGACGCCGCCGACCCCGACGCCGGCCTGCTGGCCTACCGGCAGGTCAGCGAGGCGCTCGGGGGCAACCAGTGGTACCTGCGGCTGCTGCGGGACGAGGGCCAGGTGCCCGAGCGGCTGGCCAGCCTGCTCGGCAGCGGGCAGTTCGTCGCCGGGCTGCTCACCCGCACCCCCGAGGCGCTGCGGCTGCTGGCCGACGACGACGAGCTCGTGCCCCGCTCGGCCGAGGCGCTGTGCCGGGCCTGGCGGTCGGCGGCATCCCGCGCCGCCGACCCCGAGGGCGGCATCCGCACGCTGCGCGGGCTGCGCCGGCAGGAGCTGCTGCGGGTGGCCTCGGCCGACCTGCTCGGCCGGCTCGACGTGCTGCAGGTGGCGCGGGCCCTGACCGACATCGCCGTCGCCACCCTGCAGGTCGGGCTCGACCTCGCCGTCCGCGCGTACGCGGGCACCGCCGGGCTGACGCCCGAGGAGGTCCCGATGGACCTCGCGGTCATCGGCATGGGCCGGCTGGGCGGCGCGGAGATGGGCTACGGCTCCGACGCCGACGTCCTGTTCGTGCACCGCCCGCGGGCCGGCGCCGACGAGACGAAGGCGACCTCGGCGGCCAACGCGGTCGCGCACACCCTGCGCCGGCTGCTCGGCGAGCCGGCCCCCGACCCCGCCTTCGAGGTCGACGCCGACCTCCGCCCGGAGGGCCGGCAGGGCGCGCTGGCCCGGAGCCTGCCGGCCTTCAAGGAGTACTACGAGCGCTGGGTCTCGGTGTGGGAGATCCAGGCGCTGCTGCGCGCCGCTCCCGTGGCCGGCGACGCGGACGTGGGCGCGGCCTTCGTGGAGCTCGTCGATCCGCTGCGCTACCCGGCCGAGGGCCTGGCTGCCGACCAGGTGGCCGAGATCCGCCGGATCAAGGCGCGGGTGGAGCGCGAGCGGCTGCCCCGCGGCGCGGACCCCGCCACGCACACCAAGCTCGGCCGCGGCGGGCTGGCCGACGTGGAGTGGACCGTGCAGCTGCTGCAGCTGCAGCACGCGGCGGCCGAGCCGGCGCTGCGGGTGACCTCGACCGTCGACGCGCTGGAGGCCCTCGGCCGGGCCGGCCTGCTCGACGACGAGCAGACCGAGGCGCTGCGGTCGGCGTGGGAGCTGGCCAGCCGCGCGCGCAACGCGGTCTTCCTGGTCCGCGGCCGGGCCAGCGACCAGCTGCCCCGGCCCGGCGTGGAGCTGTCCCGGGTGGCACGGGCCAGCGGCTACGGCGCCGACACCGACCCCGGGCAGTTCCTCGACGACTACCGGCGGGCCACCCGGCACGCGCGGGCCGTCGTCGAGCAGGTCTTCTACGGGCAGCCGGCCGGTGGCTGATCGCCCGGACGGGGGCCCGGGCGTGTGCGCACCGGACGGGCCGGGCACGGGGGAGGGCGTGACCCGACCCCTGCCCGACGAGCCCCGCGAGCCCGCGACCGGCGGCGCCACGATCACGCCCTACCGCGACGGCCCGCTGATCGTGCGCGGCGACTTCCGCCTGGTCGACCAGGACGGCGGCGAGATCGACCCCGGGCGCGACACCGTGGCGCTGTGCCGGTGCGGGAAGTCGGGCATCAAGCCGTTCTGCGACGGGTCGCACAAGCGGGCCGGCTTCTCCGCGCCCAGCGCGCCGAGCCGGCCGCGGCCGGCCGCGCAGATCGTCCGGGCGGAGCGCCGGGAGGGCTGAGCGCCCCGTTCGGCCGATCCCGGCCGCCGTCGGCTACCGGAAGCGCCGCCCGTCCCGCAGGATGAGCGCCACGTCGGCGGCGGACCCCCGCGCCGCGTCGGATCGGAGGTCGCGTGGACTCGGCTCTGAGCACCGTGGCGCTGCCGGCGGCCCTCGCCGTCGTGATGCTGGGCCTCGGCCTCTCCCTCACCGTCGGCGACTTCGCCCGGGTCGGCCGGCACCCGCGGGTCGTCGTGCTCGCCCTGGCCCTGCAGCTGCTGGTGCTGCCGGCCGTGTGTGCCGGGCTGGTGCTGCTGTTCGACCTGCCGCCGCTGCTCGCGGTGGGCATGCTGCTGCTCGCCGCCTCGCCGGGCGGCACCACGGCGAACCTGTTCAGCCACCTGTTCCGGGGCGACGTCGCGCTCAACATCACCCTGACCGCGGTGAACTCGCTGATCGCCGTCGTCACCCTGCCGCTGATCACCAACCTGGCCATCGACTGGTTCGACCCGGCCGGGGCCGGGAACCTGGGCCTGCAGTTCGGCAAGACCGTCCAGGTGTTCGCCGTGGTGCTCGTCCCCGTCGCGATCGGCATGGTCGTCCGGCGGCAGGCACCGGCGTTCGCCGACCGCATGGACCGCCCGGTCCGCGTCCTGTCGGCCGTGGTGCTGGCCCTGGTCATCGTCGGCACGATCCTCGCCGAGCGCGAGAACGTCGGCGGCTACCTGGCGGACGTCGGCCTGCCGGCCCTGCTGTTCTGCCTGCTCAGCCTGACCGTCGGCTTCGCCGTGCCGCGGCTGCTCGGGATCGTGCGGCGGCAGGCGATCGCCAGCGCGTTCGAGATCGGGGTGCACAACAGCACGCTGGCGATCACGGTGGCCATCAGCGTGCTGGACAGCGTGGAGCTCGCCGTCCCCGCCGCCGTCTACGGCGTCCTGATGTTCCCGGTCGCGGCGGTGTTCGGCTGGGCGGTCACCCGGTGGACCCGCGAGGAGGCGGGCACCGACCGTCCGGTCCCCGCCTGAGCCGGGAGGTCAGCCGCGGCCCTCGAAGGCCCGCGCCATCTGCACCTGCTGCTCGAGGACGTCGTTCATCCGGGCCTGGACGGCGTCCAGCCGGCCGATGACCTCCGACGTCGCCAGGATCCCCGCCGACACCTGCTCGCTGCTGGCCTGGATGCCGGCGATCTGCTCGGAGACCCGCTTGGTCGCCGCCGCGGTCTCGCGGGCGAGGTCCTTGACCTCGCTGGCCACGACGGCGAAGCCGCGGCCGAGCTCGCCGGCCCGGGCGGCCTCGATGGTCGCGTTGAGGGCCAGCAGGTTCGTCTGGTCGGCGATGCCCGAGATGATCTGGATGACGTCGCCGACGGCGGCCGACGCGGTGCCCAGGGCCTCGACCTCGGTGGTCATGGCCGACGCCTGCGACACGGCGTGCTCGGCGACCCGGCCGGCGTCGGCCGCGGCGTCCCGCAGCGCGGAGACGGTCTCCAGCAGCGCGCGCGAGTTGGCCGTGTCGGCGGCCGACCGGCGCAGGATGTCCAGCCGCTGCGACACCAGCTGCTGCACGTTGCGCAGCGCGGCGGCGCGGGACTCGGACAGGTCGATGGTCTCGGTGACGAAGAAGTCCATCGTCCCGACGACCTGCCCGTCGGCGGTGACGGGGAAGCAGACGCCGGAGCGGACCCCCGCCCGCTGAGCGGCAGGTGCCCGCACGCAGTCGGTCACCTGGGCGAGGTCCCGCACGAAGACCAGGTCGCGAGCGCGCCAGGCCCGGCCGGACAGGCCGACGCCCTCGGCGAAGCTGGCGGCCAGGGTGACCTGGCGGAACTCCTCCCCGGCGGAGCCGGACTCCTGGCTGAAGCGCAGCACGGAGGCGGTCTCGTCCAGCGCCCAGAACGAGCCGTAGGCCCACCCGAAGGCGCTGCGCACGGTGTCCAGCGCCAGCCGCAGCGCCTCGGCCTCGTCGCGGGCCTGGCCGACCCGGGAGACCACGGTGGTGACCGCCTCCCGGTCGTCGAGCGTCTCCTGGAGGGCGGCGGCGGCCAGCGCCTGGCGGCGGGCGTGCGCGGCCACCCGCCCGATGGCCCGCCACTTCTCCGCCCGGCCGCCGAAGAACGGCAGGTCGCCCCGGGTGTAGTACTCCTGGAGCGCGACCACCCGGCCGTCCTCGACGATCGGCAGGAAGCACCCGCGCCGCGCGCCGGCCGCCGCGGCGGCCGCCCAGCGCAGGCACGACCGGGTCTCGGTGGTGCGGTCGCACTGCACCTCCCGCATCTCCCGGACCGCCTGGCCGCCCAGCCCGTCGCGCGAGGTCATGACGTCCTCGCGGCGCCACGCCCGCCCCATCGCGGGGGCGAGCTCGCCCATCTCCGCCACCAGCCGGAACCCGTCGTCGCCGGCCGGGAGCCACACCGCGCCGTACGCCATGCCGAGCGCCTTGCACAGCGCCGTCATCACCTTCACGTGCGCGTCTGTCTCCCCGGACACGCCTTGGTCGAGGACGGCGAGCACGTGCTCCAGCGCCTCGACGTCGCGAGGCATCCCCCCGGGCGGGAGGGGGGCGGGGGAGTGGAGTTCGGTGCGGCGCCACATGGGGGTCCTCCGGGGGATCGGAACTGCGGGGGGAGTTTCGGCACCGGGTGCCCGGAGTGCAGCGGAACCGGCCGGTCCGGTGCCGCACGCGCGCCGGCCCCCGCACCCGCCGGGCAGGCGGGTACGGGGGCCGGTCGCGGAGCGCGCAGCCGGTCAGTCGGCCGGCCGCGGCTCCACCGCCGTGCCGACCGCGCGGCGCCGGCGGCCGGTGACCACCAGGGCCGCACCGGCGACGAGCAGCAGGCCGCCGGCGACGGCCACCGGGACGGCCTCGAACGGGGTGCCGGTGTAGGCGAGGCCGCCGGTGACCGTGCTGGAGGCGACGGGGGTCGCACCCGGCTCGCCCACGGTGATGGCCATGGCCATGCTGTGCGGGTCGCCGTCCGGGTCCACGCCGTAGGCGACCAGCGTGTGCTGGCCCGCGGCCAGCGTCGTCGGCACCCGGATCGTCTTCACGAAGTTCCCGTTGGCGTCGGTGGTCGCGTAGCCGAGGGTCTGCGGCGTGGAGTAGACGACGAGGGTGACCGTCGAGTACGGCAGGAAGCCGTGGCCGATGAGGGTGATCTCCTGGCCCGGCTCGGCCGTGGTCAGGTCGCCCTTGTCGGTGGTGAGGTCCGTCGTCGTGGCCGGGTCCGGCGGGGACGACGGCACCTCCGGCTCGGCGACGGCCGTGGTCACCACGGTCGCGGCCGGGCCGCTCAGGCCCTCGGCGGAGACCGCCACGACCGAGATCGTGTAGGCGGTGTCGGCCTCCCCGCCCAGCACGCAGGAGGTGCCGGTCGTGGTGCAGGTGGCCTGGCCCGGGGTGGCGGTGACGCGGTAGCGGGCGGCCGCCGTGCCGGAGGACGGCGGGGTCCACGAGACGCGGATCGAGGAGCGCTCGGCCGCGGCGGTCAGCGTGCCCGGGGCGCCGGGGGCGGTGGGCGACGGCGGGGTCGTCACCACGGGAGGAGTGACCGGCGTCGACGGGGTGCTGACGGTGAGCGTGGAGCTGCCGACGCCGTTGGACAGACCGGTCAGCGCGCTCGCCGAACCCCGGGCGATCGCGTACGAGCCGTCGGACGACGCGGTGACCGGCACCGAGGTCACGCAGTTGGTCGTGGCGCCCACGCTGCCGCCGGCCAGCGTGATGCTGCCGGCCCCGGCGGACGCGGTGAGCGTGCCGCCGCAGCCGTTCACCGGGGCGCCGGCAGCGACGGTGAGCCCGGCCGGGAGGGCGAAGGTGTAGCCGATGGGGCTGGTCGGCTCCAGCGCGGTGTTGACCACGTTGAGGTCCAGCAGCACCGGGGCGCCGGGCGCGGCGGTGCTCGCGCGGAAGGCCGCGGTCAGGCTGGCTCCCTGGAAGTTGACGAACGTCTCCATGGCGTGGGTCTGCGTCCCCGCGGTGGTGCCGAGGTCCCACTGGACCATGAGGCCGGCGTCGTGCGACTCGGTCTCGGTGACGAAGCCGATGTCCTGGCCGGCGGCCACGACCTCGTACGGGTCCCAGTAGTCCGCGGCCCGGGCGCCGTCGAACGGCTTCTCCCCGGGGATCTCCCGCTCGCCGACCTGGATGTGCGAGCTGGGGTTCAGCGAGATGACCGAGCGCACCGGGCTGGTCAGCTGGATGCCGTAGCCCTCGTCGCTGGAGCCGGGTGCGGTGTCGCCGCCCTTGTAGAAGCGGACGACCTCGCTGTTGCCGGCCGGGATGGTGAAGGTGTACCGGTCGGTGAAGTAGTCGTTGGGGTAGGTGTAGCTGACCGTGCGGTCCATCGTGTAGGTCAGCCCGCCGCGCTCGACGGTGTACCGGAGGGTGGCCGAGGCGTCGCCGGTGGCCGTGCCGCCGGTGGTGCTCGCCGCGCCCGAGGTCGAGACGACGGACAGGCCGGTGAAGCTGGCGGCCGTCCCGTCGCCGTCGTCGTACGCGGGGCCGGCCTCGCCGTAGAGGTCACCGCCGATGCTCAGCATCGGGGCGACGGCGGTGCAGCAGTACTGGTAGGTGCCGGCGAAGTGGAGCTGGTCGCCTCCGCGCGCGCTCGAGTCGCCGCGGTTGAGGACGATGCGCAGCCCGTCGGCGCCACCGGCGTCCTGGCCTCCGCCGGGATTGAGGACGACCTCGGGCTGGCCGTGCTGGTCGTTGCCGGCCGAGGCGGCGGTCGCGCCGCCCAGCACGGTGAGGCCGGTGACGCCCAGCGTCACGGCCAGTCCGAGGGCCGCCGACGCCCAGCGCGTCGCGCGTCCACCCCCGTGGGTTCGTGTGGTCATGCGGCGACGCTAAGTCACCGCTGATCACGCACCGTCGACGTCAGCGACGACGCGCGGGCCGGCGCCCCGCTGTCACCTCGGACCACACCGTCACAATGCGTGGAGCAACCAGTCACGGAAACGCACCAAGCGTCAGGTCGTCGACGCGCCGTTGCTGTCGGATCGTGACGTGTGATGACGCCCACCGCCGCACGAGCTGCCAGGGTGCTCAGGCGGCGAGCGGACCCGCTGTGCGCAGCGCCGACCGGCCCGACTCCCACGCCCCCAGCAGGTGGCGCGCGGTCAGCCCGTCGGCGGCCAGGGCGCACGCGGCCCCGAACAGCACGTCACCGGTGAGCTCGGGGAACTCGGCCACCAGCGAGCCGCACATGTCGACCGCGGCGATCTGCTCGTGGACGGCGTCGGCCTCCACGTGCTCGTCGTAGAACACCGTCGTCGACTCGTCGAAGCCCAGCCGGCGCAGCCCCGCGGAGTAGCGGCGGCTCGGCTCCGAGGAGGTCATCTCCACGGCGGTCAGGTGGCCCAGGGCGGCCGCTCGCCAGCGGCGGTGCAGCCCGAACAGCGACATGGTGTTCACCGACGCGAAGGCCGGCGCCGGCGCGGCGTCCCAGAGCGCGCCGTAGCCGCTGTCCAGCTCCAGGTCCCGCATCAGGCCCGCGAACAGCTCGCTGTGCATCCGCTGCGGCGAGCCGCCGCCGTACTCGTCGGCCTGGATCTCCACCATCGCAGCCTTGGTGCGGCCACCCAGCCGCGGGATGGCGAAGGTGTGGGGATCGCCTTCCTTGAGGTGGTAGACCGAGCGCAGCGTCAGGTACTCGCGCCACTGCTCGAGCGTGCCGCGCTTGGCCATGTAGCTGGACAGCGACGGGCCGTCGTCCGCGGCGATGAGCGCGGTCAGCTGCCGGTCGACCGGATCGCCGGTCACCGTAAGGGGGCCGACCAGCTCGCGCAGCGCGGTGCTGTGCGCCCTCTCCAGGTGTGCCCGCAGCGTGAGCAGCGCCGGATCCCACTCCCAGCCGTCGTCGACGCCGTCGAAGCCGCGGTAGTGCAGCTCGTAGCAGACGGCCAGGGACAGCTGGAGGTCCTCGTCGCCGAGCGGGTCCGCGCTGGTCCGGGCCACTCGCCCGGCCAGCGTCACGGTGGTCGCGGGGAGCTCGCCGGTGGTCAGGGCGGTGGTCAGGGCATCACCGAGAGGACCCCGTGGCTCAGGGAGCTGCATGACCCGGCCATGCCCAGCCGGGCGACGATCGATGCACCCCTGTGTGCGAGGTCGCCCGCGGGTAGGACATGCCCATGCGACGCGACCCCTCGTCCCCTCTCTCCGACCGGGTGGTCCTGGTGACCGGCGGCAGTGCCGGCATCGGCCGGGCCACGGTGACCCGGCTGGCCGCCGCCGGCGCGCGCGTGGTCACCTGCGCGCGGGGTGGTGACCGGCTCGAGGAGGCGCTGGCCGGGCTGCCGGGCGTCACGGGGGTGGTCGCCGACGTGGCCGACGGCCGGGACCGGACGGCCCTGCTCGACCGCGTGCTGACCGAGCACGGCCGGCTCGACGCCGTCGTCCACAACGCCGGGCTGGGGTACGCCGCGCTCCTGGAGGACACGCCGGGCGAGGCGGTCGAGGGGATGATCGCGCTCAACCTCACCGGTGTGGCCGAGCTGACCCGGCTGGCGCTGCCGCACCTGCTGGCCGCGGCGGCCGGGCGCGGCCGCGCGGACGTCGTCTGCGTCGCCTCGGCCGCCGGCTGGTCGCAGGTGCCCCCGCTGACGGTCTACTCGGCGACCAAGGCCGGCGTGGTCGGCCTCGTGAAGGGCCTGCGCCGCGAGCTGACCGCGCGCGGCGTGCGGGTGCACAGCATCAACCCGGGGCCGGTCTCCACCGAGTGGCTGGTCCGCGGCCGGGGCGCGCCGCCGGTGTCGGACGCCGACGCCCCGGGGCGGCTCTCGCCGGGCATCGCGCCGGAGCGGGTCGCCGTCCAGATCGGCCGGTGCCTGACCTCGCCGTGGTCGCGCACCGTCGCCGTCCCGCGGTGGTTCGGGATCGCCCGCCTCGGTGAGGTGCCCCCGGTCGACCGGTTGCTCGACGTCGTCCTGTCGCGGCAGGCCGACCGGATCCGCCGGGGCACCGACCGGATGGTCGACGAGCGCACCGGCTGAGGCGGCCCGCACGCACCGCGGCCCCCGACCTCGCAGGAGGTCGGGGGCCGCGGCGGGTGGGACGGTCGATCAGATGTCGTAGTACATCGCGAACTCGTGCGGGTGCGGGCGCAGGCGGATCGGGTCGATCTCGTTCTCCCGCTTGTACTCGATCCACGTCTCGATCAGGTCGGGGGTGAACACCCCGCCGTCGATGAGGTACTCGTGGTCGACCTCGAGCCGGTCGAGGACGGCGTCCAGCGAGGCCGGCACCTTCTCGATGCCCAGGGCCTCCTCGGGCGGCAGCTCGTAGAGGTCCTTGTCGACCGGGGCCGGCGGCTCGATCTTGTTCTTGATGCCGTCGAGGCCGGCCATCAGCATCGCCGAGAAGGCGAGGTAGGGGTTGGCCGACGGGTCGGGCACGCGGAACTCGATGCGCTTGGCCTTGGGGCTGTCACCCGAGATCGGGATGCGGCAGCAGGCCGAGCGGTTGCGGGCCGAGTAGACGAGGTTGATCGGGGCCTCGTAGCCGGGCACCAGGCGGTGGTAGCTGTTGACCGTCGGGTTGGTGAAGGCCAGCAGCGACGGGGCGTGGGCCAGCAGGCCGCCGATGTAGTGGCGGGCGGTGTCGGACAGGCCCGCGTAGCCGGTCTCGGCGTGGAAGAGCGGCTCGCCGTCCTTCCAGAGGCTCTGGTGGCAGTGCATGCCCGAGCCGTTGTCACCGAACAGCGGCTTGGGCATGAAGGTGGCGGTCTTGCCGTGCGCCCAGGCGGTGTTCTTGATGATGTACTTGAACAGCATCAGGCTGTCGGCCGAGCGCAGCAGCGTGTCGAACTTGTAGTTGATCTCCGCCTGGCCGCCGGTGCCCACCTCGTGGTGGCCGCGCTCGAGCTCCAGGCCGGCGCGGGCCAGGTTGACCATCATGTCGGCGCGCAGGTCGCTCTGCTGGTCGTAGGGCTCGACGGGGAAGTACCCGCCCTTCATCCGGGCCTTGTAGCCCAGGTTCGGGCCGACGCCGTTCTCGCCGGTCGGCGACCCGGTGTTCCAGGAGCCCTCGACCGAGTCGATGTGGTAGTAGCCCTCGTTGATGCCGGTCGAGTGCCGGATCGAGTCGAAGACGTAGAACTCGGCTTCGGGGCCGAAGTACGCGGTGTCGGCGATCCCGCTGCTGGCCAGGTAGGCCTCGGCCTTCTTCGCCACGTTCCGCGGGTCGCGGCTGTAGGCCTCGCGGGTGATCGGGTCGTGGATGAAGAAGTTGACGTTCAGCGTCTTGTGCTTGCGGAACGGGTCCACGAACGCGCTGTTGGCGTCGGGCAGCAGCAGCATGTCCGACTCGTTGATCGCCTGGAAACCGCGGATCGAGGAGCCGTCGAAGCCCAGGCCGTCCGAGAAGGTGTCCTCGCCGAACGTCGACGCCGGGATGGTGAAGTGCTGCATGACGCCGGGCAGGTCGCAGAAGCGCACGTCGACGAACTCGACGTCGTTGTCGCGGATGTAGGCGGCGACCTCGTCGGGACTGGTGAACATCGATCCTCCGGGATTGGGCGGACAGCCGTCGAACACGCTAAGAGCGCGCCGTTCCCCCCGGGTGTCTCCCGTGTTTCCGTCCGGTAACACCGCGCCCCGGCGTGTCGGGCGGGGGAGCGGTCGGCGCTGCTCGGGGTGCCGCGGGGGCGGGGTCCTACGCTTGCGGTCATGGTCAGGGATGCGCAGCCACCCTCTCAGGAGCGTCGGCGCGGCGCCTCCCTGGGGTTGCCGGCCGAGGGGCCGGGCTCCCTGGCGACGTTCGGCAGCCGGCTGGGCGCCTTCTTCGTCGACGCCATCGCCTCGGCCCTGGTGGCCGGCGCCTTCACCGCGCCGTCGTTCCCCGGGAACTGGAGCCTGCTGGCCTTCGCGCTGATCACCGTCGTCAGCCTGGTCGCCGTCGGGCAGACGCCGGGCATGCGGCTGTTCTCCCTGCGCCTGGCACATCCGCGGGAGGGCGAGCGGCTGGCGCTGTGGCGCGGCGTCGTCCGCACCGCGCTGCTGTGCCTGCTGGTGCCGGCGCTGGTGGTCGACGCCGACGGGCGGGGGCTGCACGACCGGCTGACCGACACCGCCGTCGTCCGGGAGCGCTGAGGGAGGACCTCCCGCCCCCAAGGCATAGGAGGCTCTACGCACGTCTTGGGCTCCAGGACGTGCGCGAAGCCTCCTATGCCTGCACAGGACGGCGCGGGCGACTACCGCCGGCGGACCTGCCGCTGGCTCACCGACATCTGCCGGCCGCCGGGCAGCGGGCCGCCGGGCACCGGCATCCGCTGGCCGCCGAGCGCGGCCATGCGCTTGCCGAGCGCGTTGAGCTCGGCGCCGGAGAGGTTGCGGGGCAGCTTCATGACGTGCGCGCTGAGCTTGCGCAGCGGGATCTGGCCCTCGTCGTCCCCGACGATGATGTCGTAGATCGGGGTGTCACCGACGACGCGGGCGATCTTCTTCTTCTCCTGCGCCAGCAGGCTGCGCACGCGGGACGGCACGCCCTCCGCGACCAGGATGACCCCGGGCCGGCCCAGCACCCGGTGGACGGCGTCGAGCTGGGTGGTGCCGGCCACGCCGGAGGTCACCCGCCAGTCACCGCGCATGCCCTCGAGCACCCACGCGGCGGCGCCGGGCTGGCCCTCCACCTGCCGGTAGGCCGAGCCCTGCGCGCGGCGGCCGAAGACGACCAGCGCGGCCAGCAGGCCGAAGGGGATGGCGATGACGAGCGTCAGGAACGGCGCCCCGAGCAGGATGCCGATCAGCTCGATCAGGCCGGCCACCACCACGAAGGCGATGAGCATGATCCACGGCAGCTTGGGGTCGTTCTTGTAGGTCAGCGAGTAGGCCTGCTTGATCATGCGGGCCTGGTTGCCGGCCCGCTTCAGCCGGCCGACCTTCGGCTTGCCGTCCTTGCCGAGCTTGCCCTCGGCCTTCTCGGCCCCGCGGGCCGCCCGGCCCGATGCCGTCGCACCCCCGGACCGGCCGCGGCCGCCCGCGCTGGGGCCCCGGCCGGCCTTGCCGGTCGGAGCGGGGGAGTCGGTGGGCTTGCTGCGTGCCATGTCCCCAGGATAGGGGCGCCCGGCATCCGCTCCGGAGGACGGCGCGCACCGGCCGACCCGCAGGGGTCAGGCGCGGCCGGCCAGCCCGCGCGCCTCGATCGCCTGCTGGTACAGCCGGCCGGCCCGGTACGAGCTGCGCACGAGCGGCCCGGCGAGCACCCCGGGAAAGCCGATCCGCTCCGCCTCGGCCTGGAACTCGACGAACTCGTCGGGCTTGACCCAGCGGACGACGGGGTGGTGCCGCGGCGAGGGCCGCAGGTACTGGGTGATGGTGAGCAGGTCGCAGCCGGCCTCGTGCAGGGCGCGCATCGTCTCGACGACCTCCGCCGGCTCCTCGCCCATGCCCAGGATCAGGTTGGACTTGGTGACCAGGCCGGCCTCGCGGGCCGCGGTGATGACGGCCAGGGAGCGCTCGAAGCGGAAGCCGGGCCGGATCCGCTTGAAGATCCGCGGCACGGTCTCGACGTTGTGCGCGAGCACCTCCGGCCGGGAGGAGAACACCTCGGCCAGCTGGTCGGGGTCGGCGTTGAAGTCGGGGATGAGCAGCTCCACGCCGCAGCCGGGCAGGGCCGCGTGGATCTGCCGGACCGTCTCGGCGTAGAGCCAGGCGCCGCCGTCGGGCAGGTCGTCGCGGGCGACGCCGGTGACGGTGGCGTACTTCAGGCCCATGGTGGCGACGCTCTCGGCGACCCGGCGCGGCTCGTCGGCGTCGAACTCGGCGGGCTTGCCGGTGTCGATCTGGCAGAAGTCGCAGCGGCGGGTGCACTGGTCACCGCCGATGAGGAACGTCGCCTCCCGGTCCTCCCAGCACTCGTAGATGTTGGGACAGCCGGCCTCCTCGCACACCGTGTGCAGGCCCTCGCGGCGGACCAGCGACTTGAGCTCGGTGTACTCGGGGCCGGTCCTGAGCCGGGTCTTGATCCACTCGGGCTTGCGCTCGATGGGCACCTGGCTGTTGCGCACCTCCAGGCGCAGCAACTTGCGGCCGGCGGGCCCGATCTCCGAGGGGGAGGACGTGGTGGCCACCGGATCACTCATGCCCTGCACGGTACTCCCGGACGCACACCGCCCCCGGTGCCTGCGGGCAGGCGCCGGGGGCGGTGTCGGACGGGCAGCGGGCGGTCAGACCTGCTTGTCGTCGGGACCCGCGGTCGCACCGCCGGAGAGGTTGCCGCCGCTGGTGAACGGCTCCGGCGCGGTCTCGGTCGGGTCGGTGGCCCCGGTGTTGTCGTCGCCGGCGACGTTCTGCGCGTCGCGGATGCCCATGTCGGACTCGTCGGGTGCGGAGTCGCCGGCCTCGAACTGGGCGTCGGAGACGGTCTTGCCGGACATGTCGTTGCTCGGGGAACTGGGCACGGGGTCCTCTCGGTAGCTGGGCACGGGCCCGTCGCCGGCCGGCGCAGGAGTCCACGTGTCGTCGGAGCGGCGGCGGAGGACGGCGACCGCCGCGACCGCTGCCGCGATCGCCAGCAGCCAGGGCCAGCGCCGCGACCGCGTCTCCAGCCCCGCCTTCGCCCTGGCCTTGGCCGCGGCCTTCGCCGCCTTGGCGTCGGCCTTCTTCTTGGCCTGCTTGCGGGCCTTCTTCGCCTTCCTACCCGTCTCCTTGGCCGCCAGACCCGTCGCGGCCACGAGTTCGTCGCGGCGGGTCTCCAGCTCGGTGCGGGCCGTCTCCAGCCCGGCGGCCAGCGTGCCGCGGGCGTTCTCCAGGGCGGGGCTCACCGCCTCGCGGGCGGCGGCGACCCGGGGCAGCACCTCGGTGGTCAGTGCCTTCTGGGCGGCCTTCTGCGCGGCCTCGACGCGCGGCGCGAGGTCGGCCGCGGCCTTGGTGGCCGCCGCGGTCGCGGCCGCCACGGCGGAGGTCACCGCGGGACCGGCCGCCTCGCGGGCGGCCTCCACGCGGGGGGCGAGGGCCTCGAGCGCGGCCTCGACCCGGGGGGCGAGGGCGTCGCGGGTGGCCTCGACGCGGGGCCCGAGCGCCTCGCGGGCGGAGGCCACGGCGGGCGCGGCGACGGCGACGGCGGCGGCGACCTTGGGGACGACGGCCTCGCGGGCGGCCTCCAGGGCGGGGCCGGCCGCGTCACGCGCGGCCTCGATGCGCGGCGCCAGCTGTTCCGCCGCCGCCCGCCCTGCCTCGGTGACCGCCACCCCGATGTGGCTCAAGCCCTCCTGGAGTTCGGCGCCGATGACCTGGCCGCGGGTCTTCTTGCGGAACACGGGATGCACCTCCGGTTGATCGACTCGGCGGCCATCCTGCCCGGTGATCGCGATGAGCACACCCCGAGCGGGCGCCGGATCGGCGGGCCGGGACGGCGCTGGTTAGCGTCGGCGGGTGCAGCTACGCATCTTCACCGAGCCCCAGATGGGTGCCACCTACGACGACCTGCTGGCCGTCGCCCGCCGCACCGAGGAGTGCGGCTTCGACGCCTTCTTCCGATCCGACCACTACCTGACGATGGGTGGCACCGGGCTGCCCGGCCCGACCGACGCCTGGCTCACCCTCGCCGGCCTGGCCCGGGAGACCAGCCGCATCCGGCTGGGCACGCTCGTGACCGCGGCGACCTTCCGGCTGCCCGGGCCGCTGGCGATCTCCGTCGCCCAGGTGGACCAGATGAGCGGCGGGCGCGTCGAGCTCGGCCTCGGCGCCGGCTGGTTCCAGGCCGAGCACGAGGCCTACGGCATCCCGTTCCCGGAGGTGGGGGAGCGCTTCGACCGGTTCGAGGAGCAGCTCGCCATCGTCGACGGGCTGTGGCGGACGCCGCTCGGGGAGACCTTCGACTTCGCCGGCGAGCACTACCGCGTCCAGGACTCACCGGCCCTGCCCAAGCCGGTGCAGGAGGGTGGCATCCCGATCGTGATCGGCGGCAAGGGCGCCCGCCGGACCCCGCGTCTGGCGGCCCGCTACGCCGCGGAGTTCAACGTGCCCTTCTCGCCGGTCGAGGAGAACACCCGCCTGTTCGCCGGGGTCCGGGCCGCCTGCGAGGAGTCCGGCCGCGACCCGGGCTCCATGGTGTTCAGCTCCGCGCTGGTCCTGTGCGTCGGGCGCGACGAGGCCGAGATCGCCCGGCGGGCCGCGGCCATCGGCCGCGAGGTCGACGAGCTCCGCGAGCACGGGGTGGCCGGCACCCCCGCCGAGGCGGTCGACGTGATCGGCCGCTACGCCGAGGCCGGCGCCGAGCGGGTGTACCTGCAGGTGCTGGACCTCGCCGACCTCGACCACCTGGACCTGGTGGCCGCCGAGGTCGCGCCGCAGCTCGGCTGACGCTCGGGGCGGCCGCCGGCTCGCGGCCGCCCCGAGCACCGCCCGGGCCCGTGAGCCGCGGCGGTAGAGTGATCGCGTGACCGGGCGGCGGCTCCTGCTCCACCGGCCGCGCTGACCGACCCGTTCGACAGCGCGGCGACCCCTCCTGTGCGAGGGGTCTTTTCATGTCCGCCCGCAGCAGCACCCGCAGACGACCCCGGAGCCCGACGATGAGCCAGACGGCGAGCCAGCCCACCACCGACCCGACCGGCGACGGGGTGCCGCCGCACCGCTACACGCCGGCGCTGGCCCAGGAGATCGAGCTGGCGTGGCAGGACCGGTGGGAGCGCGAGGGCACCTTCCACACGCCCAACCCGACCGGCCGGCTGGCCGCGGGCTTCGAGCGGGTCGCCGACCGGCCCAAGTACTTCGCCATGGACATGTTCCCGTACCCCTCGGGGGCGGGCCTGCACGTCGGGCACCCGCTGGGCTACCTGGGCACCGACGTCACCAGCCGGTTCCGCCGGATGGACGGCGACAACGTGCTGCACCCGATGGGCTACGACGCCTTCGGGCTGCCGGCCGAGCAGTACGCCGTCCAGACCGGGCAGCACCCGCGGGTGACCACCGAGGCCAACATCGCCGCGATCCGGGCGCAGCTGCGCCGGCTGGGCGTCGACCACGACGACCGGCGGTCCTTCGCCACGATCGATCCGGGCTACTACAAGTGGACCCAGTGGATCTTCCTGCAGATCTTCGGCTCCTGGTTCGACGAGACCGCCGGCAGGGCGCGGCGGATCGAGGAGCTGGTCGCCGAGCTGGACGCCGGTACCCGGGAGCCGGCGGAGGGCACCAACCCGTCCGGCCGGCCGTGGGCGGAGCTGTCCGACGTCGAGAAGCGTGCGGTCGTCGACGCGCACCGGCTGGCCTACCTGCACGAGGCACCGGTCAACTGGTGCCCCGGGCTGGGCACCGTGCTGTCCAACGAGGAGGTCACCCCGGACGGCCGGTCCGAGCGGGGCAACTTCCCCGTGTTCCGGCGTCCGCTGAAGCAGTGGATGATGCGGATCACCGCCTACGCCGAGCGCCTGCTGGCCGACCTGGACCGGCTGGACTGGTCGGACTCGCTGAAGCAGATGCAGCGCAACTGGATCGGCCGCTCGACCGGCGCGCGCATCCGGTTCGCCTGCGGCGACCGGTCCATCGAGGTCTTCACCACCCGCCCCGACACCCTGTTCGGCGCCACCTACATGGTGCTGGCGCCGGAGCACCCGCTGGTCGGCGAGCTGACCGCCGACGCCTGGCCCGACGGCACCGACCCCCGCTGGACCGCCGGCGCGGCCACGCCCCGCGAGGCCGTGGCGGCCTACCAGCGGCAGGCCTCCCGCCGGTCGGAGCTGGACCGCCAGGCCGAGGGCCGGGAGAAGACCGGCGTCTGGCTGGGCGTGACGGCGGTCAACCCGCTGACCGGCGGCGAGCTGCCGGTGTTCATCGCCGACTACGTGCTGACCGGCTACGGCACCGGCGCGATCATGGCGGTGCCCGGTGAGGACACCCGCGACTGGGAGTTCGCCGAGGTCTTCGGCCTGCCGGTCGTGCGGACGGTGCAGCCGCCGGAGGGCTTCGACGGCGGCGCCTACACCGGCAGCGGCCCGATGATCAACTCGTCCAACGAGGAGATCTCGCTGGACGGCCTGGAGGACAAGGCCGCGGCGATCGCGGCGGTGACCGACTGGCTGGTCGCCAAGGGCCACGGCGAGGCCACCACCACCTACAAGCTGCGCGACTGGCTGTTCAGCCGGCAGCGGTACTGGGGTGAGCCGTTCCCGATCGTGTACGGCGAGGACGGTCTGCCGCGGGCGGTGCCGGAGTCGATGCTGCCGGTGCTGCTGCCCGAGGTCGACGACTACTCGCCGAAGACCTTCGCCGACGACGACGCCGACTCCGCACCCGAGCCGCCGCTGTCCCGGGCCAGCGAGTGGACGACGGTCGAGCTGGACCTGGGCGACGGGCCCCGGCGCTACCGGCGCGAGACCAACACGATGCCCAACTGGGCCGGCTCCTGCTGGTACTACCTGCGCTACCTGGACCCCGGCGACGACACCCAGATGGTCGACCCGGAGCTGGAGCGCTACTGGCTGGGCCCGCGCGAGCCCGGTGACGTCGGCGGCGTGGACCTGTACGTCGGTGGCGTCGAGCACGCGGTGCTGCACCTGCTGTACGCCCGGTTCTGGCACAAGGTGCTGTTCGACCTGGGCTACGTCTCCAGCGAGGAGCCGTTCCGCCGGCTGGTCAACCAGGGTTACATCTCCGCCTACGCCTACACCGACGAGCGGGGCTTCTACGTGCCCGCCGCGGAGGTGGTGGAGTCCGACGGGCAGTTCCTGTACGAGGGCAAGCCGGTCAACCGTGAGTACGGGAAGATCGGCAAGAGCCTGAAGAACATGGTCACGCCGGACGAGATGATCGGCGCCTACGGCGCGGACACCTTCCGGGTCTACGAGATGTCGACTGGGCCGCTGGAGCAGTCGCGGCCGTGGGAGACCAAGGCCGTGGTCGGCTCGCAGCGGCTGCTGCAGCGGATCTGGCGGGTCGTCGTCGACGAGGAGACCGGCGCGGTCCGGGCCGCCGACGACGTGCAGCCCGACGACGACACCTCGCGCGCCCTGCACCGGGCGATCGCGGGCGTGCGCGACGGCATGAGCACGCTGCGGTTCAACATCGCGATCGCACGGATCACCGAGCTGACCAACGCGCTGACCGCGACCTACGGTGCGGACAGGCCGGTGCCGCGCTCGGTGGCCGAGCCCCTGGTGCTGATGGTCGCGCCGCTGGCCCCGCACGTGGCCGAGGAGCTGTGGGCGCGGCTGGGCCACGCCGAGTCGCTGGCGTGGGCGCCGTTCCCGGTGGCCGACGAGCGGTGGCTGGTCGAGGACACCGTGGAGGTCGCCGTCCAGGTCAACGGCAAGGTGCGTGCCCAGGTCACCGTGCCGGCCGACGCGGACGCCGCGGCGCTGGAGGCGGCCGCGCGGGCGGAGGAGAAGGTGGCCGCCCAGCTGGAGGGGAAGACGGTGCGGCGGGTCGTCGCGGTGCCCGGCCGGCTGGTCAACTTCGTCGTCGGCTGAGCCGGGCGGAGTGGCAGGGCGCGGGGAACGCGCCCCTGCCACTCCGCTCAGGCCGGCCGGATGCGCAGGATCGCGTGTCGCTCGGTGCCGCGCCGGGTGAGCCGGTGCCACAGCCGTGAGGCGACGTAGCCCAGCTGGAAGCGCAGGCCGTAGGTGCGGCGCAGCGCTGCCAGGGCCTGCGGCCACTCCGCGCGGTCGACGAACTCGCCGGTGGCCTCGACGGCCGGCCCGCGCACCCGGCCGCGGACGTCGCACGGGGCCACGGTCACCCGTGCCGTGTGCCGCAGCCGCTTGACCTTGCCGGAGTCGGCGCGGGTCCAGACGACGAGCGAGTCGCCGTCCGGCGCCGCCCACACCGGGGTGGGGACGGCGGCGCCGGTGCGCCGGAACGTGGTGAGGCTGACGTAGGTGCTGTGCGGGAGCGCAGCCATGCGGCGCGGTCAGCCGGCGACGACGGGGGAGAGGACCCGCCGCATCGCCGTCTCGACCGCGTCGATGACCTCGCCGACCGGGACGTCGCGGCCCAGCTCCGCGCTCAGGGACGTCGCGCCGGCGTCGACGATGCCGCACGGGATCATGTTCGAGAACGCCGCCATGTC
The DNA here is from genome assembly GCF_054050695.1 of Blastococcus sp. SYSU D00820. Classification (NCBI taxonomy): domain Bacteria; kingdom Bacillati; phylum Actinomycetota; class Actinomycetes; order Geodermatophilales; family Geodermatophilaceae; genus Blastococcus; species Blastococcus sp. SYSU D00820. The sequence continues at coordinate 40,794 of NZ_JBJGZW010000007.1, forward strand.
GGGATCGCAGTTGAGCGCGAAGCCGTGCATGGTGACCCCCCGGGCGACCCGGACGCCGATCGCGGCGACCTTGCGGTCGGGGCCGCGCGCGTCGGCACGGACCCACACCCCGCTGCGACCCTCGACGCGCTCGGTCGCCAGGCCCAGATCGGCGCAGACCTCCATCAGCGCCTGCTCCAGCCGGCGGACGTGCGCGACGACGTCCACCGGATCGGGCAGCGCGACGATCGGATATCCGACGAGCTGGCCGGGGCCGTGCCAGGTGATCTTCCCGCCGCGGTCGACGTCGATGACCGGGGTGCCGTCGAACGGCCGCTCGTGCGGCTCCGTGCGCCTGCCGGCGGTGTACACCGGCAGGTGCTCCAGCAGCAGCAGGGCGTCGGGGCCCTTTCCGGCCACCCGGGCGGCGTGCAGCTCGCGCTGCATGGCCCAGGCCTCCTCGTAGGGAACCGTGCCAGCCCGGATCACGCGCAGCTCGCTCACGGGCCCAGCCTATGCCCGTCGTCAGCGCAGCCGGCGCGGCTCGACCCGCGTCTCGACGGCGTCGCCGCCGGGACCGCGTGCCACCCGGTAGGCGGCCTTGCCCGGACGGTCGGCCACCGCCTCGACCAGGTCGGTGCCGCGGTAGACGAGACCGACGCCGTCGTCGGTGGCGTGCCCGGCGGGCAGCGTGCCGTCGGCGACCAGCCGGTGGTACAGCGGCCGGCGCTGCGCCTCGGAGTCGTAGTGCACCCCGTTGGAGGTCGGGATCAGCCCCAGGCCGTCGGTGACCGGCCGGAGGTCGGGGCCGTAGGAGTCGGTCGTGCCGCCGACGTGCCAGCACAGCGACCCCGCCGACACCCCGCCGAGCACGACGCCGGCCTCCCACACCTCGCGCAGCACCTCGTCGAGACCGTGCACCCGCCACACCGCGAGCAGGTTGGCCACGCTGCCCCCACCCACCCACACCACGTCCTGGTCGAGCAGGTGGCGGCGGAGGTCGGGCACCGTGGGCATGGGGAACAGGCTCAGGTGGCTGACCCGCACGGAACTGCCGGCGAACGCCCCGTAGACCCCCGCGAGGCGGACCGGGTCGTCGCCGGTGGCGGTGCCGAGGTAGCACAGCCGCGGCCGCTCGGGCGCCCCGGCGAGCTCGATCGCGAGGTCGAACACCGGGCCGGGCGCCCAGTCGTAGGGCCCGCGGCCGCGCGAGTCGAAGCCGATGCTGGTGGCCAGGATGGTGGGGGCGGTGGCGGGCACTCAGGCGGCTCCTCGGTTCGTGCCGGACGGGCGCAGGGCGTGGAGGACGGCGCGCGCGGTTCGCGCGCCGCTGGCCATCGCACCCTGGATGGACGGGGTGTCCCGGTGGTCGCCGCAGACGTACAGGCCGTTGCCGAGGTCGACGGGGCGTCGCAGCTGCAGCGGCGGCAGCGCGGCCGGCTGCGCGCCGGGCACGGTGACCGTGGTCAGGTGGGCGAGGTCGGCGGTGACGACCCCGTGCAGCTCCGCCACCTCGTCGCGGATCTCGTCCTCCCGGGTGGGGGCCAGGCTGGAGCTGGCGACGAGCGCGCGGCCGTCGGGGGCGTAGGCCGGCTGCGCGTCGGTCAGCACGACGGTGTTGACCAGCCGTCCGCCGGGCCTGCCCAGCACGATCAGCGGATCGGGCCACGGCGAGGCCGGCAGCACGTGCAGGTGCGTGGTCACCTGCCGCGGCGCCGACGCGTCGAGGCCGGGCACCAGGACCGCCGCGGTCGCCGGGTCGGTGGCGACCACGACGGCGTCGGCCCGGACCTGCCCCTGCGCCGTGGTGACCGAGGTGCCGGTCACCGCCGTGACCGCGACCCGCAGGTGCATCCGCTCCGCGCCCACCCGGCCGGCCAGTTGCTCGCCGACGGACTGCATGCCCCGGGCCGGCAGCCCGATCCGGCCCCGGGCGAAGCTCCGCCACAGCAGGTCCAGGTAGCGGCTGGAGGTGGCCAGCTCGGCCTCGAGCAGCACCCCGGCGAGGAACGGCCGGAAGAACCGCTCCAGCGCCGGCTCGCCCACGCCGGCGCCGCGGAGTCGCTGCTCGGCCGTCCGTTCCGGCGCCCGGAGCAACAGTGGGACCGGCGTGTAGCCGGCCAGCGCCGAGTACGCGGCGATCGCCGCCTTGGCCGGCAGGCCGCCGATGGGCGAGCGCAGCGTGGCGGCGGCGTCCTGCGGGCGCTGCCGCGGGTCGACGACGCGGTGCGCCCGCCCGTCGACGCGCACCACCGCGCCGGAGAGGAACCACCCGAGGTCGAGGTCGGCCAGGTCGAGGTCGGCGACGCGGGGGTAGCCGGTGTTGAGCACCTGGAACCCGCGGTCGACGACGAACCCGTCGACGACCGCGGTGGCCAGCCGCCCTCCGGCGTGCCCGCCCGCCTCGAGCACGTGCACGTCGCACCCCGCGGCGGCCAGCCGGTGCGCCGCCGACAGCCCGGCGAGGCCCGCGCCGACCACCACGACCTCGGCGCGGGTGGGGAGGGACACGGCACGAACCTATGCCGCTGGACGGCGTGCCACCCGTCGGTCACCGCCGTTGTGGACGGCGGGGCCGCCTGTGGACAGCCGCCGCGTCGGGGGCGCCGACCGCCCTACCGTCCCGACCCGTGACCGATGCCAGCCCTCCTGCCCCCGACCTCGGCGTTCCGCCGCCGGTGCCGGGCTACCGGCTGCGCCGGCTGCTCGGCCGCGGTGGTTCGGGAGAGGTGTGGGAGGCGGAGCCGCGCACCGGCGGCGACCCGGTCGCGGTCAAGGTGCTGGTCGCGGGCGACCCGGAACGGCAGGCCCGTGAGGCCGCGCTGCTCGGGGAGCTCGACCACCCGCACCTGGTGCGGCTGCTGGAGGTGGTGCACCAGCCGCGCCTGGGCGGCCGGGCCCGGGTCGCCCTGGTCCTCGAGCTGCTGGAGGGCGGCAGCCTGGCGGCGCTGATCGCCCGGCGCGGCAGGCTGCGGCCCGGCGAGGTGGTGACCGCGCTGGCCCCGGTGGCCGCCGCGCTCGCGCACGCCCACGACCAGGGGGTGGTGCACGGTGACCTGTCCCCGGGCAACGTCGTCTTCACCGGCGAGGGTCGCCCGGTCCTGACCGACCTCGGTGTGGCGCGCGTGATCGGGGACGCCGCGGCGGCGGAGGTGACGCCGGCGTACGTCGACCCGACCGTCGCCCGGGGCGGCGCCCCCGGGCCCTCCTCCGACGTGTTCGGAGTCGCTGCCGCCGCCTTCCACGCCCTCACCGGGGTGGCGCCGTGGAACGGGGCCACCCCGGCCGACGTGCTGGCCGTCGCCGCCGCCGGGGAGCTGCCGGACCTCGCCGCCCTGGCACCCGAGGCCCCGGAGGAGTTGCTGGCGGTGGTCCGGAGCGGCCTGGCCGAGGACCCGCACGACCGCCCGACCGCCGCGGCCTTCGCGCTCGACCTGCGGCACGCGTGCATCCCTGAGCCGGTGCGGCTGGCCAGGGCCGGCGCCGCGGGGGAGGAGCCGGGAGGTACGGGAGCGCGGCCGAGGACCGAGCTCACCGCGGAGGTGCCCGGTCGCCGGCCCCGCCCGGCTCCGGTCGTCCGCGCGCGGCGCGGTGGCCGCGGGCGGGTGCTCGCCGGCCGGGTGCTCGCGACCGACCCGGTGTCCCGGCGCCGGGCGGCCGTGGTGCTCCTCCTCGGCGCCGTGCTGGCCGGCGCGGTGTGGCTGGGCGGCCGGTGGGGGGCCGATGCGGTCGACCCGGTGTCGGCCGATCCGGCGGTGTCCTCGGCCGACCGGTCGCCCGGACCCGCGCCTGCCTCCTCCGCGGCTCCGTCCCCGTCGGCAGCGCCCTCGACTGCCACGCCCGCCTCCTCACCGCCGAGCCCCGGCGAGGCGGCGTCGGAGGACCCGGTCACCCCGGAGGGCTGGGCGGACCTCCTGGCGGAGCTCTACGACCGGCGCGCCCAGGCGTTCGGGACGGCCGAGGCCGAGGCCCTGGACGACGTCTACACGCCCGACAGCCCGCTCCTCGTGGCCGACCGGGCGGCCGTCGCTGCGCTGGCCGCGGCCGGCGAGGTGCTCGGCGGCTTCGCTCCCGAGGTCGTCGAGGTGCGGTCGGTGGCGGTCACCGGTGACCGGGCGGTCGTCGAGGCCGTGGACCGGCGACCGGAGCACGCCGTGCTGGCGGCGTCCGCGCCGGACGGGCCACCCCTGCGGATGCAGCCGGGACGGGCGGAGGCCGCGGTCCGGCTGGAGCTGGTCCGGACGCCGGACGGCTGGCGGATCGCCGCCGCAGCGCTCGGCGAGCCGCTCAGTCGCGGCCGAGTGCCGCCCGCAGCGCCGCGCCCAGGTCCCGGTGGGTCCAGGTGAACCCGGCGGACTCCAGCGCTGCGGGAACGGCACGCTGCCCGGCCAGCACCCCGACGGCCGCGAACTCGCCCAGGGCGATGCGCAACGCGATGCCCGGCACGGGCAGTACCGCAGGACGGTCCAGCACCTGGGCGAGCACGCGGGTGAACTCGGCGTTGGTGACCGGGCCGGGGGCGGTCAGGTTGACCGGGCCGGACACCGGTGCGGTGAGCAGGAACCGGATGGCGTCGACCTCGTCGCGGAGGCTGATCCACGGCCAGTACTGCCGCCCGGAGCCCAGCCGTCCGCCCAGCCCGAGGCGGAACAGCGGGGCGAGCCGGCCGAGCAGTCCTCCTCGGCCGAGCACGAGGCCGGTGCGCAGGGTCACCATCCGTACGCCGGGGGCGGCCGCAGCAGCGGCGGTGGCGGCCTCCCACTGCTCGCAGACCGAGGAGAGGAAGTCCGCGCCCGCCGGCGCGCGCTCGTCGACGATCCGGTCACCGGTGTCGCCGTACCAGCCGACCGCGGATCCCGACAGGAGCACCCGCTCCCGGGCGGGATCGGCAGCCGCGGCGTCGGCGAGGGCCTGGCTGATCGTGGCGGTCGCGTCGACCCTGCTGCGCAGCACCGCCTGCTTGTGCTTCTCGCTCCAGCGGCGGTCGGCGATGCCGACCCCGGCCAGGTTCACCACCGCGTCGACGTCGGTCAGGAGACCGGGGTCGATCCGCCGGTGCTGGGGGTCCCAGCGGTGCTCGTCGGCGGTGCGGGGCGTGCGCCGGACCAGCCGGAGGACGTCGTGGCCGTCGTCCTGCAGTGCCGGCACCAGCGAGGAGCCGATCAGGCCGGACGAGCCGGTGACCGCGATCCGCATCGAGCACCTCCGCGAGCAGACAGCGGAGGGGCCCCGGCAGAGGCCGGGGCCCCTCCGGGGAACGTCAGGCCAGTCCGAGGTCGCCCTGGAACTGACCGGCCTCGAGCCGCTCCCGCACCGTGGTGAGGAAGCGGGCGGCGTCGGCCCCGTCGACGATGCGGTGGTCGTAGGTCAGGGCCAGGTAGACCATCGACCGGACCGCGATGACCTCGCCCAGCTCCGGGTCCTGGACGACGACCGGCCGCTTGACGACGGTGCCGGTGCCCAGGATCGCCACCTGCGGCTGGTTGATGATCGGGGTGTCGAACAGCGCGCCCCGGCTGCCGGTGTTGGTCAGCGTGAAGGTGCCGCCGCCGAGCTCGTCGGGCGTGACCTTGTTGGTGCGGGTCCGCTCGGCCAGATCGCTGATCTTGCGCGCGATCCCGGCGAGGCTGAGGTCACCGGCACCGTGGATGACCGGCACCAGCAGCCCGCGCTCGGTGTCCACCGCCACGCCGAGGTTCTCCGCGTCGTGGTAGGTGACCGTGCCGGCCTCCATGTCCACCGACGAGTTCACCGACGGGTGCGCCTTGAGGGCCTCGACCGCGGCCTTCGCGAAGAACGGCAGGAAGGAGAGCTTGACGCCCTCGCGGGCCTCGAAGTCCTTCTTGGCCTTGTCCCGCAGCTTCGCGATCCGGGTGACGTCGGCCTCGACGACAGTGGTCAGCTGCGCGCTGACGGCCAGCGACTCCACCATCCGCCGGGCGATGACGCCGCGCAGGCGCGACATCTTCTCGGTCCGGCCGCGCAGCGACGGGTCCGGCTGCGCCGCCGGGGAGGGGGTGGTCGGCCGGGAGGTGCTCGCGGCCGGCGCAGCGGGGGCCGCAGCCGGAGCCGAGGCCTTCTCGGCCGCGGCGAGCACGTCCTGCTTGCGGATCCGGCCGCCGACCCCCGTGCCCGTCACCGTCGACAGGTCCACGCCCTGCTCGGCGGCCAGCCGCCGCACCAGCGGGGTGACGTACTGACCGCCGCCGTCACCCGAGGACGCCGCGGAGGACGACGCCTGCGGAGCGGGCGCCGAGGACGCCGGAGCCGGCGCCTGCGGTGCGACCGCAGCCGCGGGGGAGGGCTGGTCGGTGGGGGACGCGGTGGGCAGCGCACCGCTGGACCCGTAGTCGCCGCCGGGGATCTCCGAGGCCGGCTTGGCGGTGGCGGGCTCCCCCTGCTGCGGCGCGGGAGCCGCCTGCTGCTCCGCGGCAGGGGCGGCGGGGGCCGGGGCGGCGCTGCCGCCGCCGGCGGAACCGCTGCCGATGACCGCGAGCTGGGCGCCGACCTCGACGGTCTCGTCCTCGTTGACGGAGATGGAGAGCAGGGTGCCCGACACGGGCGCGGGGATCTCGGTGTCGACCTTGTCGGTCGAGACCTCGAGCAGCGGCTCGTCGGCGGTCACCTCGTCGCCGACTGCCTTCAGCCAGCGGGTCACGGTGCCCTCGGTGACGCTCTCGCCGAGCGCCGGCATCGTCACCGGGGTGCCCTCGCCGCCACCGGCCGAGCCACCCGACGCGCCGCCGTCCCCGGACGGGGCCTGCGGTGCGGGCTCGGACTGCTGCTCCGGCTCCGGCGCGGCGTCGTCGACCTGCTCGGTGGGCGTCTGCGGGAGGTCCTCGTCCTCGGCCGACGCCGGCGGGGCGCCCGCGGGGGCGCCGCCGCCGTCGCCGTCACCGCCGATGACGGCCAGCTCCGCGCCGACCTCCACCGTCTCGTCCTCGGCCACGAGGATCTTGGTGAGCACGCCCGCGGCCGGCGACGGGATCTCCGTGTCGACCTTGTCGGTCGACACCTCGAGGAGGGGCTCGTCGACCTCGACCTGCTCCCCCTCCTGCTTGAGCCATCGGGTGACCGTGCCCTCGGTGACGCTCTCGCCCAGGGCGGGCATGGTGACGGAGGTCGGCATCGGGGCGGGGCTCCTTCGTGGTGGCGCTGGGTGGGGGTGGGGGAGTCAGGGTCAGCCGTGCACGTGCAGGGGCTTGCCGGCGAGGGCCAGATGGGCCTCGCCGAGAGCCTCGCTCTGCGTCGGGTGCGGGTGGATGAGGCTGGCGACGTCGTCGGCCTCGGCCTCCCAGTTGTAGATCAGCTGCGCCTCGGCGATGAGCTCGCCGACCCGGCTGCCGACCATGTGCACGCCGACGACCGGCCCGTCGACGGCCTGCACGAGCTTGACCGCGCCCTGGGTCTTGAGGATCTGGCTGCGGCCGTTGCCGCCCAGGTCGTAGGTGAGCGTCTTGATCTCGCCGAAGCGCTCCTTGGCCTGGGCCTCGGTGAGCCCGACCGAGGCGACCTCGGGGTCGGAGTAGGTGATCCGCGGAACGCCGGCGTAGTCGATCGGCGCGGGGTTGAGGCCGGCGAGCCGCTCGGCGACCAGGATGCCCTCGCCGAAGCCGACGTGGGCCAGCTGGAGGGTCGGGATGAGGTCGCCGACGGCGGAGATGGTCGGGATGTTGGTCTGGCAGTACTCGTCGACGAGGACGTAGCCGCGCTCCATGGCGACGCCGACCTCCTCGTAGCCCAGCCCCTGGCTGACCGGACCGCGGCCGACGGCGACGAGCACGAGCTCGGCCTCGATCTCCTTGCCGTTCTCCAGCGAGACCTTCACGCCGTTCTCGGTGGTCTGCACACCGGAGACGCGATTGCCCAGCTCGAAGCCGATCTTGCGGCGGCGGAACGCGCGCTCGAGCAGCTTGGACGAGGACTCGTCCTCCAGCGGGACCAGGTGCGGCAGGGCCTCGACGATGGTCACGTCGACGCCGAAGGACTTCCAGGCGCTGGCGAACTCGCAGCCGATCACGCCACCGCCGAGGATGACCGCCGAGGCGGGCACTCGGTCGAGGTTGAGGGCGTGGTCGCTGGTGATGACCTTCGTGCCGTCGATCTCGATGCCGGGCAGCGTGCGGGCGTAGGAGCCGGTGGCCAGAAGGACGTGGCGGCCCTCGTAGGTCTGGTCGCCGACCTGGACGGCGGTGGCGGAGACCAGCCGGCCCTCGCCCTCGACGTAGTTGATCTTGCGGCTCTTGATCAGCCCCTGCAGACCCTTGTGGAGCCGCGAGATGACGCCGTCCTTGTAGCCGTTGACGCCGTCCATGTCGATGCCGGCCAGCGACGTCTTCACGCCGAACTGCTCGCCCTCGCGGGCGAGGTCGGCGACCTCGCCGGCGTGGAGCAGGGCCTTGGTCGGGATGCAGCCACGGTGCAGGCAGGTGCCGCCGACCTTGTCGCGCTCGATCAGGACCACCGACATGCCGAGCTCGGCGGCGCGCAGCGCGGCGGCGTAGCCACCCGAGCCACCACCGAGGATGACCAGGTCGGCGGGGGACGTGGGTGCGCTCACGAGGACTCCTCGATGCTGTCGTTGCCGCCCCGCTCGAACGCGCGGGACGCGGTGCCGTTGTCATCCTGCCACTCCGGGAACGGCGGGGCCGCCAGCGCCGTTGACGTGCCGGAACGCGCCGTGTCACAGGACCGGGCGACGGGGAGCGGGGCATGGGGCTGTTCGACCGATTGCGCGGCCGGCGCCGCCGCGACCGACCCGGGAACGACGGGCGCGGCACCCTGGACCGCGCCTCGGGGCGGGGTGACCTCGGCCACCTCGAGCAGTTCGTCGCCAGCCGCCGCGGCGTCGAGGGCTATGTCGAGCCCCGCACCGCCGTCACCGAGACGACGATCGTCCTCGTCGCCGCCGACGGTGAGTGGACCCGGCGCCGGATCGCCGGCCCCGAGGTGGCCCGCAGGCTCTCCCGTGACCTGGGCGTCCCGGTGTACGACGCCCAGGTCACGGGCTATCCGCAGCGGATGCGGGACTGGAGCAAGGACCGCAGGCCCCCGCCGCTCGCTGACGCCCGCGTCGGACCCCCTGCCTGCGGCCACACCTCACCGGGCGATGAGGTCCTCGATGGTGGCCAGGAGGGTGCGCACGGGGACGCCGGTGCCGCCCTTGGGGGTGTAGCCCCACGGGCCGCCGGTGTTGTAGCTCGGCCCGGCGATGTCGATGTGCGCCCACGGCAGGCCGTCGGGCACGAACTCCGCGAGGAAGTGGGCGCCGACCAGCATGCCGCCCATGCGGTCGGCGTTGGCGTTGACGAAGTCGGCGATCGGCGAGTCGAGGCCCTTGCGCAGCTCCGGCGGCATCGGCATGGCCCACATGGCCTCGCCGGTGCGGCGGCCGGCGGCGACGACTGCGTCCCGCAGGTCGTCGCTGCCCATGACTCCCGAGGTCCGGGTGCCCAGCGCGACCATCTGCGCGCCGGTCAGCGTGGAGGTCTCGATCAGCACGTCCGGCCCGTCCTCGGCGGCGCGGGCGATCGCGTCGGCCAGCACCACGCGGCCCTCGGCGTCGGTGTTGGTGATCTCCGCCTTCTTTCCGTTGCGGAAGATCACCACGTCGGCCGGGCGGTAGGCCGTCCCGCTGGGCAGGTTCTCGGCGATCGGCACGGTCGCGGTCACCTCGACCGGCAGGCCGAGCTGGGCGACCAGGCACACGGTGGCGATCACGGCGGCGGCGCCGGCCATGTCGCTCTTCATGTCCTCCATCTTCAGTGCGGGCTTGATGGACAGACCGCCGCTGTCGAAGGTGATGCCCTTGCCGACCAGCGCCACCTTCTTCGTCGCCTTCTTGCCCGAGTAGGTCAGCCGCAGCAGGCGCGGACCACGGGTGGAACCACCGCCTACCGCCAGGACGCCGCCGTAGCCGCCGGCGCGCAGGTCGTCCTCGTCGAGCACCTCGACCGAGAGGCCGGCGGCCTTTCCCGCCGCGGCGCCGCGCGCGGCGAGCTCGGCCGGGTAGAGGTCGTTGGGCGGGGTGTTCACCAGGTCGCGCACGAGAGCCACCGCGTCGGCGACCGCGCGGACGCGGGCGAGGGGCTCCTTGGCCGCGCCGGCGTCCGGCACGACGACCGTGTACTCCCGCGGCGGGGTCGGCCGGTCGGCCGGCAGGTCGGACTTGTAGGCGGTGAACTCGTAGGCGCCCAGCAGCGCCCCCTCACCGACGGCGTGCAGCCGCTCCGCGTCCGGAGCCCCGCCCACGGCGGCGAGCAGGGTCACCACCGAGCCGCGCCCGGTCAGGGCCCGGCTGGCCGCCCCGGCGGCCCGGCGCACCGCCTCCGGCGAGTAGGCGCCGGTGGCCGACGGCGCGCCGAGACCCACCGCCGCCACGACGGGGAAGGGGCCGGTGCCGAGCGTCGGCACGCGGGTGACCTCGTCCTCCGCGCCGCGGGCGCCCAGGTCGGCCAGCGCGGGCAGCAGACGGCCGCCGAGCAGACGGTCCACCGCCTCGGCACCCGGGGTGGGCAGCAGTCCCTGCGGGCCCTTGCCGATGCCCACGACGACGGCGTCGGCGGGGACCTTCTCGAGGGGACGGTCGGTGGCGGAGATCGTGGGCGGCACGGCGTCGATCGTAGGAGGACCCTTCCGACCCCACCGTCCGCAGGCCCCGGCGCTACCGTGCCGACGTGACCGCCCGGACCTCGCCCCTGCACGACCGCCACGTCGCGGCCGGCGCCAAGCTGGCCGACTTCGGCGGCTGGTCCATGCCCATCGAGTACGCCGGCGGCGGAGTCCTGGCCGAGCACACCGCCGTCCGCACGGGGGTCGGCCTGTTCGACGTGTCGCACCTGGGCACCGGCACCGTGCGCGGGCCGGGTGCGGCCGCCTTCGTCGACTCCTGCCTGACCAACGACCTCGGCCGCATCGGTCCGGGGCAGGCCCAGTACACGCTGTGCTGCGTCCCCGACGGCGAGGCCTCCGCGGGCGGCGTCATCGACGACCTGATCGTCTACCTGCACGGTCCGGACGACGTCCTGCTGGTGCCCAACGCGGCCAACGCCGCCGAGGTGCTGGGGCGGCTGGCCGACGCGGCGCCGTCCGGGATCACGGTCACCGACCGGCACGAGGAGGTGGCGGTCCTGGCCGTGCAGGGCCCGCGCTCCCCGCAGGTGCTCGCGCTGCTGGGCCTGCCGGGCGAGCTGCCCTACATGTCGTTCGTCACCGGGGTGGGCGGCGGCCGGGCCGAGGTGACGGTCTGCCGCACCGGCTACACGGGGGAGCACGGCTACGAGGTGCTCGTGGGTGCCGACCGTGCGGGCGAGCTCTGGGACGCCCTGGTCGACGTCGGCAGCGACGAGGGTCTGCGGCTGTGCGGCCTGGGCGCCCGCGACACCCTGCGCACCGAGATGGGCTATCCGCTGCACGGCCACGAGCTGTCCCGCGACATCACGCCCAACCAGGCGCGCAGCGGCTGGGCGGTCGGCTGGGGGAAGCCGGCCTTCTGGGGACGCGAGGCGCTGCTGGCCGAGCGCGAGGCCGGCGCCGCCCGGCTCCTGTGGGGGCTGCGGGCCAGCGGGCGAGGCATCCCGCGTCCGGGCATGGCCGTGCTCGGCCCGGGAGGTGAGCGGATCGGTGCGGTCACCAGCGGCACCTTCTCGCCGACGCTGCGGACCGGGATCGCCCTCGCACTGCTCGACCGGGCGGCGGGGATCGAGGAGGGGGCGGAGCTGGCGGTCGACGTCCGCGGCCGGCCGCAGCCGGTCATCGCGCAGCGCCCGCCGTTCGTGCCGTCGCACGTCCGCTGACGCCGGGGGCGCGGGGCGCCGGGCAAGCCGGCGCCCCGCGCCCGTCACTGCTTCGGGTGGGTCTCCTTCGTCGGCACCGGCGGATCGGGCAGCTCGTCGGCCATCGTCGCGTTGCGCTGCCCCATCGGCACGGGGTCGCCCTCCGTGGTGTCCACCGCGGTCTGGTGCTCGGCCTCGGAGTTGATCTCCGCACCGAGCAGGACGAGGTAGCAGGTCAGGTACAGCCACAGCATCAGCACGATGACGCCGGCGATCGTGCCGTAGGTCTTGTCGTAGGACCCGAAGTTGTTCACGTAGAAGCTGAAGCCCAGGCTCACCAGCGCCCAGATGACCGTGACCACGACGGCGCCGAGGCTGACCCAGCGCAGCCGCGGGGCATCCCGGTCCGGGGCCACCCGGTAGAGCACCGCCAGCGACCCGGCGAAGACGCCGAGCAGCAGCACCCACCGCACCACGTGGGCGAGGATCGTGCCGACGATGCCCAGGGGGAGCGCGTCGAGGACGATCGGGACCACGGCCACCAGCGCGAAGGTCACGAGCACGAAGACGATCGCGCCGAGGGTCAGGCCGAGGGCCAGCGCCTTGCGCTTGACGAAGCTGCGGGTCTCGACCTCGTCGTAGGCGATGTTGATCGCGCTGATCACGTTGCCGGTGCCGCCGGACGCCGACCACAGGGCACCCAGCACCGAGATCACCAGGCTCAGCGACAGCGCGCCGCCGCTGTTCTCGGTGATCGCGGTCAGCTGCTCGCCGATCAGCTCCGCGGCGCTCGCCGGCAGCTGCGCCGAGAGGTCCTCGACCTGCTGGGCAACGGTCTCGGGGGAGGCCACCAGGCCGTAGATGGAGATCGTCGCGATCAGCGCCGGGAAGATCGCCAGGAAGGCGAAGAACGCGACGCCGCCGGCGATGATCGGCATGTTGTCGGCGTTGTTCTCCGCCCACGCCCGCTTGACGATCTGCTTCCAGCCCTGCGCCGGGATCCGGGTGGGCCGGTCCGCGTGGATGCCCGGCAGCTCCTTCGCCGACGGGGAGCCGGCCGGGGGCCGGCCCGGGTCCGGCGCCGGCTCCCCGCGGGCGGCCCGCTCGGCCGCCTCCCGCGCCGCCGCGCGCCGCGCCGCCTTCTCCTCGACCCGCTCCCGGATGCGGTCGACGGCGCTGTCGCGGTGCCTCGTGCCGGCCATCAGTCGCCCGGCCAGCTACCGGTCAGCTTGGTGAACCCGCGCGCGCCGGCCCGGTCGATCGCGGCCTTGGTCGCGGCGAAGATCGCACCCTGGAGCGCGGCGGCGATGACGACCTCACGCATCCGGTACTCGCTCTGCAGGGCGCCCGGGGCGTCGTCCTCGTTGGCGGCGAGCTTCCAGATCTGCTTGAACAGCGCGCCGGACAGGACACCGGCCAGGACGCCCCCGAGCAGGCCGATCGGACGGTAGGCGAGCTTGGCTCCCTTGCTCACTTCTGCTTCCTCCTCGCGGCCCGGCGGGCCCTCTTCGCCGCGGTCGCGGCGTCCTTGCGGGCTGTCCTGCGTGCGGCGGCGACCTCGCGGACCGCCCGCCGGCGGACCCGGCGCGTCTCGGCCTGCGCGGCCGCGACCGCACCCACTGCGGCGGCCCGGCGCCGCTTCCTGCGGCGGCGCCAGACAACCAGACCGACCAGGCCGGCGACCGCGGCACCTGCACCGATGACCGCCGGCGGGCTCTCCCGGTAGGTCTCCACGGCGGTGTCCTTGGCCCGCGCCGCACCCTCCTTGGCCCGGGCGGGGACGTCGAGCCGGTGACTGAGCTCGTCGACGGTGCGGCTCAGCTGCTCGCGGGTGGCCTCGATCTCGGCCTTGATGGCGTCGGGGTCGTTCGACCCGCCGGCCGGCGTCCTGTCCTGGGGGGTGCTCATCGGGCGGCCGCCTTCTTGACGGTGGCGATGTCGGCCTTGGTGCTGGCGATCGCCTCGGTCGGGATCGGCGGGGTGCCCTGCTGCACGTCCTTCTTGCCGACCAGTGCCAGGACCCCCGCGCCGGCGAAGAGGACGACGGCCACGATCAGCGCCGCCAGCCACGCCGGCAGCGCCAGGGCGAGCAGCAGCACGATCGCCGCGATCAGCACGCCGAAGCCGAAGAAGGCCAGGAAGCCGGCCGCCCCGAACAGCCCGGCGCCGATGCCCAGCCGCTTGGCCTTCTGGGTGACCTCGGCCTGGGCCAGCCGGGCCTCGTCACGGACCAGGCGGCTGATCTGGTCGGTGAGCTGGCTGACCAGCTGCCCGGTGGAGGTGTCCTCGGGGGCCGGCGGTGGCGCGGTCGCGCGCGAGGCGCCGCCGGTGGTCGGCAGGGTCATCGGTCCTCCGGTGCTGGGGAGACGGTCGATGCACCTCCATGCCCGGGGAGATCGCCCGGATAACCAGCGCCGCGTCACACCCCGGCCACGATCTGGCGCCGCACGCGCTCCGGCCGCCCGGTCACTAGCCTCGGCCCATGAGCTGGCACTGGCGCCTGGAGGCCCCCACGGGGGAGACGGTGGACCCCGCCGCGCTGGGGATCGAGGTGCCCGAGTCGGACAACCAGAGCGACGCCGAGTCCTGGCTGGGGGAGCACTGGCGCGAGCTGCTGTCCCTCGGGGTGGCCTCGGCGACCCTGTTCGACGGGGAGACGAGGGTCTACGGGCCCATGGCGCTCGCCCCGAGCTGACGCCGGTCCGGGCGGCGGGCCCGGACCGGCGCCGGGCTCAGCCCCGGGCGGTCCGTGCGGGATCGCGCTCGACGACGTCCCCGAGGACCTCGTCGATCCGGGCCAGGACGTCGGCCTCCAGCCGGACGCCGGCGGCGGCGACGTTGTCGTGCACCTGCTCCGGCCGGGTGGCGCCGATGATCGCGGCCGCGACGTTGCGGTTCTGCAGCACCCAGGCGACCGCCAGCTGCGCCATCGACAGGCCGAGGTCGCCGGCGATCGGGCGCAGCTGCTGCACCCGCGTCAGGACGTCGTCCCGGAGGAACCCGCGCATCGACTGCCCGGCCTCGGCGTGCCCGCCGCGGCTGTCGGCCGGCGGCTGCTCCCCGGGCAGGTACTTGCCGGTGAGCACGCCCTGCGCCAGCGGCGACCACACGATCTGCGACAGGCCCTCCCGCTCGGAGGTGGGCACGACCTCCTCCTCGATGACCCGCCAGAGCATCGAGTACTGCGGCTGGTTGCTGATCAGCTGGATGCCGAGGTCGCGGGCGAGCGCCGCGCCGGCGGCGATCTCGTCGGCCCGCCACTCCGAGACGCCGACGTAGAGCACCTTGCCCGCGCGCACCAGGTCGGCGAAGGCGGTCATCGTCTCCTCCAGCGGCACCGTGGGGTCGTACCGGTGCGCCTGGTAGAGGTCGATGTGGTCGGTCTGCAGCCGCTGCAGCGAGGCGTGGCAGCTCTCGGTGATGTGCTTGCGGGACAGCCCTCGGTCGTTCTGTCCCGGTCCGGTCGGCCAGTAGACCTTGGTGAAGATCTCCAGGCCCTCGCGGCGCTGCCCGGCCAGCGCGCGGCCGAGCACCGACTCGGCGCGGGTGCCTGCGTAGACGTCGGCGGTGTCGAAGGTGGTGATGCCGGCGTCGAGCGCGGCGGCCACGCAGGCGCGGGCGGCGTCCTCCTCGACCTGCCCGCCGTGCGTGAGCCAGTTGCCGTAGGCGATCTCGGAGATGGTCAGGCCGGAACGGCCGAGGCGTCGGTACTCCACGCGCTCCGACCGTAGTCGCGCCGCGTTCCTCAGACCTGGGCGCCGACCTCGACCTCGGGCTTGGGGAAGCGCCAGCGGCGGATCATGGTCGACCGGCTGATGCCGTACCAGACGAGGCCCTTCATCTTGTGGTCGCCGTCGGGGAAGCGGGCCCGGATCGTCTTCGACAGCCGCCGGCCCAGCACGACCGAGTCGACGATGAAGAACAAGAAGTAGGCCATCCACACCAGGACGGTGTAACCCTGCACTGCAGGGTTGGGGATGAAGTAGCCGATGAGGATCAGCGCCGCGATCGGCAGGAAGAACGAGCCCAGGTTGCGCCGCGCGTCGACGACGTCGCGGACCAGCTTGCGCACCGGCCCCCGGTCACGCGCCGGCAGGTAGGAGTCGTCGCCGCGGGCCATGCCCTCGCGGACGCTGGTGCGGCGGGCGGCCTGCTGCTCCCGCATCCGCTTGTACGCCTCCTTGCGCGTGGTCGGCGGCGGGGGAGGCGGACCCGGACGGCGTCCCTGGGCCTCGCTGCGCTTGGGGGTGGGCCGCCCCTTGCCGGTGGTCCGGACCAGGTGCTCGGTGAGGTCGGCGGCGGTGTCCGGCGCGGTCTCGGAGCGGTCGCGGCGGCCGGGGAGGCGGAGCTTCACGACTCCGCAGTCTACGTGCGCGTCCGGGTGATCCCCCGCGTCCGGCGGGAGGTTCGCCGTACAGTGGGAAGAGGCTCCGCCACGGCGGTGTTGGTCCGCGGCAGGGAGTGCCGCAACGGACGCCCTCGGATGTGGGAGGACACGACATGACGGTGCAGGACACCACGACCCCCGGCAGCACGGGCGTGCTGCTCAGCGAGCCGGCCGCGGCCAAGGTCAAGGCGCTGCTGGACCAGGAGGGCCGCGACGACCTGCGACTGCGGATCGCGGTGCAGCCCGGTGGCTGCTCCGGTCTGCGGTACCAGCTCTTCTTCGACGAGCGCTTCCTCGACGGCGACCAGACCTTCGAGTTCGGCGGCGTCGAGGTCATCGTCGACCGGATGAGCGGCCCGTACCTCGGCGGTGCGGTGATCGACTTCGTCGACACGATCGAGAAGCAGGGCTTCACCATCGACAACCCGAACGCCACGGGCTCCTGCGCCTGCGGCGACTCGTTCAGCTGAGGTGAGGCCCCTCTGCTCCTAGCAGAGGGACGGACGACGGCCCGGCTCCCCAGGGAGCCGGGCCGTCGTCGTCCTCAGAGCCGCACGGGGTAGACCGTCTCCGGGACGTCGGGCTTGATCCGCTCCTCGACGAAGATGCCGTGCCAGACCATGAAGACCAGGACCTCCCAGACCTGGCGGGCGGTGCGCTTGCTGGGCACCTCCGCCGTGCGCAGCCGGTCGAGCAGCGTGAGCACGTGCCCGCGGTCCAGCCACTGGTCGGTCTGGCTGTCGCCGACGATGTCGCGCGCCCACTGGTGCAGCGGTCCGGCGAGGAACTCCGCGGTCGGCACGGGGAAGCCGAGCTTGCGCCGGTTCATGATCCGGGGCGGCACGATCTGCTTCATCGCCTGGCGCAGCGCGTACTTCGTCGCGTCCCCGCGGCGGGGCACCCGCTGCTCGACCGGGATGGTGCTGGCCAGCGCGAACACCTCGGGGTCGAGGAAGGGCACCCGCAGCTCGAGGGAGTTGGCCATCGTGACCTTGTCGGCCTTGACCAGGATGTCGCCGCGCAGCCAGGTGAACAGGTCGACGTACTGCATGGCGGTCACGTCGTCGTAGCCGGCCTCGCGGGTGCGGCGGTAGAGGTCCTCGGTCACCGCCACGTGCGACAGGTCGGGGTCGCGGCCGGGCAGCAGCGCGGCCAGCTCGTCGTCCCGCAGGTTGCGGGCGTTGCCGTAGTAGCGCTCCTCGAGCGGCATGGAGGCCCGGCGCAGCAGGTCCTGGCCGCGGACGCCCTCGGGCACCAGGCGGGACAAGCCGGCCAGCGCCCGGCGCCCGGCGGCGGGCAGCTTCGACGCCCAGGCCAGGCTGAGGGGCTCGCGGTAGATCGTGTAGCCGCCGAACAGCTCGTCGGCGCCCTCGCCGGAGAGCACCACCTTGACGTGCTTGCGGGCCTCGCGCGCCACGAAGTACAGCGGCACGAGCGCGGGGTCGGCCACCGGGTCGTCGAGGTACCAGACCACCAGCGGGATCGCCTCGGCGAACTGCTCGGCGGTGACCTCCACCGGCACGTGCCGGACGCCGAGGATCGACGCCGACTCCGCGGCGATCTCGATCTCGGACTGCTCCTGCCGCTGGAAACCGACGGTGAAGGTCATCAGGTCGGGGTTGTAGCGGTGCGCCAGCGCGGCGATCGCCGTGGAGTCGATGCCGCTGGAGAGGAAGGACCCGACGGTCACGTCGGCGCGCATGTGCTTGGCCACCGACTCGTCGAGCGTGGCGGCGATCCGGTCGTAGAGCTCCTGCTCCCTCCCGGCCGGCACCGGCTGCGGCTTCCACGCCGGGTGGAAGTAGCGGCTGGTGCGCAGCTCGCCGTCGACGACGGTGAAGCTGGTGCCGCTCTCGATCCGGCGGATGCCGCGGTGCAGGGTGGCCGGTTCCGGCACGTACTGCAGCGTCAGGTAGTGCTGCAGGGAGGCGGGGTCGACGCCGCCGGCGGCCTCGCTGCCGCCGAGCATCTCGAGCACGGCCTTCTTCTCGGAGCTGAACACCAGCCCGCCGTCGGCCAGGCGGGCGACGAACAGCGGCTTGATGCCGAACGGGTCGCGCGCGCCGAACGCCGTCTTCGTCTCGGTGTCCCAGATGACGAAGGAGAACATCCCGCGCAGCTTCCGGACGACGTCCTGGCCCCACAGGTGGTAGCCGGCGACGATCGTCTCGGTGTCCCCGTGCGTGGACAGCTCCGCGCCGGCGGCGGCGAGCTCCTCGCGCAGCTCGACGTAGTTGTAGATCTCGCCGTTGAACAGGATGCGGTAGCGGTCGCCGGCGTAGGGGAGGGGCTGCGGGCTGCCCTCGACGTCGATGATCGACAGCCGGTTGAAGCCCAGGACGACGCGCGCGTCGGACCACACGGCGGTGTCGTCGGGCCCCCGGTGGTGCAGGCAGTGGAGGGCGTCGCGGACACCCGTGACGATGGGCTCGCCCACCCGGTCGGCGTCGGTGGACAGGTAGGCCAGCAGGCCACACATCAGGCGCAGGTCCTCGGAGTCGGCGGGGTCCCCGGGCGGGGAGGTCGGTCTCGGGGTGGTCAGACGCGCTCGCCGGCGCGGGTCCGGCGGGTCACGATGCGCTCGGCGACGAACGACAGGAACGGGATGGTGCCGGCCAGCAGGACCAGCACGGTGCCCTTCGCCGACCACCGGGCGCGCAGCGCGAGGTCGAAGGCGGCCAGCAGGTAGACGGCGTAGAGGAAGCCGTGCGCGGTGCCGATGACGGCGACCGGACCCGGGACGTCGGCCAGGTACTTGAGCGGCATCGCCACCAGCACCAGCAGGATCAGCATGACGCCGACGATGTAGGCGAGCGCCCGGTAGCGGACCAGCGCGGCCGGCACCCCCGGACGGGCAGCGGTCGTGGTGCGCCCGGCGGTCACCGGCGGCCTCCCTGGTCGGCCTGGCCGAGGGCGCGCTCGTTGAGCTCGGCCAGGTAGGCGTTGTAGGCGGCGAGCTCGGGGTCGCCGGTCGTGTCGATCCGGGGCCGCTGGTAGAGCACGAGCTCGTTGCCCGGGGCCCCCTCGTCGGGATCGCGGTTGAGCTCGTCGCGGACCATGCGCACGTAGAACCACAGGCCCATGAAGCCGTAGAGCGGCCACTGCAGGGCGTAGCTCCAGTTGACCGCGCCGCCGCCGTTCTCGGCCTTGCTCAGCTGCCAGTACCCCAGGAAGAAGGTGGCCACGAAGAGCACGGCCACCAGGAGGTGCAGCAGCACCCACTTGGGGGTCAGCAGCCGGGAGAACACGAGGTCGACTCTAACCGCCGTCCCTCGCGCGCCGGGGACAGCAGTGAGGGCTCTCACCACCCGCGCCGCGACCCGCCGCGGGTCGCACCTCTCCGGTGCGGAGCCGACCTGCGGGGTCGGCTAGTCTCGCCGCAGACTGTGGTCAGCGGATCGGGCCGCCCGCCGGGACGGCGGCGGCCCACCGTGAGGACCGTCCGGACCGCCGGACGGAGGACGAGGAGGCAGCGAGCAGTGGCTCGAGGCAGCAGGCTCGCGCGGGGTGCCGCGCTCGGTCTCCTGGGGGCGCTCACCCTCACCGGGTGCGACCTCAACAACGAGTTCTGGCGCTGGGGCTGGCCCGAGGGGGTCACCGACCAGTCCGAGGACATGCGCCAGCTGTGGGTGTGGTCGGTCATCGCCGCGCTGATCGTCGGCATCCTCGTGTGGGGCCTCATCGCCTGGTCGGTGGTCATGCACCGCAAGAAGAGCGACGAGCTGCCGCGGCAGACGGCCTACAACCTGCCGCTGGAGATCGTCTACTCGATCATCCCGTTCTTCATCATCGCCGGCCTGTTCTTCTTCACCGTCGGTGTGCAGAACCGCGTGCAGGAGCGCAGCGAGGACCCGGACGTGACGGTGACCGTCCAGGCGTTCAAGTGGAACTGGGAGTTCATCTACAACGACACCGGCGACAGCGACGAGGAGCGCGTCAGCACGGTCGGCAACAGCGACGAGATCCCCGTCCTGGTGCTGCCGACCAACGAGACGGTGCAGTTCCACGTCCGCTCCGCCGACGTCATCCACTCGTTCTGGGTGCCGGAGTTCCTCTTCAAGCTCGACGTGATCCCCGGCAACCAGAACGGGCGGGACAACGTCTTCGAGGTGACCATCCGCGAGGAGGGCGCCTTCGTCGGCCGGTGCGCGGAGCTGTGCGGCACCTACCACGCCTACATGAACTTCGAGGTCCGCGCCGTCTCCTCGGAGCAGTACCGGGAGTACCTCGACCTGCGCGAGCAGGGACAGAGCACCTACGACGCCCTGGAGCAGGTGACCGGTGAGGGTGCCGCGATCTCCACGAAGCCGTGGGACCTCGCCGACGACCCGCAGATGGCCGATGGCTGAGCCGCGGCCGGGTCAGCACACCATCTCGACGACGCAGGGGGGACGACGCTCGTGAAGGTCGAAGCCATCATCTTCAACATCCTGGCCGTCTTCTGCTTCGTGGTCGCCGTGGTCTACGGCGTCTGGTCGAGGGAGCCGATCGGGACCACCGCGCTGGCGCTCTCCGGGGGCCTGACGCTGCTGGTGGGTGGGTTCTTCTGGTTCGTCTCGCGGCGCATCGACGCCCGCCCGGAGGACCGCAAGGACGCCGACATCGCCGACGGCGCCGGCGAGCTGGGCTTCTTCAGCCCGGCCAGCTACTGGCCGTTCGGCCTGGCCCTCTCGGCCGCGCTGATGGGCCTGGCGCTCGCCTTCTTCTACGCCTGGCTGATCATCCTGGCCGCTGCCGCGCTGCTCATCACCGTGGGCGGTCTGCTGTTCGAGTACTACGTCGGGCAGAACGCGCACAGCTGAGGCCACCGGCCGCCTCAGCCACCGAGGGCCCCTCCCGCAGTGCGGGAGGGGCCCTCGTGGCGTCCGGGCGTCCTCGCGGCGGGGGAGGGTCACGGCCTCACCGCCGGCAGCGCAGCGCGGCGTCGAGCCGGCGGACCAGCTCACCGACCCGGCCGCCGCCTGCCGGCGCCGGTGGGTAGCGGCGGAGGACGGCGACGACGGTGGGGCCGGCTCGCTCCGCCGCGGCTGCCAGGGAAGCGGTGCCCTCGTCCGGGCCGCCCCGGTCGGCGAGCTCGGCTGCGTGCGCGGCGTGGGCGGCCGACCCGAGCAGGTGCCGCACCTGGGTGGCGTGGGCCAGAGGGTGGAGGTAGGCCGCCCCGGCAGCCGCCATGGCGGCCCGGGCAGCCTCGCGTGCGGCGGGTGTGCCGGCGTCCTGCGCGGCCCTCAGGGCGGCCCAGGCGGTGTCGCGCAGCGCCCGCCCGCGGTCGCCGCCACCGGCGAACCGCTCCGCCGCGGCGATCGCCTCCCGTGGTCGCACGTCCTCCGGCCGGCCGGCCTCGAACACCTCGAGCACCACCGCCGCGCAGGCGGCGGCGAACCGCGTCACCGCGCGCAGCTCCTCGGTGGACAGCGCCACGTGGTCGGGCCGGCCGTCTGGCACGCAGCCATCCTCGGCCACGGGCGGACCGGATCGGGCAGCGGTCGGGCCGACCGGGTGCGCGCACCGCCCGCGGCCGGGGGAGGGGAGTGCTCACCGCTGGAGGGCGCAGCGGTCCCCTGGGAAGCAGCAGGGCCCCGGCGGGAGTCCGCCGGGGCCCTGCTGTCGGTGCTGGAGTGCGATCAGTCGCGCGGCTCCTGCGGCCGCCCGCCCTCGGCGGGGCGGCCACCCTCGCTCGGCCGGCCGGAGCTGGTCAGCTCGCGGTCGGCCGAGGCGGCGCCGTGCTCCTCGCGACGCTGCTCGAGCTCGACCTGGGCCGGCTCCTCGATCGGGGTGAAGAAGCCCCGGATCGCGCGGCGGGCGCCACCGATCTGGTTCATCTTCTTCGGCACCGGGGCACCGCCGTAGGCCAGCTGGCCGTGGCCGTGCTCGTCGACCGGCCCCAGGGGCTGGTGCACCTCGATGAACTCACCGTGCGGCAGACGCCGGATGACACCCGTCTCGATGCCGTGCTCGAGGACCTCGCGGTCGTGCTTCTGCAGACCGAGGCAGATCCGGTAGGTGAGCACGTACACCAGCGGCGGCAGCAGGACCAGGCCGAGGCGACCGATCCAGGTCATCGCGTTCAGGCTGATGTTGAACTTGTCCGCGAGGACGTCGTTGCCGCCCGAGATGAGCAGCACCACGTAGAACGTCAGCGCCATCGTGCCCAGCGACGTCCGCACGGGCACGTCGCGCGGCCGCTGCAGCAGGTGGTGCGACGCGGTGTCGCCGGTGAGCTTGCGCTCGATCATCGGGTAGAGCGCCAGCAGGGTGAACAGGATGCCCGGGAGCACCAGCGTCGGCCAGAACAGCGCCGGGATCGTGTAGTCGCCGGGCAGGTTGATGTCCCACGCCGGGAACAGACGCGTGGAGCCGTCCAGGAACATGACGTACCAGTCGGGCTGCGACGCGGCCGAGACCTGTGCCGGGTTGTACGGACCCCACAGCCACAGCGGGTTGATCTGCACCAGGCCGCCCAGCGCGGCGATGACACCGAAGACCACGAAGAACAGACCGGTCGCCTTGCCCGCGAAGGTGGGGAAGAGGCGGTTGCCCACGACGTTGTGCTCGGTGCGGCCGGGGCCGGGGAACTGCGTGTGCTTCTGCTTCACCAGGATCAGCAGGTGGACCGCGATCAGGGCCAGCAGGATCGCCGGGATGAGCAGCACGTGGACGATGTAGAACCGGCCGATGATCAGCTCGCCGGGGAAGTCCCCGCCGAAGATCGCGAAGTGCGCCCACGTACCGATGACCGGGATCGCCAGGAAGATCGCGCTGATGATCCGGAGGCCGGTGCCCGACAGCAGGTCGTCGGGGAGGGTGTAACCGCTGGCGCCCTCGAGCAGGGCGAGCACCAGCAGGGCGACACCGATCAGCCAGTTGGTCTCACGCGGCCGGCGGAAGGCGCCGGTGAAGAAGATCCGGAGCAGGTGGCAGATGATCGACGCCACGAACAGCAGCGCGGCCCAGTGGTGCACCTGGCGGATGAACAGGCCGCCGCGGACGTCGAACGAGAGGTCGAGCGCCGACTCGTAGGCGGCCGACATCTCCACACCGCGCAGGGGTGCGTACGCGCCGTTGTAGACGACCTCGCGCATGGAGGCGTCGAAGAAGAACGTCAGGTACGTGCCGCTGATCAGCAGGATGACGAACGAGTAGAGCGCGATCTCCCCGAGCAGGAAGGACCAGTGGTCGGGGAAGACCTTGTTCAGCGTGCGCCGCAAGGGCCCGGCGACGATGAGGCGGTCGTCCACCTCCAGCGCCATCTTGCCCAGCCGGGTGGTGGGAGCACCCGGTGCCGTCGCGGTTCGGGCCATCAGATGCGCTCCCGATTCCAGTAGGTGGGGCCTACGGCCTCAATGTAGTCGCTGCGGGCGACGAAGTAGCCCTCCTCGTCGACCGTGATCGGCAGCTGCGGCAGCGAGCGGGTGGCCGGGCCGAAGACCGGCTTGGCGCCCTGCGTGACGTCGAACTGCGACTGGTGGCACGGGCAGAGGATGCGGCTGGTCTCCTGCTCGTACAGCGACACCGGGCAGCCGGCGTGCGTGCAGATCTTGGAGTAGGCGACGTAGTCGCCGTAGCCGAAGTCCTCCTGGCCCTCGCGGTACTCGAGCTGGTCGAGCTGCTCGGGACGCAGTCGGATGAGCATCGTCGCGGCGTCGGACTGCCGGTTGCCGCCGGGGACGTTCGGGAACACCGTCTCCAGCGAGCCGGGCTCCTGGTCGCCGGGACGGACGAAGCTGCCGTCGTCCCGGGTGAGCCGCACGCCCTCCGCCCACTGGGTGGTGCCCAGCGGGTCACCCTTGTTGGGGTCGCGGATCAGGCCACCGAGCGGGGCGACGAGCATCAGGCCCAGGCCGCCGCCGAGGAACAGCAGCGAGCGGCTGATCAGCTTGCGCCGGGCCAGCCCGCTGTTGTGCAGGCCGCCGACGAGCGTCGCGCCGGTGGTGACCCGGTCGAAGTGCGAGCCGTCGTGCTTGTCCTGCACGGCCGTCTCGTGGGGGAGGAGCTTCTTCGTGTAGAGCACCAGGCCCACGCCGACCAGCAGCAGCGACAGGCCCATGAGGGTGCCGAGCAGCGGGGTGAACAGCGTGCTCCAGGTGCTGCTGTCGATCTCCCACTGCCAGTCGGGCAGGAACCAGCCCGAACCGACGTAGACGACGACGAAGGCGAACCCGGCCAGGCCGGCGAGGAAGAACGTCAGCCCGACCTGGCGGACGGCCCGGCGCTCCATCGGCGAACCCGGGTCGGGGCCCGGCTCGACGTGCAGGATCTCCACGCCGTCGTAGCGGGCGCCCAGGCGGTCGAGGTCCTCCCGCCGCATGGCGGCGAGCTGCTCGGGCGTGTAGTCGTCGTCCGGTCCGCCGTGCAGCGGGCCCGGGGTGTCCGCACCACCGGCGGCGCCGGGGCGGGTGTCGTGCGTGGTCACGCCTTGGTCCCCATCCAGAAGATCCCGAACATCAGGGCGCTGATGCCGACGAGCCAGATCACCATGCCCTCGCCGACCGGGCCGATGCGACCGATGCCGGCGCCACCGGGATCGGGCATGTTCTTCACGGTCTGCACGTAGTTGATGATCGAGGCCTTCTCCTCGGGCGTGAGCTGGTTGTCACCGAAGACCGGCATGTTCTCCGGCCCCGTCAGCATCGCCGTGTAGATCTCGAGGTCGTTGGCGTCGTGCAGGTTCGGCGCGTGCTTGCCGGACGAGAGGGCGCCGCCCTCGCCGACGAAGTTGTGGCACGAGGCGCAGTTCAGCCGGAACAGCTCACCACCGAGGGCGAGGTCGCCGTCGCGGATCTGGCCGCTGTCGTCGGTGGGCGGGATGGCCGGGCCACCGCCGTTGGCCTGCACGTAGGCGGCCAGCTGCTGGATCTCGGTCTCGCTGAACACGGTCGGCTTGTCCGGCGCCTGGGCCTCCTGGCGGACCAGGGGCATGCGTCCGGTGTGGACCTGGAAGTACACCGCCGCGGCACCGACGCCGACCAGCGACGGACCGCGGTTGTCGACGCCCTCGAGGTTCTCGCCGTGGCAGGTGATGCAGCTGTTCTCGTAGATCTCTCGGCCGGCCTCCTGGGCAGCCGCCGAGCTGCCGTCGACCTCCTCGGCGGAGCTGGCCGGGGCGAGGGCCCCGTACAGCACGCCGGTGAGGACCAGGCCGGCCATCAGGGCGGCCACGTTGGCCGTGCGGCGGCGGGCCTTGGACAGCCGCCGGGCACGTGCGGCGGCGGCCGGCGTGCCCGCAACGGGGCGGCGGCCCCAACGCCGGCGGGAGTGACGCGACTCGTCGCCGGGCTGGGCCTCGGACTGCGGGTTCGTGGTGGACACCGGTTCCCTAGCGGATCAGGTAGATCGTGGCGAAGAGCCCGACCCACACGACGTCGACGAAGTGCCAGTAGTAGGAGACCACGATCGCCGAGGTCGCCTGTGCCGGCGTGAAGCGGCCCATGGTGGACCGGATGAGCAGGTAGACGAACGCGATCAGGCCACCGATCACGTGCAGGGCGTGGAAGCCGGTCGTGATGTAGAAGACCGAGCCGTACGTCGAGCTGGCGATCGTCGTGTCGTGGTCGACCACCAGCACGCGGTACTCGTTGGCCTGGGCCAGCACGAAGATCAGGCCCATCACGAACGTGATGGTGAACCAGCGCCGCAGGCCGTAGACGTTGCCGTTCTCCGCCGCGAACACGCCGAGCTGGCAGGTCACCGACGACGCCACGAGGATGATCGTGAAGACCAGGGCGTACGGGAGGTTCAGCTCGGTCGGCTCGGGCGGCCACTCGCCCTGGGCCCGCGCCCGGGCGGTGAAGTACATGGCGAACAGGCCTGCGAAGAACATCAGCTCGCTGGCGAGCCAGATGATCGTGCCGACGCTGACCATGTTCGGTCGGGTCAGGGAGTGCACCCGTGAGGTGTCGAAGGTGCCGCTCGCGACGGGAGCCGTTGTCACGCCGCCCATCATGGCATCGGCACTGCGAGGGCCACGACCGCGGGTGGGCGGGCGTGGCGACCCGTGACCTCCCCGAGATCAGACGGTCGGGTGACCGGGCCCGGGGGCCCGGACCACTAGGCTCCCGGGCGTGAGCGCCACCGGTGGAAGTGCGGCCGTTCCGGCCACCGTCCTGGTCTACAGCTCCCGGCCCGAGGTGCGGGAGGCCGTGCGCACCGCCGTCGGCCGCCGGCCGGCCCCGGACGTGGGGCCGATCACGTGGGTGGAGTGCGCCACCGGCGAGGACGTCGTCGACACCGTGGACGGCGGCGGGATCGACCTCTGCATCCTCGACGGCGAGGCCCAGCCGACCGGTGGGATGGCACTCAGCCGCCAGATCACGGTGGAGGTGGCCGACCGCCCCGCGCTGTGCGTCCTCATCGCCCGCCAGCCCGACCGCTGGCTGGCCCACTGGTCCCAGGCCGACCTGACGCTGCCGCTGCCGATCGACCCGCTGACCGCGCCCGGCGCGGTGGCCGATGTCCTCCGCGCGCGCGTGGGACGCCCGGCCGTGCGGCGGTGAGCGGCCGCACCGCGGCGGGGCCGACCTGGCCGGCCCTGCTCACCCGGCTGCTGGCCCGCGAGGACCTCACCGCCGCCGACACCGCCTGGGCGATGGGCGAGATCATGAGCGGCGAGGCGTCGCCGGCGCAGATCGCCGGTTTCGTGGTGGCGCTGCGGGCGAAGGGCGAGTCGCCGGCGGAGGTCGCCGGCCTGGCCGACACGATGCGCGACCGGGCCACGCCGGTGGACCTGCCGCTGGCGTGCGTCGACATCGTCGGCACCGGCGGCGACGGCGCGCACACGGTCAACATCTCCACGATGGCGTCGGTGGTCACCGCGGCGGCCGGGGTGCCGGTCGCCAAGCACGGCAACCGCGCGGCGTCGTCGTCCTCGGGGGCCGCGGACGTCCTCGAGGCCCTCGGCGTGGTCATCGACCTGCCGGCGCCGGCGGTGGCGCAGTGCGTGCAGGAGGCGGGGATCGGCTTCTTCTTCGCCCCGGTGTTCCACCCGGGGTTCCGCCACACCGCCGCGCCCCGCCGGGACATGGGCATCGGCACGGTCTTCAACTTCCTCGGGCCGCTGACCAACCCGGCCCGCCCGGTGGCCGCGGCCATCGGCTGCGCGGACCGGCGGATGGCGCCGGTGCTCGCGGCCGTCCTGGCCGGCCGGGGCACCAGCGCGCTGGTCTTCCGCGGGGACGACGGGCTGGACGAGCTCACCACCCAGACGACGTCGTCGGTGTGGATCGTCCGCGACGGGGGCGTCGAGCCGGCGCAGCTGGACCCCGCGGACCTCGGCGTGGAGCCGGCACCGGAGGGTGCCCTGCGCGGCGGGGACCCGGCGCACAACGCCGAGGTGTTCCGCCGGGTGGTCGGCGGGGAGCGCGGACCGGTCCGCGACGCGGTGCTGCTCAACGCCGCGGCCGCGCTCGCCGCGTCCGCCGGTGTGCCGGGCTCGCTGACCGAGGCGCTCGGCGCGGGGCTCGAGCGGGCCGCGGCGGCCGTGGACGACGGCCGCGCGGCGGCGCTGCTGGACCGCTGGGTGACCGTCAGCCGGGCCGCGCGTCCCTGAGCGGCCCCCTCCGCCTCAGTCGGTGCTCTCGAAGCCGATCGCGAAGGCCGCCTCGAGGTCGTGCCGGGAGTAGGCGCGGAAGGCGATGTGGGTGTCGGTCTCCAGCACCCCCGGCACCTTGTTGATCCGCCCGGCGATCACCTCGGCGATCTGCTCGAACTCGCGCACGCGGACGATGGCGATGAGGTCGGCGTCGCCGGCGACGGAGTAGACCTCGCTCACGCCCTCGAGGTCGGCGACGGCCTCGGCCACCTCGCCGATGGCGTCGGTGGCCGCGTCGATCATGACGATGGCGGTGATCACGCCGGGGATGCTATCCGGGCGAGCGGCTCCGCGGAGACCGCACGCGGGGTGGGGGAGACCCGCTCCGGGCGGGCCCGGGTGCCCAGGGACCGCCCGTCGGCGAACGGATCCCGGTCGCGGTGGCCGGCCTCCACCCGGTCCAGGAAGCCGGAGTAGCCGCCGGTGCCCGGCACCGGGCAGGCGAGCGTGCCGTCGACCTCGACCAGCCGGGTGCCGGGCTTCTCCATCCAGCGCAGCACCAGCTCGGTCTCGTCGACCGAGGCGGCCAGCTCGTCGTCGGGGCCCAGCGGGGTCTCGGAGGTGGCCAGCAGGCCGCTGAGCGCCGCGCGCACCGACGTCCCGCGGGGGGCGCAGCCGGCCGCCACCAGCCGGCCGCGGCGCACCACCGACAGGTGCCAGCCGCCCTCGCCGTCGGGCCGGGCGAGGACCAGCTGCGGCACGCGCGCCAGCGACTCGAGCCGCTGCCGCCGGCGGACCGCGCGCACCAGGACCGCGATCCGGTCACGGAGGACGGCGGCGTCCTCGTACCGTTCCTCGGCGGCCAGCCGGTCGACCCGCTCCAGCAGCGGGCGCAGCAGCGCGTCCGGGTCGGCGGCGACCGCGGTGCGCAGCACCGCTGCGACGGCGGCGTAGTCCTCGACCGACTGGGCGCCGGTGCAGGGCGCGCCGCAGCGGCCCATGCCGGCCAGCGCGCAGGCGGTGCCGAGCACCCGCAGCGACAGGCGGGTGGTGCACTGGCGCAGCGGCAGGGACTCGTGGATGGCGGCGACGGCGGCGTCGGCCGCCCGCCGGTCGGGGAAGGGGCCGAGGGACACCCCGGCCCCGGGTTGCACGCGGCGGACCACCGACAGCCGCGGGAAGGTCTCCTCGGTGAGCCGGATCCACAGCGCCCGCTCCGGGAACCGGGACCGGCGGTTGTAGCGCGGCTTGTGCTCGGCGATCAGCCGCAGCTCGCGGACGGCGGCCTCGAGGTCGTGCGCGCAGGAGACGGTGTCGACCCGCTGCGCGAGGCCGACCATCTCGGTGATCCGGCTGCGCTGCTCGCTGGAGGAGAAGTAGCTGCGCACCCGGCTGCGCAGGTCGGTCGAGGTGCCCACGTACAGCGGCTCGTCGCGGGGCCCGCGGAAGAGGTAGACGCCCGGGCCGGAGGGCACGCCGTCGGCCAGGTGCCGCTTGCGCCGCCGTTCCGGGTCGACCTGGCGGGTGAGGCCGGTGAGCTCCTCGAGCGAGGTGATGCCCAGCGGCCCGAGGCGCTCGAAGAGCCCGTGCAGGACGTCGACGGTGGCCCGGGCGTCGTCCAGCGCGCGGTGGCAGGGGGCGGTGTCGGCCCGGAAGAAGGGCGCCAGGGTGGCCAGCTTGCAGTTGGGCACCTCGTCGCGGCTGAGCAGCCGGCGGGCGAGGACGGCGGTGTCGACGGAGGCGGCCGCGGGCCAGGCGATGCCGTTCTCCGCGCACGCCGCCTTGAGGAAGCCCAGGTCGAACGGGGCGTTGTGGGCGACGAGGACCGCGCCGCGGGCGAACTCCAGGAAGCTCGGCAGCACGCTGCCGATGCGCGGCGCGGCGGCCACCATCGTCGTGGTGATGCCGGTCAGCACGCTGATGTAGGGCGGGATCTCGCAGCCCGGGTCGACCAGGGTCTGGAACTCGCCGAGCACCGCCCCGCCGCGCACCTTGACCGCGCCGATCTCGGTGATCGCGCTGTCCTTCGGCGACCCCCCGGTCGTCTCGAGGTCCACCACCACGAAGGTCACGTCGGCCAGCGGCGTGCCCAGCTCGTCGATGGTCGCCTGCACGTAGCGCGGCGGCCCTCCGGCCGCGGGAACCGGTACGGCAGGGGCGGGAGGGAGCGGTGGCACGTCGTGGACGCTAGGTCGCAGCAGTGACAACTCCGTGGCTCCCACGCCGGGGGCCGGGCCGGTCCGTCCCGGGTCCGGCGGCGCCCCGGGGTCGCCCGCACAGGGGAACGTGCAGGTCGTCGCGGTGGCGCGGCTCCATGACCTGGGTCACCATGCTCCGTCGGGGGCCACCGTCGGCCCCCTCGTCGCAGAGGTGGTCCGATGCTCCCGCGCTCCCGGTGGCGCGCCCGTCGTCCGGTGGTCCCCGCCGCGGTCGTGGCCGCGACGGCGGCGCTGCTGCTCGCCGTCCCCCTCGCGGGTCCGGCCGGGGCCGTCCCCAGCGACCAGCCCGGGGGCACCACCGCCGTCCTCGACAGCTCGGCGCTCGACGCGCTGCAGCAGCGGGCCGCCGAGGTGCAGGCCGACCTGCAGGCGCGCCAGTCGGAGGTCGTCGACGCGCAGGAGGCGCTCGCCGCCGCGCAGGCCCTCGCCGCCGAGGCGGAGTCGGTCGTCTCCGACGCCGACGCCGAGCTCGCCCGCCACCAGGCCGTCGTCGCGCAGTACGCCTCCGCGGCCTACCGCGACGGCGGCGCGCTGAGCCCGCTCACCCTGCTGCTGACCGGCGCCGACCCCGGGGAGGTCATCGCCGCGATGGGCTACCTGGAGGCCGTCGACCGGCACACCGCCTCCGTGGTGGCCGCGGCCGAGGAGCAGCGGCGGGCCGCCCTCGCCGAGCGTGACGGCGCGGCCGCCGCGCTCGCCGAGGCCCAGGCCCGGGCCGACGCGCTGGCCGCCGAGGTGCGTGAGCTGGAGGACGCCGCGGCCGCGGTCACCAGCGAGCTGGACGCCGCGCTCGGCGACGTCGACCGGCAGCTCGCCCAGCTCCAGCAGGAGCAGCTCGACGTCAACGACCGGACCGCGGCCAGCTGGCAGGCCTACCTCGACGAGCTCCGGGCGGCCGGCGTCACGCCGCCGCCGGCGGCGCAGATGCGCCAGCCGGCGGCGGGTCTGCCGGGTGGGCTGGTGCCCGTCGCGGCCTCGGGCGGCGGTGCCCAGGCGGGCGCGGCGCAGCTGCCCCGCCAGCCGACGTCGCTGCTGGTGCTCCCCGCCGAGACCCTGACCGCCGTCACCACCGCCATGGACGCGCTGAGCCTGCCCTACGCGCCGGGCACCGCCGGGCCCGAGTCGTGGGACTGCGGCTCGCTGGTCCAGGCGGCCTACCGCTCGGCCGGGGTCGAGCTGCCCGGTGACCAGGCCGGGCTGTTCGCCGTCACCGTGCCGGTCGCCCCGGCCGACGTGCTCCCCGGCGACCTCGTCTTCCTGGGCACCGGCGAGTCCGGGCTCGGGCACGTGGGCATCGCCCTGGACCCGCAGACGATGCTGGCCGCCGACGCCCGCGCCGGCGCGGTCGTGGTGCGGCGGCTGCCGGCCGACCAGGTGCTCGGCATCGGCCGGCCGAGCCTCGGGCAACGACCGCCGGTCGACGCCCCGGCGCCGACCGGCGGAGCTCTGCGGGTGGAGTGCGGCAACACCGTCTACCCGCCGAGCTACGACGGCGCGCGCTCGTGGGGCGGCTACCCCAACGGGCTGATCCCGCCCAGCGCCATGTGCCCGTTGGGCGTCGCCGGGCACACGCTGCGCTGCGACGCGGCGGCGGCCTACCGGGCCATGAGCGCGGCCTTCGCCGCGTCCTTCGGGACGCCGATCTGCATCACCGACTCCTACCGCACCTACGCCAGCCAGGTGCGGCTCTACGGGCAGAAGCCCGCGCTGGCGGCGGTGCCGGGCACCAGCAACCACGGCTGGGGGCTGGCGGTCGACCTCTGCGGGGGCATCGAGGTGTTCGGCACCCCGCAGTACCAGTGGATGGTCGCCAACGCCGGCCGGTTCGGCTTCCTGCACCCCACGTGGGCCGACCCGGGCAACGGCCGCGAGGAGCCCTGGCACTGGGAGTACGCCGGCACCTGAGCCGGAATTGTCGGTGGCGCTCCCTACCGTCCGGCGCGGAAGAGAGACCAGCCATCGAGGAGAGCAGCCATGCTCATCGACTGCGACACCTGCACCGCCCGCGGCACCGGCTGCGCGGACTGTGTGGTCACCGTGCTGCTCGGCGTCCCGCCGACGTGGCAGACCGAGGACCCGGCCGTCGTCCCCCTGGCCGGGCGTCCCGCCCGGACGCCGGCACCCGAGGTGGCCGCGCCCGGCCCGGGCGTGGTCGTCGACCTGGACGACGTCGAGCGCCGGGCCGTGCGGGCGCTGGCCGACGTCGGCCTGGTGCCGCCGCTGCGGCACGAGCCGGGGGCGGCCCCGGGGCGGGGGAGCGGGCGCCGGCGGACCGGCTGAGGGGGCGGCCCGGTGACCGGCACGGATCACGGACAGCAGCCGCCGTCTGACGCTGCGTGGGCTCGCGCACCCCAGTGGTCACGCCACGGAGTGGCGTCGCTCCTCACAGTGGGTATTCCCACAATCCAGGGGGTGCGCGTTTGTCACAACTGCATCACGTCCGTACCGTGTCAGCGTCCGACCGAGTGGTCGTCACCCGACACGGGGTGACCTCGGCCGGGCACCGCCGAATCACCGTCCGGTGTGCGGGGGCCCTCGGGTCCGCGTCGCCGGGGGTGAACCGGGGACCCACCGCAGCACTGGGGTGAGTTCTCGCGTGCGCCGGTCCGCCGGGGCACACGTCCCGCGGCAGCGGGGCGCAGAGATAGGGCACCTTTTCTTCCCAGCCCGAACCCGTCAGCTAACTCGGTAGGCGGTTGCTGAGGAAGAACGGAGAGCCGCCGCCCGTGGCGACCCCTCGCCCTGTACTGGGGCATGCACGCGAACAGCTCCACCCCGGCTCCGCGAACGGAGCGGGCCGCCTTCCCCTCTTCCGCCGCCCCGTCGTCCGACGGTTCAGCCGCGGCGTCCTGGTGGGGACCACCGCCGCCCTGACGCTCACCTTCCTGCCGGGCACCGCCGCGGCGGACCCGGAGCAGGCCGGCAGCGCCGCCGAGGCCGCCCAGCTGGTGGCCGACGCCAGCCACCAGCTCGAGGTCGTCTCCGAGCAGGTCAACGAGGCCCGCGAGCAGCTGGCGGCCCAGCAGGCGGCCGCCGAGGCCGCGCGCCAGGCCGTCGCCGACGCCGAGGCGCAGCTCGGCGAGCTGGACGGCCAGATCCGCCAGGTCGCCCGCAGCGCCTACACCAGCAGCAGCGACATGGCCACGCTCGACCTGCTGATGACCAGCGAGTCGGCCGAGGACTTCGTCGCCTCGCTGGCCACGCTCGACCAGATCGCCGGGCACACCACGGCCGTCCTGGCCGACGTGTCCGAGGCCGCCGAGGCCGCCGAGCAGGCCCAGGCCGACGCCGACGCCGCCGAGGCGGAGGCCGAGCAGACGCTGGACGACCTCACCGCGCAGGAGCAGCAGCTCCAGGACGACATCGCGGAGTACCAGGCCCAGTACGACCGGCTGTCGGCGCCGCAGCAGGCAGCGGTCGTCGCGGCGCACGCCGGTGAGTCGGTGCCCGTGGTCGCTCCGGTGGCGGCCGCCAGCGGCGCTGCCCAGGTGGCGGTCGACACCGCGCTGGCACAGGTCGGCGACCCCTACGTCTGGGGCGCCGGCGGGCCGAACTCCTTCGACTGCTCGGGCCTGACCCAGTACGCCTACGCGGCGGCCGGGATCAGCCTGCCGCACTCCAGCCGCATGCAGTCGCAGATGGGCCAGGCCGTCTCCCGGGCCGAGCTGCAGCCGGGCGACCTGATCTTCTACTACAGCCCGGTCAGCCACGTCTCGATGTACATCGGCAACGGCCAGATGGTGCACGCCTCGACCTCCGGCCAGCCGGTCAAGGTCGTCAGCGTGGACTCGATGGGCGGGATCACCGCGATGCGCCGGATCGCCTGACGACAGGGTCCAGCGACGCGGGCCGGTGACCTCCCTCGAGGTCACCGGCCCGCGTCGTCTCCAGGGCCGGCCGCTCTAGGATCGGCCGGGTGAGCGCCCGTCGGGCCGCGCTGGTGGTCGCGGGCGTACTCGCCGCGGCCCTGGTGCTGGTCATCGTCCTGCGCACCCCGTGGACGCTGCTGCCCGAGCCGCCCGGCGGAGCGACACCGATCCGGCCGGGCGAGGGGCTGCCGGCGGACGTGGTGGCCCGGGCCGAGGCCTTCGCCGCGTCGATCCGCCCGGCGTCGCTGACCTCGCTGCTGCTCGGCCTCGCCGTCTCCGCCGTGCTCGGCCTCACCCGGCTCGGCGGGCGGCTGGTGCGCCTGGTGGCCCGTCCGCTGGGTGGTGGCTGGGGATGGCAGGTGCTGCTCGGCACGATCGCGCTCCTCGTCGTCGGCCGGCTGGTCACCCTTCCGGTCTCCGCCTACGGCGAGGTGCTGCGCCACCGGTACGGACTGTCCACCCGCAGCTGGCCGCTGTGGCTCCGGGACGTCGCCGTCTCCACCGCCATCGACGCCGCGCTGACGGCGGTGGGCCTGCTGCTCCTCGTCTGGCTGGTGCGGCGGGCTCCGCGGACCTGGTGGGCCTGGGCGTCGCTGGGCGCGGCCGGCCTGGTCGTCGCTGGCTCGTTCCTGTACCCCGTGTTGATCGAGCCGGCGTTCAACCGCTTCGAGTCGCTGCCGGCCGGCCAGCTGCGCACCGACCTGCTCGAGCTCGCCGAGGAGAGCGGCACCCCGGTCGAGGACGTCCTGGTCGCCGACGCCTCGCGACGGACGACGTCGTTGAACGCCTACGTCTCCGGGTTCGGGTCGACGCGGCGGATCGTCCTCTACGACACGCTGCTCGACCAGCTGCCCGACGACGAGATCGAGTCGATCGTCGCCCACGAGCTCGGCCACGTGGCCACCGACGACGTCCTGACCGGCACGCTGATGGGTGCGCTCGGCGCCGCGGCCGGCATGGCCGCGCTCGGCTGGCTGCTGAGCTGGACGCCGCTGCTGCGCCGGGCCGGCGCCGAGTCGCCCGGCGATCCCCGGGCGGTCCCGGTGGTGCTGCTGCTGATCGGCGTGGGCGCCCTGCTGGGCACCCCGGTGCAGAACCTGGTCTCCCGGCACGTCGAGGCCCGGGCCGACCTGCACGCCCTCGACCTCACCGGGGATCCGGAGGCCTTCGTCGCGATGCAAAACCGGCTGGCGGTCACCAACCTCTCCGACCCCGATCCGCCGGCCGCCTGGCAGTGGTTCTTCGGCTCCCACCCGACCGGGCCGCAGCGGGTGGCGATGGCCGGTGACTGGACGAGGCTGGGACCGCGGTGACCGGCACCGGGCGCACCCTCGTCGTCACCAACGACTTCCCGCCGCGCCAGGGCGGCATCCAGACCTTCGTGGCCGCCCTGCTGGCCCGCCGGCCGCCGGAGTCGCTGGTGGTCCTGGCCTCCCGGTCCCCGGGGTGGGAGGAGTACGACGCCGCGCTGCCCTACCCGGTGGTGCGCCGGCCGACCGCGATGCTGCTGCCGACACCGGGGACGGCCCGGGTGGCGGTGGACCTGGTGCGCCGGTACGGCTGCGACACCGCGTTCTTCGGGGCGGCCGCGCCGCTGGGCCTGCTGGCACCGCGGCTGCGCGCCGCAGGGGTCCGGCACCTCGTCGGCGCCACGCACGGGCACGAGACCGGCTGGGTCGCCGTGCCCGGCGGGCGGGCGCTGATGCGCCGGATCGCCACCGGGCTGGACACGCTCACCTACATCAGCGAGTACACCCGCAGCCGGCTGGCGCCGGCGCTGGGGGAGCGGGCCCGGCTGGCCCAGCTGTCCCCCGGGGTGGACGTCGAGGCGTTCTCCCCGGCCGCCGACGGCGCGGTGGTGCGCCGCCGGCACGGCCTGGGGGACGCGCCGGTGGTCGTCTGCGTGTCCCGGCTGGTGCCGCGCAAGGGCCAGGACGTGCTCGTGGCCGGCTGGCCGCAGGTGCTGGCGCGCCACCCGCGCGCGCGGCTGCTCCTCGTGGGAGGGGGGCCGGAGGAGGCACGGCTGCGCCGGGCCGTCGCCGCGCGCGGCCTGCAGGACTCCGTCGTCCTCACCGGTCCGGTGCCGCCGGACCAGCTGCCCGCCCACTACGCGGCCGGCGACGTCTTCGCGATGCCGTGCCGCACCCGGCGCGGGGGCCTGGACGTCGAGGGGCTCGGGATGGTCTACCTGGAGGCGGCCGCGGTCGGCCGCCCGGTGGTGGCCGGCACCAGCGGGGGAGCGCCCGAGGCGGTGCAGGACGGCGTCACCGGCCGGGTCGTGCGGGACCCCCGCTCACCCGGCGAGGTCGCCGCGGCCGTCGCCGACCTGCTGTCCGACGCCGGCCTGCGCCGCGCGATGGGCGCGGCCGGCCGGGCGTGGGTGGAGCAGCGGTGGTCGTGGGAGACGATCGCGGCGACCTTCGCAGCGTTGCTGGCGCCGGGACCCGGCGCTCAGCGGGAGTAGAGGGCCTCGACCTCGGAGCCGAACTCCTTGAGGACCACCCCGCGCTTGAGCTTCAGGCTCGGGGTCAGCATCCCGTTGTCCTCGGTGAAGTCGGTGGTGAGGACCCGGTACCGCTTGATCGCCTCGGCCTGGGAGACGGCCTTGTTGGCGTCGGCCACCGCGGCGTCGAGCTCGGCCTTGATGTCGGGGTCGTCGACGAGGTCGGCGACCTTGGTGTCGGCCGGCTTGCCCTTCGACTGCAGCCACTGCGGCAGGGCTTCCTCGTCGAGGGTGATCAGCGCCGCGATGTACGGGCGCTGGTCGCCGACGACGATGCACTGGCTGACCAGCCGGTGGGCGCGCAGCCGGTCCTCCAGGACGGCGGGGGCGACGTTCTTGCCGCCCGCGGTCACCAGGATCTCCTTCTTGCGGCCGGTGATCTTGAGGAAGCCGTCCTGGTCGATCTCGCCGAGGTCGCCGGAGTGGAACCAGCCGTCGGCGTCGATGGCCTCCTTGGTGGCGGCCTCGTTCTTCCAGTAGCCCCGCATGACCACGCCGCCGCGGAGCAGGATCTCGCCGTCGTCGGCGATCGCGGCCGCCACGCCCGGCAGCGGCCGGCCGACGGTGCCGATGCGCAGCGCGTCGTCGTGGTTGACCGCGGCGGCGGCGGTGGTCTCGGTCAGGCCGTAGCCCTCGAAGACGGTGACGCCGATGCCCCGGAAGAAGTGGCCGAGCCGGTCGCCCAGCGGAGCGCCGCCGGAGATGGCGCCGACGCACCGGCCGCCGAGGGCGGCGCGCAGCTTGCCGTAGACCAGCTTGTCGAACAGCGCGTGCTGGGCGCGCAGCGCCAGGCCGGGGCCGCCGGTGTCCTGGGCGCGGGACCAGTCGATGGCCACCTGCGCGGCCTTGTCGAAGATCTTGCCCTTGCCGTCGCCCTCGGCCTTGGCCTTGGCCTGGTTGTAGACCTTCTCGAACACCCGCGGGACGGCGAGCACGAAGGTCGGCTTGAAGGCGCCGAGATCCTCGACCAGGTTCTTCACGTCGGGGGTGTGCCCGGTGACGGTGCGGGTCTTGACCGCGCCCACCTGCAGGACGCGGGCGAGCACGTGGGCCAGCGGGATGAACAGCAGCAGCGAGCCCTGCATGTTCATGAACCGGCCCAGCAGGCTCATGCCGTTGCCGATCTCGAACAGGAAGTTGCCGTGCGTGAGCTCGCAGCCCTTCGGCCGGCCGGTGGTGCCGCTGGTGTAGATCAGCGTGGCCAGGCTCTCGGCGTTGAGGGTGGCGCGGCGGGCGGTGAGCTCGCTGTCGGGCACCTCGGCGCCCGCGGCGATCAGCGTGCCGACGGCGTCGTCCTCGATCACGTAGACCGGGCCGAGGTCGGGGGCCTGGTCGCGGACGGAGTCGACGGCCGTGGCGTGCTCGCCCTTCTCCACGATCATCGCCGTCGCGCCGGAGTCGGCGAGGATCCAGGCGACCTGGTCGGGGCTGGAGGTCTCGTACACCGGGACGGTCACCGCCCCGGCCGTCCAGATGGCGAAGTCGATCAGCGGCCACTCGTAGCGGGTCTTGGCCTGCAGGGCGACGCGGTCGCCGGCCTGGACGCCGGCGGCGATCAGGCCCTTGGCCACGCCGCGCACCTGCTCGCCGAACTCGCGCCAGGTGACGTCCTGCCAGGTGCCGTTCCGCTGGACCCGCAGGCCCACCTCGTCGCCGTGCTCACGGACGTTCTCGTCGAGCATGTCCGTCAGGGCCTCGTCCGGGCCGACCTCGATGGTCGCGGGGACGCTGAACTCGCGCACGCCTCGTCCTCTCCTCCCCGCCCGGCCCCGGGCACCGTCGCCCGGCCGCCCTCGGTGGGGCACGTCTGGCGCCAAATCTAGCGGCTCCCAGCTACCGATGAGTAGCTGAAGCGGGGACGTCGTCCCTGCACGCACGCGGGGAGCGGTTAGCCTGCTGGCATGGCCGACCAGTCCACCCAGTCGATCGTCGTCGACGCCCCCGCGGCCGACGTCATGGCGGTCATCGCCGACTTCGACGCCTATCCCCAGTGGGTCGCCGCCGCCAAGCGCGTCGAGGTGCTCGAGGCCGGCCCCGACGGGCGCGCCAAGAGGGTGCACTTCGTCCTCGACGCCGGGGCGGTCAAGGACGACTACGTCCTCGACTACACCTGGGACGGCGACCGCCGGGTCTCCTGGAACCTGGTCAAGGGCCAGATGCAGAAGCGGCAGGAGGGCTCCTACACCCTCGTCGAGAACGACGGCCGCACCGAGGTCACCTACGCGATCACGATCGACCTCTCCATCCCGATGCTCGGGATGATCAAGCGCAAGGCGGAGAAGGTCATCCTCGACACCGCGCTCAAGGAGCTCAAGAAGCGCGTCGAGGGCTGACCGCCCGGTGCCCACGCTGCTCCTGACCGGCCCCGGTGGGGCCGGTACCTCGACGCTGGCCGCGGCCGCGGCCGTGCGGTCGGCCCGTTCCGGCGCCCGGACGCTGCTGCTCACCCGCCAGGCGCCGGCCGTTCCGGACCTGGCCGGCGTGCCCGGGCTGACGGTGCGCACCGTCACCGCCCAGCGCGCGCTCGAGGACCTCTGGTCCGGCAGCGCCGCGGCCGTGGCGGCCGCGCTGCCCGAGCTCGCCCTGCCCCCGGCCACCTCGGTCGTGCCGCTGCCCGGTACCGCCGACGTCGCCCTGCTCGCCGAGGTGACCCGCGCGGACGCCGACCTCGTGGTGGTCGACGCCGGCCCGCTGGAGGCGGCGACCGCGCTGGTCGCGCTGCCCGGGGTGCTGCGCTGGTGGCTGACCCAGCTGCTGCCCACCCGCCTGCGGATGCTCGGGGCGGTGCGCACCGCGGCGGTGCGCTCGGGCACGGTCCGACGCGGCCCGGTCGACGCGCTCCTGGCCCTGGTGCCGGTGCTCGAGGGGCTGCTCGAGCGGCAGACCCTCGACGACCCCGCCCGCACCGAGGTGCGGCTGGTCGCCCCGGCCCGGCCGGGCGCCCCGGCCGTCCTGCGGGCCGCGGTGACCACCCTCGCGCTGCACGGTCAGCGGCCGGCCGCGCTGCTCGCCCGCCCGCTGGCGCTCGACCCGGGCGCCGGCGGCTGGGCCGCCGAGCGCGCGGCCGAGCAGGCCGCGGTCCTCGACGAGCTGGCCGGGATCGCTCCGCTGGTGAGCGTTCCGGAGACCGCGCGCGCCCCGCGGGACGCCGACGCGCTGGCCGCCCTGGCGGCCGCGGAGGCACCCTCGGCGCCGTCCGCGGAGCCGCCGGGTCCCGAGCGCGTGCCCGGCGGCTGGCGGCTCACCCTGCCGCTGCCCTTCGCCGAGCGGGGGCGGCTGGAGCTCACCCGCTGGGACGACGACCTGGTGGTCACCGTCGGTGGCGCCCGCCGGTCGGTGCGGCTCGACGCCCTGCTGCGCCGGTGCACGGTGACCGGGGGTAGCCTCCTCGACCCCGGCACGGCGGCCGCCCGGCTCGAGGTCACGTTCGCGCCCGATCCGCAGCAGTGGCCGGCCGATCTGCTGGCCGCCGAGGGGAGTCCGTCATGAGCACAGCGAGCGACTGGGTCGAGCAGGCCCGCCGGCTGGTGGCCGGTCTCGGCCAGACCCTGGCCGCCGACGCCGGGGCGTCCGAGGGGCAGGCGGGCGCCGAGCACGCTGCCGACTGCCGCTGGTGCCCGGTCTGCCAGGTCGCCGGCCTGGTGCGCGGCGAGCGCCCCGAGTTGGCGCACGCGCTCGCCGACGCCCTGACCGCCGCCGCCGGCGCGCTGCGCACCTTCGCCGCCGCCCACGAGCCGGCCGCGACCACGGAGGACGCCGAGACCCCCGAGCCGGAGAGCCGGCCGGAGGCCGCGGTGCAGCACATCGAGATCGCCTGAGTGACCGCCGGCAGCGATCCGGCGGTCCTGCCCGCGCTGGGCATCGACATCGGCGGCACCAAGGTCGCCGGAGGCGTGGTGGCCCCGGACGGCCGGGTGCTGGCCACCGCGCGGCGGGCGACCCCGGGCGGCTCGGTGCCGGAGACCGAGGACGCCATCGCCGCCGTCGTCGAGGAGCTCGTGGCCGGCCACGAGCAGCCGGTCGTCGGCGTCGGCATCGGCGCCGCCGGCTGGTTCGACCGCACCGGGGACACGGTGCTGTTCAGCCCGCACCTGGCCTGGCGGCACTCCACGCTCCGCGCCGACCTCGCCCGCCGGCTGGGCCGGCCGCTCTGGGTGGGCAACGACGCCGACGCCGCCGCCTGGGCCGAGTACCGCTTCGGTGCGGCGCGCGACGCCGAGCTGGCGCTGGTCATCACCCTGGGCACCGGCATCGGCGGCGGCATCGTCGCCGGGGGCCGGCTGCAGCGGGGGGCGCACGGCGTCGCGGGGGAGTGGGGGCACATGCGGGTGGTCCCCGACGGCCGGCTGTGCGCCTGCGGCAACCGCGGCTGCTGGGAGCAGTACGCCAGCGGGACGGCCCTGGCGCAGACCGCGCGGGAGGTGGCGCGCAGCTCCCCGGCCGTGGCCGCCCGGCTGCTGGAGCGGGTGGCCGGCGAGCCGCAGCGGCTCACCGGCGAGGACGTCGCCGAGGTCGCCGCGGCCGGTGACCCGCTGGCCCGGGAGCTGATCGCCGAGGTGGGCGAGTGGCTCGGTCAGGGCATCGCCGACCTCGCCGCCGTCCTCGACCCCGACGTCGTCGTCATCGGCGGGGGGCTCAGCGCGCTCGGCGAGGCGGTGCTCGGTCCCGCCAGGGACCGGCTGGAGCGGGTGCTGCCCGGGCGCGGCTTCCGGCCGGGCCCGCGCGTCGTCGGTGCCCGGCTGGGCGCGTCGGCGGGACTGGTCGGCGCCGCGGACCTGGTGCGCAGCGAGGTCGCCGCGACGCGAGCGGAGTAGGAGGGGCGCGGAAACCGCGCCGTGGCACTCCGCTAGACCACGGCGCCGTCGTCGCCGTCGTCGGTGGACCGCTCGCGCATCCGCGAGACCAGCAGCCCGACCCCGCCGACGACCCCGGCCACGCCGAGCACCAGGCCGACGTCGGAGGACAGCCCCAGCAGCCGCGGCGCGACGACCAGCACCGCTCCGGCGGCGATCAGCAGCACCGCGTACAGCGAGGCGGGCGCGGGCAGCGGCACCGGCGGCGCCGGCGGCGGCTCGAAGTGCTCCTCCGGCCGGTCGAGGACAGGGAGCTCGGCCGGTGGTGGCGGCGGCAGGACGGCGGGCTCCTCGTCGACGACCCGCCGGCCCTCCTCGGCCTCGTAGGCGGCCACGATCCGCGCCCACTCGGCGTCCTCGTCGAGGTCCCGGCGCAGCGGCAGGCGCTCGGGCAGCGGCCCGCGGGCGTGCTCCTCCACGTGCTCGTCGACGTGCCGCTCCACCAGGCTGCGGCCCTCACCGGAGCGGGCCCGGTCCACGTAGAGCCGGTCGGTCGGCGGGCTGGGCAGGAAGACGGTGCGGGTGTAGGGCCCCACGTCGGCGGCCGGCTCCAGGTACGCGGCGATCCCGGCGTCGCGGAGCACGTCGAGCAGGTGCTCGCCGACCCGCGGGTCGACGTCGCGCAGCGGGGTCCACAGGGTGGCGTCCAGGCCGTTGTCCCGCCGCCCCCGGCCCCGGCGGGGCGCGCTCACGCGCCGGCCTCCCGGGCCGGCACCCGCGCGCGGATCCAGTCCACCGAGCCGGCGAAGATCCTCGGCGCGTCGTTGTCGAGGGTGGCCACGTGGTAGCTGTCCTCGAGCAGCACCTCGGTGGCGTCGGTGCTGCCGATGCCGGCCATCAGCACGCGGCCGGAGGCCGGTTCCACGACGTGGTCGACGGTGCTGCGGAACAGCAGCACCGGGCAGGTGACCGAGGCGAGCTCGGCGCGGGTCGCCGTCCAGAGCCGGCGCAGGCCCAGCACCGCGCGGGTGGGCAGCTTGGGATAGGCCCGCTCGCTGACGCCGGGCTTCTTGATGTCGTCGCCGATCGCCTTCCAGCTGGGGGTCAGCCGGGCCAGGACCGGCAGCAACTTGGCGTCCAGCCGCTCGGTGAGCAGCGAGGGGTTGACCAGCACCAGGCCGGCGACGTCGTCCGGGCGCAGCTCGGCGAGCCGGATCGCCAGCGTGCCGCCCATCGACAGCCCGGCGACGAACACCCGGTCGCACTGGGCGAGCAGCTCCTCGAAGGCGCCGGTGACCGCGGTCAGCCAGTCCTGCTCGGTGGTCAGGTTGCAGTCCTGCCAGCGGGTGCCGTGGCCGGGCAGCAGCGGCGCGCGGACGGCGAAGCCCTCGGCGGCCAGGTGCTCGCCCCAGGGCCGCATGCTGAACGGCGACCCGGTGAACCCGTGCACCAGCAGCACGCCGGTGCCGGCGCCGGCCGGGGAGCCCGGGAAGGCGAACGGCTCGGCGCCGGCGAGGGGCTCGGGAGTGGGCACGGAGGTCCTCCTCGGCGGCCGGCGGGGCGCCCGGCACGGGGATCGGCGGGGGAGTGGCGAGCGGAACGCCGGCGGCCGATTGTCCAACCGCCGTCGGGCTCCCTAGTCTGGCAGTTCACAGGGGAGGCGTGTTGTTCTACTGGTTCCTCAAGTTCGTGGCGGTCGGGCCGGTCGCCAAGCTGGTCTTCCGGCCGCAGGCCGAGGGCGTCGAGCACGTCCCGTCCTCCGGTGCGGCGATCATCGCGAGCAACCACCTGTCGGCGGCGGACTGGGTGTTCATGCCCCTGTCGCTGCGCCGGCGGGTCACCTTCCTCGCCAAGGCCGAGTACTTCACCGGCACGGGCGTGAAGGGCTTCCTGCAGCGCGCCTTCTTCTCCGGTGCCGGGCAGGTGCCGATCGACCGGTCCAGCGCCTCGGCGGCGGAGAACGCCATCCAGACCGGCATCCGCATCCTCCGCGAGGGCAAGCTCCTGGGCATCTACCCCGAGGGCACGCGGTCGCCCGACGGCCGGCTGTACCGCGGCAAGATCGGCGTGGCCCGCATGGCGCTGGAGACCGGCGTCCCCGTCGTCCCGGTGGCGATGACCTACACCCCGCGCAAGCTCCCGCTGATCGGCAAGCGGCTGCCCCGGGTGCGCGTCCGGTTCGGGCCGCCGCTGGACTTCTCCCGGTACGAGGGCCTGGCCGGTGACCGCTTCGTCGAGCGGTCGGTGACCGACGAGATCATGTACGAGGTCATGACGCTGTCTGGCCAGGAGTACGTGGACGTCTACGGCGCGACGGTGAAGAAGTCGATGGACGCCACCGGCGCCAGCGCCTCGGACGTCGTCCGCTCGCTGCAGCCGCCGCCGCAGGAGGCCGCGGACCGGGCACCGGAGAGCCTCGCAGGCTAGTCGCCGACGGCCGTCGGGCTGACCAGGACGTCGAGCACGCGACGCAGCTGCGCCAGCAGCTCCTCGCGGCTCGTGGTGGGCTCGCGCACCCAGGAGTGCACCAGCTCCTCGGTGAAGGCGAACCACGCCCGCACCAGCTGCCGGCGGG
Organism: Blastococcus sp. SYSU D00820; assembly: GCF_054050695.1. Classification (NCBI taxonomy): domain Bacteria; kingdom Bacillati; phylum Actinomycetota; class Actinomycetes; order Geodermatophilales; family Geodermatophilaceae; genus Blastococcus; species Blastococcus sp. SYSU D00820. Next base: position 84,417 of record NZ_JBJGZW010000007.1, read on the forward strand.
CCGGCTCGTCGGGCAGCCCGAGCGCGCCGAGGGCGAGGTCGACCAGCTGCTCGCGGGTCTCGTCGTAGACCTCGGCCACCCAGGGATCCCCGCCGGAGGCGCCCCGGACGAACGCGAGGTGGGTCTCCCGGTAGGTCTCCACCCAGGTCACGTAGCGGTCGAGCATCCCGGTGGCCTGCTCGTCCCGGGGCACGCCCGGCCGTGGCGCGAGGTGGCCGATCAGCAGCTCCGCCGCCGCGCGGGTCACCGCCGTGTAGTACTCGCGCTTGGTGCTGAAGTAGTGGAACAGCAGGCTGCGGCTGATGCCCGCCCGCCGGGCCACCTCGTCGATGGTCAGCTCCTGCACCGGGGTGGTGGGCAGCAGCTCCAGCCCGATGGCCACCAGCTGGGCCCGCCGGTCGCCGGCCGAACGCCGGGACCGGGCGGGACCCTCCTCGCCGGCCACGCGCGCCACCGTCAGGCGGCCACCCGGTCGCCGGCGGCGACCTCGAGCAGCCGGCCGATCGCCGCCACCACGAGCTCCGGGTGCTCCTGCAGCAGCATGTGCCCGGTGCGGGGGACCACCTGCAGCCGCGCCTCCGGCAGCGCCTCGACCAGCTGCTCGCTGTGCCGCTTCGGGGTCAGCTTGTCGCTGTCGCCGACCAGGATCTCCACCGGCACCCGGCTCAGCGCGGCCAGCTCGGCGCGCTTGTCGTGCGCCCCCAGCGCCGGGTAGAAGACGGCGAACGCCCGGACGGTCGACGCGTGCATGATCCGCGCGCCCTCGAGCACCATGTCGTCGGTCGCGTCGGGCCCGTAGACGAGGTCGCGGACGATCGTCCGGTGCCGCCGGCTGGTCGGTGGCACGGCCTGCCGCAGCGCCTCGACCACGCGGGCGCCGGCCAGCGCACCGGCCACCAGGCCGGGAGTGAGCCGGCGCAGCAGCTTCTCCGGCGCCGTCCGCGGCTCGGGGGCCAGGTCGCCGGCCGACGTCGACACCAGCACCGCGCCGCGGACCCGGTCCCCGAACAGGTCGGGCCGGGCTGCGGCCAGGCACATGATCGTCATGCCGCCCATGGAGTGCCCGCCGAGCACCACCGGACCGGTGGGCGCCAGCGCGTCGAGCACCTCGCCCAGGTCCTGGCCGAGCCGGTCGATGGTGACCTCGGCCGGCTCGTCGGCGGCCGAGCCCCAGGTGGAGCGCCCGTGGCCGCGCTGGTCGTAGCGGATCAGCCGCAGCTCGCCGTCGGCGATCCGCGGCACCAGCGCCGCGACCGGGTCGTCCCAGGAGGCCTGGGAGAGCGTCCAGCCGTGGGCGAGCACGAGGGTGACCGGCGCGTCGTCGGACCCGTCGATCGTCGCGTGCAGGAGGGCGCCGTCCGGGGTGCGGACGGCGGCCGTCCGCCGCTGCCGGGTCCGGGTGCTGCTCACGGCATCTCCTGGTTCGCTCCCGCGGGGCGCTCCGCTCCTCGCTCGTGCCTCGCTGCGATGCTCACGCCCCTGTCCGCTCACGGCGCCTCCTGGTTCGCTCCCGCGGGGCGCTCCGCTCCTCGCTCGTCCCTCGCTGCGATGCTCACGCCCCTGTCCGCTCACGCGGCCACCTCCTGGGCCGGCGCCGCCGCCGGCACGCCCACGTAGTTCTCCCGGTCCAGCTGCCGGGTCAGCCTCCGGAACCGGAAGGTGAAGTCCGGCCACAGCGTGGTGTTGTGCCCGTGCTGGTCGAGGTACCAGCTGGCGCAGCCGCCGGTCAGCCACACGGTGCCCTTCGACTTGCGGGCGATCAGGTCGCGGTAGGCCTGCTGGGCCTCCGGCGTCGTCTCGAGGACGGCCAGGCCCTCGGCGGCCATCGTCTGCAGGGCGTCGTCCACGTAGGCCACCTGCGACTCGATCATGTAGACCATCGAGGTGTGCCCGACGCCGACGTTCGGGCCGACCAGCAGGAACAGGTTGGGGAAGCCGGCCACCGTGGTGCTGCGGTTGCTGACCATGCCGTCGGCCCAGACCTCGGCCAGTGTGCGGCCGTCGCGCCCGGCGATCCGCTCGGCGATCGGCAGGTCGGTGACGTGGAAGCCGGTGGCGAGCACCAGGGTGTCGGTGGGCCGCTCCAGGCCGTCGCGCGTGACGATCGAGTGCGGGCGGATCTCCGCGATGCCCGCGGTCACCAGCTCCGTGTTGGGCGCGCTGATGGCCGGGTAGTAGTCGTTGCTGATCAGGATGCGCTTGCAGCCGATCGTGTAGTCCGGCGTCAGGGCGTCGCGCAGCCTGGGGTCGCGGACCTGCCGGGCGAGGTGGGCCTTGGCCAGCCGGCCCACCGGGGCGAGGAAGCGCCGCCGCTTGGCCATGCCCACCACGAGGAACTCGCGCAGCACGTAGAGCAGCGCGCGGACCAGCTTCTGGAAGCCGGGCACCCACCGGTAGAGCCGCTGCATCCACGGCTTCACCGGGTGGTCGGTGCGGGGCACGATCCACGGCGGCGTCCGCTGGTAGACCGCCAGGCTCTCCACCACCGGCTGGATGGCCGGCACGATCTGGATCGCCGAGGCGCCGGTGCCGATCACGGCCACCCGCTCGCCGCGCAGGTCGTGGTCGCCGTCCCAGCGGGCGGAGTGCATGACCGTGCCGGCGAAGGTCTCCAGGCCGGGGATGTCGGGGTAGGTGGGGTCGGCCAGCGCGCCGGCCGCCGAGATCAGCACGGTGGCGCGGAACTCGCCGGCCGTCGTCGTCACCAGCCAGCGCTGGGCGGCGTCGTCCCAGCGTGCGGCGGTGACCTCGGCGCCGAAGACGCAGCGCTCGCGGACGCCGTAGCGGTCGGCGGTGGCCTGCAGGTACGCCTGGATCTCCGGCTGCTCCGAGTAGGACCGCGGCCAGTCGGGGTTGGGCGCGAAGGAGAACGAGTAGAGGTTGGACTGCACGTCGCAGGCCGCCCCCGGGTAGTGGTTGTCCCGCCAGGTGCCCCCGACGTCGTCGGCCCGCTCCAGCAGGACGAAGTCCTCCTGGCCGCGGCGGCGCAGGGCCACGGCCATCCCCAGCCCGGCGAAGCCCGAGCCGATGATCGCCACCCGCACCTCCCGCGGCGCGCCGGCGGACCCGGCGGCGGGGGAGGGGGTGGTCTCGAGCGTGCTGGTCACCGATCGGCTCCTTCGCAGGTCCCGGCTTGCTGCCCGTCCGCGGGGACGCTACAACGGCAGTTGAGCAGTGCTCAACACGAGCGCGAGAGACCCCGAGGAGCACCGATGGCGCGACGCCTGCCCCTGCTGCAGCGGAGCCGCACCCCGCTGACCGGGAAGACCGTGCTGATCACCGGCGCCGCCCGAGGCATCGGTGCCGAGCTGGCCCGCAAGGCCGCCGCCCGGGGCGCGCGGGTGGCCCTCGCCGGTCTGGAACCCGACCTGCTCGCGCAGGTCGCCGACGAGCTGGGGCCCGAACACCTCTGGGTCGAGTGCGACGTCACCGACCCGGAGGCGCTGAAGGCCGCCGTGCAGCGGACCGTCGACACGTTCGGCGGGCTGGACGTCGTCGTCGCCAACGCCGGGATCGCCCCGCTCACCACCGTGCTGACCAGCTCGGCGCACGCGCTGGCGCGCACGATCGAGGTCAACCTGACCGGCGCGATGCTCACCGCGCACGCCGCGCTGCCGGAGATCGTGGAGCGCCGCGGCCACGTGCTGCTGGTCAGCTCGGCCGCGGCGTTCACCGTGCTGCCGGGCATGAGCGCCTACTGCGCGGCCAAGGCCGGGCTCGAGCGCTTCGGCGACGCGCTGCGGTTGGAGGTGGCGCACCGCGGCGTCACCGTGGCCAGCGCGCACCCGACCTGGATCGACACCGACATGGTGCGCGACACCGAGGCCGCGCTGCCGACGTTCGCCGAGACCCGCAAGCGGCTGCCCGGCCCGCTGGGCGCCTACACGTCGGTGGAGGAGTGCGCCGAGGCCCTGGTCGAGAACCTCGAGACCCGTGGCCGGCGGGTGTTCGTGCCGCGCTCGGTCGGCACGGTCGCCGCGCTGCGGCAGGTGGTCACCGGTGCCGTCGCCGAGAAGCTGATGCTGCCGATCACCCGGAAGGCAGTGCCCCAGCTGGAGGCCGACATCGCGAAGCTGCAGGGGCGGGAGTTCGGCGCCTCGTCGGTGGGGGCGCGCAAGCGGGCCTCCTAGCCCGCCCAGCGGCCGGCCCGGCCCAGCGCCTCCCGCCAGCGGTCGTGCCGGCCGTCGTCGCGGCGGCCGGGCTCGGGCTCGAACCGCCGGTCCAGTGCCCAGGTGGCGGCCAGCTCGTCCTGACCGCTCCACACCCCGGTGCCGAGGCCGGCGAGGAAGGCCGCGCCGAGCGCGGTGGTCTCGGTGACCTCCGGACGGCGCACCGGCACGCCGAGCTGGTCGGCCTGCAGCTGCAGCAGCAGGTCGTTGGCGCTGGCCCCGCCGTCGGCGGACAGCTCGGGCACCGACAGCCCGGCCTCGGACACCATCACGTCGACGACGTCGCGCACCTCGAAGGCGATGGCCTCCAGGGTGGCCCGCGCCAGGTGCGCCCGGGTGGTGCCGCGGGTGATCCCGACGATCGCGCCGCGGGCGTGCGGGTCCCAGTGCGGCGCGCCCATGCCGGTCAGCGCGGGCACGAAGACGACGTCGCCCGAGTCGGCGACGGTGCGGGCCAGCCCCTCGATCTCGGCGGCGGAGTCGATGAGGCCCAGCCCGTCGCGCAGCCACTGCACAGCTGCGCCGGTCACGAAGATGGAGCCCTCGAGGGCGTAGGTCAGCCCGTCGCCGAGGTCCCAGGCGACGGTGGTCAGCAGGCCGGCGTCCGAGCGCACCGGCGTGCTGCCGGTGTTGGTGAGCACGAACGACCCGGTGCCGTAGGTGCACTTGCTGTCGCCGGGGGAGTAGCAGGCCTGCCCGAACAGCGCGGCCTGCTGGTCGCCGGCGATGCCGGCGACCGGCAGCTCCAGGCCGAGGAAGGCGTCGGGGTCGGTGGTGCCGACGACGCCGGAGCTCGGCACCACCTCGGGCAGCGCCGCGCGCGGGACGTCGAACAGCTCGCACAGCTCGTCGGACCAGCCGCCGGCCTCGAGGTCGTAGAGCAGCGTCCGGCTGGCGTTGCTGGGATCGGTCACGTGCGCCGCGCCGCCGGTCAGCCGGTACACGACGTAGGAGTCGACCGTGCCGAGCGCCAGCGACCCGTCGCGGACGCCGTCCCAGAGCCGCGGTTCCTCAGCGGCCAGCCAGCAGTACTTGGTGCCGGTGAAGTAGGGGTCCAGCCGCAGCCCGGTGAGGGCGGCGACCCGCTCCTCGTGCCCGGCCTCGCGCAGCCGGTCGCAGACCCCGGTGGTGCGCCGGTCCTGCCAGACGATGGCCGGCCGGGGTGCCTGCCGGGTGCGGCGGTCCCAGACCACGGCGGTCTCGCGCTGGTCGGTGATGCCCACGCAGGTCGGCTGCTGGTCGGTGCCGGCGAGGGCCTGGCGGCAGGCGGCGACGGTCGCCGTCCAGATGTCCTCCGGCTCGTGCTCGACCCACCCGGGGCGCGGGAACAGCTGCGCGAACTCGCGGTAGCCGCGGGAGAGCAGCCGTCCGTCCTCGCCGACGACCAGCGCGGTCACCCCGGTGGTCCCTGCGTCGATGGCCAGCACTGGCATGGAGGCGAACCTATCGGCGACCTACGGTGGTCGCCGTGCGGCGCTTCTTCTACGACACCGAGTTCATCGAGGACGGGACGACGATCGACCTCGTCTCCATCGGCGTCGTCGACGAGACCGGCCGCGAGTTCTACGCGGTGAGCACCGAGTTCGACGAGCGCAAGGCCATCCCGTGGGTGCGGCGCAACGTGCTCGACCAGCTGCCCGCGCCGTCGGACCGCGCCTGGCGCGACCGCCGCCGCATCCGCGACGACCTGCTGGCCTTCCTCACCGCCCCCGGCGAGGAGATCGAGCTGTGGGCCTGGTTCGGCGCCTACGACCACGTGGCGCTGTGCCAGCTGTGGGGCGCGATGCCGGCGCTGCCGCGGCCGGTGCCCCGGTTCACCCGCGAGCTGCGCCAGCGGTGGGACGACCTGGGCCAGCCGCCGCTGCCGCCCAAACCGGCCGGCACCCACGACGCGCTGGTCGACGCCCGCTACAACCTCGAGCGCTGGCGGGCCATGGAGGCCGCCCGGCCCCGCTGAGCGCGGCACCGACGGAGGCGATCGACGTGGACGACGGGCGCACCGAGGTGCCGCGCACCGGCGGCGAGCGCGAGCTGCTGCGCGCCTACCTGGACTTCCACCGGGAGACCCTGGCGCTCAAGTGCGCGGAACTGCCGGACGACGAGCTGCGCCGGGCGCCCACGGCGTCGTCGCTGTCGCTGCTCTCGCTGGTCCGGCACATGGCCGAGGTGGAGCGAGCCTGGTTCCGGCGGGTGCTCGACGGGCAGGACGTGCCGCTGGTCTGGTCGCCCGAGGGGGACGTCCAGGCCGCCTACGACGCGTCGGGCGCGGCACCGGAGGAGGCCTTCGCGGCGTGGCAGGCCGAGATCGCCATCGCCCGCGACATCGAGGCGGCCGCGCCGGACCTCGACGTGACCGGGGTGGACCGCCGGTCGGGCGAGGTCTACTCGCTGCGCCGGGTGATGGTCCACCTGGTCCAGGAGTACGCCCGGCACAACGGCCACGCCGACCTCATCCGGGAGGCGCTCGACGGCAGGACCGGCGTGTGACGCAGCCCCTCCATCGGGTCTGACCTGCGGCATCATGACGCCGGCACCGTCCGCCCCGTCCCCCGGAGGTCCTCCGTGCGCATCGGCATCCTGACCGGCGGAGGCGACTGCCCCGGGCTCAACGCGGTGATCCGCGCCGTCGTCCGCAAGGGCACCGGCCAGCACGGCGACGAGGTCGTCGGCTTCCGCGACGGCTGGCGCGGCGTGCTCGAGGACGACGCGGTCGACCTGGACCTCGCCGCGGTGCGCGGGCTGCTGCCGCGCGGCGGCACCGTGCTCGGCACCTCGCGCACCAACCCGCTGGCGCTCGACGACGGGCTGGCGCGGGTGCTGGCCACCCTCGAGCGGCGGCGGATCGACGCGCTGGTGCCGATCGGCGGGGAGGACACCCTGGGGGTGGCCGCCCGGCTGGCCGAGGCCGGCGTCCGCGTGGTCGGCGTCCCGAAGACGATCGACAACGACCTCGACGCCACCGACTACACCTTCGGCTTCGACACCGCCGTCGGCGTGGCCATGGAGGCCATCGACCGGCTGCACACCACCGGCGACAGCCACCACCGCACCCTCGTGGTGGAGGTGATGGGCCGGCACGCCGGCTGGATCGCGCTGCACGCCGGGATGGCCGGCGGCGCCACGGTGGTGCTCATCCCGGAGCGGCCGTTCGACGTGGAGGCCGTCGTCGAGCACTGCCGCCGCCGGTTCGCCTCGGGGTTCTCGCCGATCGTCGTCGTCTCCGAGGGCGCCCGGCCGGCCGACGGCGACCTGGTGACCTCGACCGGGCAGACCGACGCGTTCGGGCACGTCCGGCTCGGCGGCATCGGCGCGGCCCTGGCCCAGGTGATCGAGGAGCGCACCGGACGCGAGTCGCGGGCCGTGGTGCTCGGTCACGTGCAGCGCGGCGGCACGCCGTCGCAGTTCGACCGGGTGCTGGCCACCCGCTTCGGGCTGGCCGCGGTCGACGCCGTGCACGACGGGCAGGGCGGGGTCATGGTGGCGCTCCGCGGCACCGACATCGTCCGCGTGCCGCTGGCCGCGGCCACCGCCCAGCTGAAGCTGGTGCCGGTGGAGCGGTACTCGGAGGTGGAGGTGTTCTTCGGCTGATCCGACCGGCCGCCTACCCTGGGGTCTGTGAGTCTGACCCAACCTGCTGAGCTGGTCCCCGATCTGGACCGGTGGCGGGAGCTGCCCGCCGCCCAGCAGCCCGAGTGGCCCGACCGCGCCGCGCTCGACAGCGTGCTCGGCACGCTGACGACGGTGCCCCCGATCGTCGCCCCCAGCGAGGTCGACGCGCTGCGCGCCCAGCTGGCCGACGTCGCCCAGGGCAAGGCCTTCCTCCTGCAGGGCGGCGACTGCGCCGAGACCTTCGACCTCAACACCGAGCCGCACCTGCAGAGCACCACCCGCACGCTGCTGCAGATGGCCGTGGTGCTCACCTACGGCGCCAGCGTGCCGGTGGTGAAGGTCGGCCGGGTGGCCGGTCAGTACGCCAAGCCGCGCTCGTCGAACACCGACGCGCTGGGCCTGCCCTCCTACCGCGGCGACATGGTCAACTCGCTGGAGCCGGTGCTCGAGAAGCGCATCCCCGACCCCCACCGGCTGGTGCGGGCCTACGCGAACTCGGCCGCGGCGATGAACATGATCCGCGCCTACGCACGCGGCGGCCTCGCCGACCTGCACGCCGTCCACGACTGGAACAAGGACTTCGTCGCCAGCTCGCCGGCCGGCGTGCGGTACGAGGTCATCGCGCGGGAGATCGACCGCGCGCTGGCGTTCATGAAGGCCTGCGGCGTCGACGACACGGCGCTGCGCGGCGTCGAGCTCTACAACAGCCACGAGGGCCTGATCCTCGACTACGAGCGCGCGCTGCTGCGGGTGCACGAGGGCCGGGCCTACGCCTCGTCGGCGCACTTCGTCTGGATCGGCGAGCGCACCCGCCAGCTGGACGGCGCGCACGTGGAGTTCTTCTCCCGGATCGCCAACCCGATCGGCGTGAAGATCGGCCCGACGACGACGCCGGAGCAGGCCGTCGAGCTGGTCGAGCGGCTCGACCCCGACGGCATCCCCGGCCGGCTGACCCTGATCAGCCGCATGGGCAACGGGAAGATCCGCGACGTCCTGCCGCCCATCGTCGAGAAGGTCACGGCCAGCGGGCACAGCGTCGTCTGGCAGTGCGACCCGATGCACGGCAACACCCACGAGTCCTCGACCGGCTACAAGACGCGGCACTTCGACCGCGTCGTCGACGAGGTGCTCGGCTTCTTCGACGTGCACCGGGCGCTGGGCACCTGGCCGGGCGGCATCCACGTCGAGCTGACCGGTGAGGACGTCACCGAGTGCCTCGGCGGCGCGATGGAGATCAGCGACGAGGACCTCAACAGCCGGTACGAGACCGCCTGCGACCCGCGGTTGAACACCGGGCAGTCGCTGGAGCTGGCGTTCCTCGTGGCCGAGATGCTGCGTGGCTGAGGACCCCCTCCTCCTCACCCTTCGCACGCTCGGGGCGGGCCTCCCGACGGGGCCGTCCCCATCCGAACCCCATGGGGTGCTGCTGTGTCCCTGATCGACCTGCGCTCTGACACCGTCACCCGCCCGACGGCGGGCATGCGGAAGGTGATGGCCGACGCCGAGGTCGGCGACGACGTCTACGGCGAGGACCCGACGATCCGCGCCCTGGAGGAGCGGGTCGCCGGGCTGCTCGGGCACGAGGCCGGGCTGTTCGTGCCCTCGGGGACCATGGGCAACCAGATCGGGCTGCGGCTGGTCTGCGAGCCGGGCCAGGAGGTGGTCTGCGACGCCGACGCCCACATCGTCACCTACGAGATGGGCGCGGCCGCCGTCCTGTTCGGCATCTCCACGCGCACCGTCGTCTCCGCCGGTGGCCGGCTGGACGCCGACGCGCTGCTCGACCAGGTGCGCCCGCGCGACGACTGGCACCTGACGGCCACCGCGGCGGTCGCGGTCGAGAACACCCACAACCGCGGCGGCGGCCTGGTGCAGCCGCTGGACCAGCTGCAGCGGCTGTTCGACCGGTCCCGCGCGGCCGGGGTCGCCGTCCACCTCGACGGCGCGCGGCTGGCCAACGCCTCCGTCGCCTCCGGCATCGACCTCGCCACCTACGGCCGGCTGGCCGACACCGTCTCGCTGTGCCTGTCCAAGGGCCTGGGCGCGCCGGTGGGCTCGGTGCTGGTGGGCTCGGCCGAGCGGATCGCCGCCGGCCGGCTCTGGCGCAAGCGCCTCGGCGGGGGCATGCGCCAGGCCGGCGTGCTGGCCGCCGCCGGGCTGTACTCCCTGGACCACCACCTCGACCGGCTGGCCGACGACCACGCGCACGCCCGGCTGCTGGCCGAGCGGCTCGGGGTCGACCCCGCGGGCGTGGACACCAACATCGTCGTCCTGGACGACGTCGCGGCGCCGATGGTCGCCGAGGCGGCCAAGGGCGAGGGCGTGCTGGTCAGCCAGGTGAGCCCGCGGCGGCTCCGGCTGGTCACCCACCTGGACGTCGACCGGGCCGCCGTCGAGCGGGCCGCGGACGTGCTGGCCGCCCTGGTCTGACACGACGACGGGCCCGCACCCCGGGAGGGTGCGGGCCCGTCGGCCGTGCGGGGGGAGTTACTCGTTCTCGCCGGCGCCGGTGGCCGGCTGCTCGATCTGGCTGGCCAGGTAGAGCGGCTCGCCGAGGGTGTCCAGCAGGTGCAGCTGGGTCTCGAGGTAGTCGATGTGGTGCTCCTCGTCGGCGAGGATCTGCTCGAAGAGGTTCTTGCTCACCCGGTCGCCCACCGACTCGCAGTAGGGGATCGCCTCGCGCAGGCGGGCGATGACCTCGACCTCGATGGCCATGTCGGACTCGAACTGCTCGCGCACGTTCTGCCCGATGCGCAGCGGCAGCAGCTTCTGGTAGTTCGGCAGGCCCTCGAGGAAGAGGATGCGGTCGGTCAGCCGCTCCGCGTGGACCATCTCCTCGATGGACTCCTTGCGGGTGTAGGCCGCGAGCTTGTTGTAGCCCCAGTTCTCCTGCATCTTCGCGTGCAGGAAGTACTGGTTGATGGCGGTCAGTTCACTGGTGAGCTGCTCGTTGAGCAGCTCGATGACACGGGCGTCACCCTGCATGGTGGTCCTCCTGCGGTCCGGCTGGGCCGAGGTTAACCGGAGGTGCGGAGGGGCCATCCGCTCAGGTTCCCCTTGCCAAGGACAGGCTCGCCTGCGGTTTCGCGGGCGGTCAGGCGGCGGGGGCGGCGACCCCGAGGCCGTGCAGCGGGTCGACGGCGCGCAGCGTGTCGCAGATGCGGTCCAGGCAGTTGCCGCAGCCGGTGCCGGCGCCGCAGGCGTCGCCGACCTCCTCCTCGGTCCGCGCGCCGTCGGCGATGACCGCGTCGAGCTGGCGGTCGCTCACGGCGTAGCAGATGCAGACGTACACGCGGGCTCCCGGAGTGACTCAGGCAGGGAAGGCATGCCTAAGTTAGCGGAGCCTCACCGATCTGCCAAGGGGTCGGACCGATCCGTTCCGCGCACCGGGAGGAACGCGTCAGGCGGCGGCGTCCACCGCGCCGTCGCGCAGCGCGCACAGCAGCGCGATGTCCTTGGCGTGCCCGTCGTCCTCCGACGGGGTCTCGACGACCACCGGGACGCCGGACGTCGACGGGTGCGCCAGCAGCTCGGCGAACGGCGTCACCCCGAGGGAGCCTGCGCCGATCGTGGTGTGCCGGTCCCGCTTGCTGCCGCAGGTGTCCAGCGAGTCGTTGGCGTGCACCAGGCCGAGCCGGCCGGGCCCGACGGTGGCCTCCAGTGCGTCGAGCGTGGCGGTCATGCCGCCCGGGCTGGCCAGGTCGTGCCCGGCGGCCCAGGCGTGGCAGGTGTCGAAGCAGACGCCGACCAGCGGGTGCATGTCCAGCGCGGCCAGGTAGGGCCCCAGGTCCTCCACGGTGGCCGCCAGCGACTTCCCGCCACCGGCGGTCGGCTCGACCAGCAGCCGGGGCGCGCCGTCCGGCAGCGCGTCGAGCACCGGCAGCAGCCGCTCGTGCAGCTGGCGCAGCGCCGGCTCGTAGCGGTCCTCGCCGACCGCCGAGCCCGCGTGCACGACCACGCCCTGCACGCCCAGCTGGGTGCCGCGGGCCAGGTTGTGCGCGATGGTCGCGATCGACTGCTCGACGGTGGCCTCGGTGGGCGAGCCGACGTTCACCAGGAAGGGCGTGTGGATGAACGAGGGCACGCCCCGCTCCGCGCAGCCGGCGGTGAAGGCGGCGTCCTGCTTCGGGTCGCCGGCGGTGAGCTTCCACCCGCGCGGGTTGCCGACGAAGACCTGCACGGCCCGCGCGCCGACCGCGTCGGTGTAGGCCAGGCCGCCCTTGGCGAGGCCGCCCTTGATCTGGATGTGCGCGCCGATGGGCGGCGCGACACGAGCTGTGCGCACGAACCGTCCTAGAAGAAGCTGACGAGGATGTCGACCGTCGTCCCGAGCTCGACGACCTCACCGCCGCGGGGGCTCTGCGAGCGCACCCGGTCGCCGGCGATGAAGTTGGTGACCTCCGCCTGCAGGCCCGCGGCCTGCAGCGCGGCCACGGCGTCGGCCTCCGACAGGCCGGTGACGTCGGGGACGGTCACCTGGGGCAGCCCCTCGGAGACCTGGATGGTCACCTGGCTGCCGTAGGGCGCGGCCTCTCCGGGAGCGGGGGACACCGCCATGACCTCGCCGGGGTCGACGTCGGCGCTGCGGCCGGTGGTCTGGGTGACGGTGAAGCCGAGCGCCTGGAGGTTGGTGGTGGCCGCCTCCGGGGTCAGGCCGACCACGTCGGGCACGGCCACCGGCTCGTGCCCCTTGCTGACGAACACGGTGAGCGGCTGCCCGCGCTGTAGCTGGGTGCCGGCCTCGGGCTCGAAGCCGGTGACGTTGCCGATCGGGATGTCGTTGTCGAAGTCCTCGACCACGCTGATGACCACCGGGACGTCGGCGAGCGCGGCCAGCACGTCGTCGCGCGGCTGGTTGACCAGCGCGGCGTCCACCACGAACCGCTCCGGGCCCTTGGAGACGACGAGCTCCACGTCGCTGCCGCGGATGGCATCTCCGCCGTCGGGGTCGGCGGAGATGACCACGCCCGCGGGCACGGTCTCGCTGAACTGCTCGTCGGCGAAGACGGGGTCGAGGTCGGCCTCCTGCAGCCGGCCGATCGCGGTGTCCTTGTCGGCGCCGACGAGCTCGGGCACCTGGGTCCAGCGGCCCGAGCCCAGCCACCAGCCCACCGCGCCGACGGTGACGGCGAGCAGCAGCACGATGGCCACGGCCAGCCGGGTACGGCGCCGCCGCACGTGCTCGGGAACGCCGGGGCGTACCCGCGCGAGCGGCGGCCGGGCGTCGCCCACGTCGGTGGTCGGGCCGGCGCCCATGCCGGGCAGCATGCTGGTGCGCGAGCCCCGGCCGCCGGGGCGTGTGCCGCTGCCGAGCACCTCGGTGCCGGGGTCGCCGGCGCGGCCGGGGTCGCTGGGGTGCTTGGGCCGGGTCGGCCGGTTGGTCGGCCGCAGCGTGCCGGGGCCGGCCGACGAGCGGCCGGTGGGCACGGGCACGCGGGGGACGCCGACGTCCTTGCGGACGTCCTCGAGGTCGGCCAGGAACGCGCCGGCGTCCAGCGGCCGGACGGCGGGGTCGCGGCGGGTGGTGCGGGCCACCAGCTCGTCGACCTGCCAGGCCAGGCCCGGCACCTCGTCCGACGGCGCGGGCACGTCGTGGTGCACGTGCTGGTAGGCCACCGCCAGCGGGGTGTCGCCGCCGTAGGGCGGGTGGCCGGTGAGCATCTCGTAGAGCACGACGCCGGCGGCGTAGACGTCGCTGCGGGCGTCGGCGCGGCCGCGCTCGAGCTGCTCGGGGGAGAGGTAGGCCACGGTGCCGATCAGCACGCCGCCGGTGTGGCTGGTCTGCCCCGTGCCGGCGACGGCGCGGGCCAGGCCGAAGTCGGCGACCTTGACGACGCCGTCGTGGCCGATGAGCACGTTCTCGGGCTTGATGTCGCGGTGCACGATGCCGGCGCGGTGCGCGGCGGTCAGGCCGGAGAGCACCGGCTCGAGGACGGCGAACGCCTCGCCGACGGTGAGCCGGCCGCGGGCCTGCAGCAGATCGCGCAGCGTACGGCCGCGGACCAGCTCCATGACCAGGTACACCAGCCCCTGGTCGCTGCCCTGGTCGCTGACGCTCACCACGTTCGGGTGGCTGAGCATCGCCGCGGCCCGCGCCTCGCGGGTGAACCGGTCGACGAACGTGGGGTCGTGGGCGAGGTGCTCGGCCATGACCTTCACCGCGACGGTGCGGTCCAGCCGCAGGTCGGTGGCCGCGTAGACCACCGACATGCCACCGCGTGCCAGTCGCTCCTCGAGGCGGTACCGCCCCTCGAGGAGGAGGCCGACCACGGGGTCGGTCACGGCGGTGTCCACCTGATCGAGTGTAGGAGCGGCGGGACATCGATCGGCCCGTACACGCGGGCCGTCGTCGTCAGCGGGCACCTCCCGTCCCACCGGTCCCGGTGGGGTGGGCGCGAAGATGATCAGGGTCCCTGATCGTGCAGGGTCCTCCCCGGCGGTGCACGGTCGGGGAGGACCCCACATGACCAGGGACCCTGATCATGTCCGCGGGCAGCGGACAGCGGGCGCAGGGCGCCTCAGGCGAGGTCGAGCCCCGGGTACAGCGGGTGGGCGGCCAGCAGCTCGGCCGACGCGGCGAGGGTCTTGTCGGCGATGCCGGCGTCCATCGCGTACTTGGCCTTGGAGACGCCGCCGTCGCGGGTGGCCGTCGGCGTGGTGGCCGACAGGACGTCGACGATCAGCTCGGCCACCCGGTCGAACTCCGCGGCACCGAAGCCGCGGCTGGTCAGCGCCGGGGTGCCGATGCGGACGCCGGAGGTGTACCAGGCGCCGTTCGGGTCGGCCGGGACGGCGTTGCGGTTGGTCACGATGCCGGCGTCGAGCAGCGCCGACTCCGCCTGCCGCCCGGTCAGCCCGAAGGAGGTGACGTCGATGAGCACCAGGTGGTTGTCGGTGCCGCCGGTGACCAGGGTCGCGCCGCGGCGGGCCAGCCCCTCGGCCAGCGACTGCGCGTTGTCCGCCACGGCCTGGGCGTAGGTGGCGAAAGCCGGCCGGCGGGCCTCGGCGAAGGCGACCGCCTTGGCGGCCATGACCTGCGGCAGCGGGCCGCCGAGCACCATCGGGCAGCCGCGGTCGACGGCGTCGGCGTACTCGGGCTGGGCCAGCACGAACCCGCCGCGGGGGCCGCGCAGCGACTTGTGGCTGGTGCTGGTGACCACGTGCGCGTGCGGCACCGGGTCGAAGTCGCCGGTGAGGACCTTGCCGGCGACCAGCCCGGCGAAGTGCGCCATGTCGACCACGAGGGTCGCGCCGACCTCGTCGGCGATCTCGCGCATCTTCGCGAAGTCGACGCGGCGCGGGTAGGCCGAGTAGCCGGCCATGAGGATCAGCGGCTTGAACTCGCGGGCCCGGGCGCGGACGGCGTCGTAGTCCAGCAGCCCGGTCGCCGGGTCGGTGCCGTAGGAGGACTGCTCGAACATCTTGCCGCTGATGTTCGGGCGGAAGCCGTGGGTGAGGTGGCCGCCGGCGTCGAGGCTCATGCCGAGCATCCGCTGGTCGCCGAGGGCGTGCCGCAGCGTCGTCCAGTCCTCGTCGGTGAGGTCGTTGACGTGCCGGACGCCGGCCTTCTCCAGGGCCGGGGCCTCGACGCGGGTGGCGAGCACGGCCCAGAAGGCGACCAGGTTGGCGTCGATGCCGGAGTGCGGCTGGACGTAGGCGTGCGGGGCGCCGAACAGCTCGCGGGCGTGCTCGGCGGCCAGGGCCTCGACGGTGTCGACGTTCTGGCAGCCGGCGTAGAAGCGGTGGCCGACGGTGCCCTCGGCGTACTTGTCGCTGAACCAGTTGCCCATGGTGAGCAGCACCGCGGGGCTGGCGTAGTTCTCGCTGGCGATCAGCTTCAGCGACGCCCGCTGGTCGGCCAGCTCGGCGGTGATCGCGTCGGCCACGCGCGGCTCGACCGCACCGATGACCTCCAGGGCGGCCCGGTAGGCGGTGGTGGCCGCCGCGGCGTCGAAGGGCGTGGCGTGGCTGGGTGCGTCGGTCATCGGGGGCTCCTGCGCGGGTGTCGACGGAGAAGGTGCCCAGGCGCCCGGCGGGGGACTGCAGGCCGCTCCCCGGTGGTCGGCTCCACCTCGATGCGCCAGTCACGGCCCGCCTGCGATGGTACCGGCGGCTCAGCGGGCCGGGGTCACGGTGTCCCGCGCGACGGAGGTGACGTCGGTGACCCCGCAGAGCGTCATCGTCGTCGCCAGCTCGGCGGTCAGCCCGCCCAGGACGGCGGCCACGCCGTCGGCGCCGCCGGTGGTCAGCCCCCACACCGCCGGCCGGCCGACGAAGACCGCGCGCGCCCCGAGCGCCAGCGCGGTCAGGACGTCGGAGCCGGCGCGGATGCCGCCGTCGACGTAGACCTCGGCGTCGTCGCCGACCGCGTCGACCACCTCGGGCAGCGCGTGCGCGCTGGCCACCACCGGATCGGCCTGGCGCCCCCCGTGGGTGGACACCCAGACGGCGGCGGCGCCGGCCCGCACGCAGGCGGCGGCGTCGTCCCCGCGGAGCACCCCCTTCACCACCACGGGCAGGCCCGAGAGCCGGGCGAAGCGTCCGATGTCGTCGAAGGTCCACGCCGGGCTGTCGGCCGGGCCGAGGGTGCCGTCGACGGGGCGGTTGGGCATCGCCAGGCCGGCCGGCCAGGTGAACCCGTTGACCAGGTCGCGCAGCCGCCGCCCAGCCACCGGCACGTCCGCGGTGAGCACCAGGGCGCGGTAGCCGGTGTCGCCGGCCCGGCGGGCGAGGTCGTCGGTGGCCGCGGGGGAGGACAGCCGGTAGAGCTGGAACCAGCGCGGCCCGGCGGGCTCGGCGGCGGCGACCTCGGCCAGCCCGGTGGTCGCCGCGGTCGGCACGGTCATCAGCGCGCCGACCGCGGCCGCGCCGCGCGCGGTGCCGCACTCGCCGTCGGGGTGGGCCAGCGCCTGGAACCCCCACGGGGCCACCCCGATCGGCGTGGCGACGTCGGTGCCGAGCAGCGTGGTGCCCAGCGCCACCGACGTCGCGTCGCGCAGCACCCGCGGCCGCAGCCGCCACGACCGCCAGGCCGGCGTCGCCTCGCGCAGCGTCGTCTCGGACTCCGCGCCGCCGGAGTAGTAGTCGGCGATCCCCCGGTCCAGCAGCTCGCGGCCGCGCGCCTCCAGGGCGTCGAGGTCGAGGTGCGGTCGAGCGGGGTCGGGCAGCGCCATAGGCTGGGAGCCTATGGAGACGCTCACGCCCGCGGAGGTGGCCGAGGCCCTGGGCATCTCGGCCAACCGCGTCCGCCAGCTGCTGCGCGAACGCAAGCTCATGGCGGTGCCGGGAAGCGGCAACAGCAAGATCCCCGCGGCCTTCCTGCAGGACGGCGCCGTGCTGCGGCACCTGCCGGGCCTGCTCACCGTCCTCAAGGACGGCGGGTTCAGCGACGAGGAGGCCTTCGAGTGGCTCTTCCGCGCCGACGACTCGCTGCCGGGCACCCCGGTGGAGGCGCTGCGGCACGACCGGCACACCGAGGTCACCCGCCGCGCCCAGGCACTGGCGTTCTGAGCCCCCGACCGTGGGCTCCCTGACCTACCTGGCGCTGCTGGCCGGCTGCCTGGTGGTCACCGCGCCGCTGGAGCTGGTGCTGCGGGTGCGGGTCTACGCCCGCTGGCGGCGGCTGCTGCTGGCGGTGCTGCCGGAGTTCACCGTGTTCGTGGTGTGGGTGCTCTACGCGATCGCGCAGGGGCACTGGGACTACTCCTCGACGCTGACCCTCGACGTCCGGCTGCCCGGCGGCATCCCGGTCGAGGAGGTGCTGTTCTTCCTCGTCGTCCCGCTGTGCTCGGTGCTGGCGCTGGAGGCGGTGCGCAAGGTGACCGGGTGGGACGCGGGCTATCCCGCCGAGGAAGCGGAGACGGGCCGGTGAGCTACTCCGCGCTCGCGGTGACCGCGGTCGTCGCCGTCCTGGTGGTGGACCTGGCGGTCTACCGCACCCGGATGGTCACGCGACGGGTGTTCTGGGTGGCCTACGCCATCGTCGTGACCTTCCAGCTGCTGATGAACGGCGTGCTCACCGGGCTGGAGGTCGTGGTCTACGACCCCGAGGAGATCTGGGGGCCGCGGATCGCCTACGCGCCGGTCGAGGACCTGCTGTTCGGCTTCGCGATGGTGACCCTCACCCTGGCCAGCTGGGCGGCGGTCAACCGGCGGGCGAACACCGCCAGGCGGCGCGGCTTGGACACCCGCACCCGGCGGTCGAGCACCCGGTAGTCGGCCCGCTCGATCTCGGTGAGGATCCCGCCGTAGAGGTCGGTGGCGGCCCGCACGCAGTCGCGGGACTCCGGGGCCAGCATCGGCGTGCCGGGCGCGGCGTCGTCGTAGCGCCGCCGCACGATCGCCACCATCTCCTGCATCAGGGCGCGGAACCGGCCGTCGAAGCGCTTGGCCTCCAGCTGCTCGCGGGTGACGCCGTGCGCGGCCATGAGGTCGGCCGGCAGGTAGACGCGGCCGCGGTCGACGTCCTCGGCGACGTCGCGCAGGAAGTTGGTCAGCTGGAACGCCTCGCCCAGCGCGATGGCGTGCGGGGCGGCCTCCTCGCGGCCGACGCCCGGCGCGGTGCCGAGCACCGGCAGCACCTGCAGGCCGATGACCGCCGCCGAGCCCCACATGTACCGGTCGAGGGCGTCCATGTCCGCGTAGCCGGTGACGTCGAGGTCGCTGGTCATCGCGGCGAGGAAGTCGACCAGGTGCTCGACGGCGATGTCGTACCGGCGGTAGGTGTGCACGAGCGCCAGCCGCACCGGGTCGTCGGACCAGCCGGCCTCCAGCTCCTCGAGCACCGCGCGCGACCAGGCGGCGAGGTCGCCGGCGGGGTCGGCACCGGGATGGTCGACGAGGTCGTCGGCGGTGCGGGCTGCGGCGTAGAGGGCGTGCACGGCCGGCCGGCGGTCGGGGGTCAGCAACCGGGTGGCCAGGTGGTAGCTCTTGCCGTGCGCGGCGGCGATGGCCGCGCAGTGCCGGTAGGCGGCGTCGAGCAGCGCCTGCTGCTCGTCGCGGGAGCGGGGCGGGCGCAGCGCGGTCATCCGGTGATCCGTTCCGCGGCCAGCCGGCCGCTGATGACGACCATGGGGACGCCGACGCCCGGCTGCACGCTGGACCCGGCGAGCACCACGTTCTCCGGACCGCGGCGGGGCAGCGTCGAGGGCCGGAAGGGCCCGGTCTGGCCGAAGGTGTGGGCCAGCGCGAACGGCGTGCCGGCGGCCATGCCCTGCGCGGCCCAGGTGAGCGGGGTGTCCATGTGCTCGACCTCGATGGCGTCGGAGACCCCGGTGTACCCGCGCGCCTCCAGGGTGGCCAGCAGCTCCTCGCGGTAGCGGGGCGCCAGGGCCGTCCAGTCGATGCCGGGGTTGCCGCCGCTGCGCCGGTCGAGGTTCGGCGTCGGGGCGACGACGCTGAGCACCTGGCCGCCCTCGGGCGCCAGGCTGCGGTCGGTGACCGAGGGCATGCTGATCAGCAGGCTGGGGTCGCTCATCGGCCGGCCGTCGCGGGTGAGCTCGTCGAACACCTGCCGCCAGGCCGCGCCGAAGCTGATCGTGTGGTGCGCCTGGCCGGCCAGCGGGGTGCGCACGCCCAGGTGCAGCGCCACGCAGGACGGCGAGTAGACCGGCCGCCGCGGGCCGCGCAGGCCGGGCACCAGCGTGTGCGGCGCGTCGGTGGTGACGACGACGGCGTCGGCGGGCAGCCGCTCGCCGTCGTCCAGCACCACGCCGGTCACCCGGCGGCCGCGGACCTCCAGCCGCGCCACCCCGGTGTCGTACCGGAGCGCCACACCGGCGTCGGCGGCCGCGCCGGCCAGCGCGCGCGGCACCGCCCCGATGCCACCGGCCGGGTGCCAGACCCCCGCGCCGATGTCGAGCTGGGCGATCACCGCGTAGGCGGCGATCGCCCGGTACGGCGACACCCCGGCGTAGAGGGCCTGGAAGCTGAACAGCCGGCGCAGCCGGTCGTCGGTGAAGAACCGCTCGACGTGGCGGGACAGCCGGCCGAAGCCGCCGCGCCGGACCAGGGTCAGCAGCTCGGGGCCGAGGAGGTCCAGCGGGGTGTCGAGGTTGCGGTCGATGAAGGTGTCCAGCTGCAGCCGGTACAGCGTGGCGAGGTCGGCGAGGTAGCGGCGCAGCGCCGCGGCCTCGGCGGGCCCGCACAGCGTCTCGACCTCGGCGGCGAAGGCGTCGGGGTCGGCGTGCACGTCGAGGTGCGAGCCGTCGGCGAACTGCGCGCGGTAGGAGGTCTCCAGCCGCACCATCGGCAGCCGGTCCTCGAGCTTCTCGCCGACCGCGGCGAGGGTGTCGGCGACCAGCTCGGGTGCGGTGAACACCGACGGGCCGGTGTCGAGGGCGTAGCCGGCGGACTCGATCCGCCCGGCGCGCCCGCCGGGACCGGCGGCCCGCTCCACCACGGTGACCTCGCGGCCGGCGCCGCGCAGCCGCAGCGCGGCCGACAGCCCGGCCAGGCCCGCGCCCACCACGACGACCCGCCCGGTGGGGCCGGGGACGGTGCGCACGCTCAGGCGGTGCGGGACGTCGCGGCCACGGCCAGCGCGTCCAGCGCGGTGCGGGCCTCCTCGGCCAGCGGTGCCTCGGCGATCGCGGCGCGGGCGACGGCGGTGTTCTCGGTGATCCGCTCCTCGACCCGGGCGCGGGCGCCGGTGCTCTCGATCAGCCGGCGCAGCGCATCGAGCTCGCCGGCGGCGCAGTCCGGGTTGCCCAGGCAGTCGCGCAGCAGCCGGCGGCCGTCGGCGTCGGCGGCCTCCTCGGCCAGCGCGATGAGCAGCGTCTGCTTGCCCTCGCGCAGGTCGTCGTCGGCGGACTTGCCGGTGACGTCGGGGTCGCCGAAGACGCCGAGGACGTCGTCGCGCAGCTGGAAGGCCTCGCCCAGCGGCAGGCCGATGGCGGTGTAGACCTCGGCGGCCCGCGGGCCGGCGCCGGCGATCGCGGCGCCCAGCTGCAGCGGGCGCTGCACGGTGTAGCCGGCGCTCTTGTAGCGGGCGACGGTCAGCGCGCCCTGGGCGCCGGGCAGGCCGCCGGCGGCGCGGAGCAGGTCGAGGTACTGCCCGGCGGTGACCTCGGTGCGCATGGTGTCCCAGACCGAGCGGGCGCGGGCCAGCGCGGCGGGGGAGATGCCCGAGCGGCGCAGCAGCTCGTCGGACCACACCAGCGCGAGGTCGCCGACCAGGATCGCCGCGCCCACGCCGAAGGCGGCGCCGTCGCCGGTGAACGCCTCGTCGCCGTGGCGGGTGGCGAACCCGACGTGGGTGGCGGGACGGCCGCGGCGGGTGACCGCGCCGTCCATGACGTCGTCGTGCACCAGGGCGCTGGCGTGCACGAACTCCAGCGCGGCGACCGCGCGGAGCACCGCGGCGTCGTCCTCCCCGGGGGCGGGAACGCCCTCGGTGACCCCGCGCCAGCCCCAGTAGGCGAAGGCCGGCCGCAGCCGCTTGCCGCCGTCGGCCACCGCGCACACCTCGTCGACGACGGGGGCCAGGGCGGCGTCCATGCCCGCGAGCACGGTGCGCTGCTCCTCCAGGAAGCCGGTCAGCGCCGCGGCGACCGCGCCGCGGATCCGCGGCAGGTCGGCCGCGGTCAGGTCGGGTGCGGGACGGGGCGCGGGAGGGCGCCGCTCCGTCCCGGTGATCACCGGTCCAGTATCGCCCCACAGGGTCGCGGACGTCCTGTCCGGGCAGGGCTGCTCACGCAGGGTCACGGGACCGTCCTCCTCGGTCGGCGGGCTTCGGGAACCCTTCGCCGGGGAGGGCGCGGTCGGATGCACGCGGCGGCGCAGCGGGGACCGGGACGGCGGCGCACGTATCCTCCCGACCCATGACCAGCACCGTCCGCGAGCTGCTCGCCCAGGGCCGCCCGACGTGGTCCTTCGAGTTCTTCCCGCCCAAGACGCCCGAGGGCGAGGCCCAGCTGTGGACGGCGCTGCGCCAGCTCGAGCGGCTGCAGCCCTCGTTCGTCTCGGTCACCTACGGCGCCGGCGGCTCCACCCGCGAGGGCACCGTCGCGGTGACCGAGCGGATCGCCACCGAGACCACGATGACGCCGCTGGCCCACCTGACCGCCGTCGACCACAGCGTGGCCGAGCTGCGGCACGTGGTCAGCCGGCTGGCCGCGGCCGGCGTGCGCAACCTGCTGGCGCTGCGCGGCGACCCGCCGGGTGCCGATCCGCAGGCGGAGTGGATCGCCCACCCTGAGGGGCTGCAGTACGCGGCCGAGCTGGTCGAGCTGATCCGGTCGATGGGCGACTTCTCCGTGGGCGTCGCGGCGTTCCCCGAGCGGCACCCGCGCTCGCCGGACTTCGACACCGACGTGGAGATGTTCGTCGCCAAGTGCCGGGCCGGCGCCGACTTCGCGATCACCCAGATGTTCTTCCGGGTGGAGGACTACCTGCGGCTGCGCGACCGGGTGGCCGGCCGGGGCTGCGACGTCCCGATCATCGCGGGGGTCATGCCGGTGACCAACGCCCGGCAGATCGCGCGGATCGTGCAGCTGTCGGGCCAGGCGTTCCCCGAGGAGCTCGCCGCCCGGTTCGCCGAGCTCGACGGCGACCGCCCCGAGGACAAGGCCGCGGTGCGCGCCTACGGCGTCGAGGTGGCCACGGCGATGTGCCGCCGGCTGCTGGACGAGGGGGTGCCCGGCATCCACTTCATCACCATGAACCGGTCGACGGCCACGCGCGAGGTGCACGCCAACCTGGTGCCGGCGGCGGTCACGCCGGCCTGACACCGATGACCTGGGCCGCGCGGGCGGCGGCCCGGCGCAGCCCCTCCCGCTCGGCCGCGTAGCCGCCGAGGACGCCGACCACCGGCAGGTTCGACAGCGCGCGGTGCCGCAGCTTGCCCTTGGGGCGGGCGTCCAGGGCGTCGTCGATCCGGCCCAGCAGCCGCGCGGCCCGCCACAGCGTGCGGGCCGCGCCGCGGACGCCGGAGCGCTCCTCCTTCGCGCCCAGGGCCGCCTCGCTGTAGGCGCCCCTCGTGCGCTCGAGCAGCGGCTGCACCTGCGCCGGCGGGAGGTCGCGGTCCAGCAGCACCCGGGCCAGCAGGGACACCCGGTCGGCGGGGTCGGTGACGCCGCGCTCGCCGGCCACGCCCAGGACGACGAGGGCCTGCACCGCCGCCCCCACGGTGTTCTGCAGCGGCAGCAGGTCGGCGAGCTTGCCGGCGAACCGCGGAGCGGCGCTGACCCCGGCGGCCACGCGGGAGACCCGGTCGGCCCACCACTGGTCGCGCTCGGCCTGGGGCAGCGCGGGCGGACGGCCGAGCCGGCGGACCAGGGGGGCGGTCAGCCGGTCGACCCGGCGGAGGACGTCGACGACGGCCGCGTCGGAGGTGGAGGCGGTCATGCCCGGGCCCCTACCCAGGCAGCCGCGCCGCGCACGCGTGCGCTCAGCCACCCAGCCGGGCGCAGTCGGCGGCGTCCAGCGGCACGGGGTCGCCCGCGGCGAGCTGGGCGACCACGATCGCCTGCACCAGCGGATCGCGCGGCAGGTCCTGGTGGCCGAGCTCGGCGTCGGCGCAGATGGACTGGACCGGGAGGTTGAGCGCTCCGTCCAGCCGCGCGGACTCCGGCGGGGTGACCGTGCCGTCCTGCTCGGTCCAGATCGACACCCAGGTCGGCCCGTCGGGCGTCTCGTCGTCCGCGTTGAGCCCGGCGACCAGGTCGCTGTCGGTGGTCATCTGCCGGCAGGCCTCGGGGCACTGCGCCGGGGCGATCGCCACCGCCAGGTCGGCCAGGGTGGTGCCGTGGTGCGGGGAGCCGAGGGTCACCACCCGCCGGACGTCCCCGGCGCCGTCGTCGGCGATCCAGAGCCGGGCCACCAGCCCGCCGGCGGAGTAGCCGACGACGTCGACGCTCTCGGCGCCCGTGCGGTCCATGGCGTCGGCGGCCGCGGTGCGCAGCGCGTCGGCCGCCCGGTCGAGGTCGCCGGTGCCGCCGTCGGGGACGGCGACGACGGTGGCGTCGCGGCCCTCGGCGGTCAGCCGGTCGGCCAGCGGCTGCATCGACGCCACCGAGCCGCCGTACCCGGGCACGAGCAGCACCGGGCCGGGCTCGTCCGCCGCGGCCGGCTCGTCGGCCGGCTCCGCCGAGCAGGCGGGGAGGAGGGCGGCGAGCAGCACGAGGAGGGCGGCGCGGACGGCGGGCACCTCCCCACTGTCCCCGGTCCCGGCCGGGCCTGGTGGACTGCGTCCATGGGGACGGCGGGCAGGGGGACGGCGTGCTGAGCCGCGACGAGTACCTGGCCGCCTGGTCGACCTGGCACGGCGGGACCGACCCGCTCGGGAGCGGGCTGGTGCGCGGCTGGCTGGGCCTGGCCTACGCGCTGGCCCGGCCGCTGGCCGGGCTGCCACCCCTGCTGGCCACCGCCGCCGGGCTGCTGGTGGCCGCCGGCGCCGCCGTCCCGGCCGCCGCCGGGGGACGCTGGCTGGTCCTGGCCGGGGTGCTCGTCGGGCTGAGCGGGTTCCTGGACTCCCTGGACGGCGCGCTGGCCATCGCCACCGGCCGGGCGTCGCGCCGGGGGTTCGTCCTCGACTCCGCCGTCGACCGGCTCACCGAGGCCGGCTACGCCGTCGCGCTGTGGGTCGCCGGTGCGCCCGGCTGGCTGGCCGCCGCCTTCGGCGCGCTGTGCTGGCTGCCCGACTACCTGCGGGCCCGCGCCGGCCAGGCCGGCGTCACCGAGACCGGGACGCTGTCGGTGTGGGAGCGGCCCACGCGCGTGGTGATGACCGGGTTCACCCTCGGCGGGGCCGGGGTGGTGGCCGGGAGCACCGTCGGCGGGCGGGACCTGGCGACGGTCGTGGTCACCTCCGGCGCCGCCGTCGGGACGCTGCTGGGAGCCGTCGCGGTGGTCCAGCTGGGGGTCTCCCTGCGCCGGGCGCTCGGGGACTGAGGTCCCCGCGGGGCAGCGCCGCGCGGAGGCGGCCCCTAGGGTGTGCGGTGCCCGTCCGCACCGGCGGTCCACCGTCTCCAGCCCGCCAGGGAGCGTCCCCGTGCCCGTCGTCGTCACCGGTTCCATCGCCACCGACCACCTCATGACCTTCCCCGGGAAGTTCACCGAGCAGTTCGTCGAGGGTCAGATGGAGAACGTCTCGCTCTCCTTCCTCGTCGACGACCTGGTCCAGCACCGCGGCGGGGCCGGGGCCAACATGGCCTACGGCCTCGGGCTGCTCGGCGTCCGGCCGGTGCTGGTCGGCGCCGTCGGCAGCGACTTCGCCGACTACGAGGCCTGGCTCAACCGGCACGGCGTGGACACCGCCAGCGTGCGCTGGTCGGAGCTCAAGCACACCGCGCGCTTCGTCTGCACGACCGACGTGGTCAACAACCAGATCGCGTCCTTCTACTCGGGCGCGATGTCCGAGGCCTGCGAGATCGAGCTCCAGCCGGTCGCCTCCCGGGTCGGGACGCCGGACCTCGTCGTCATCGGCCCCAACGACCCCACCGCGATGGTGCGGCACACCCGGGAGTGCCGGGAGCGCGGCTTCCCCTTCGCCGCCGACCCCAGCCAGCAGCTGGCCTGGGCCGACGGCGCGATGATCCGCGACCTGGTCGACGGCGCCGAGCTGCTGTTCACCAACGAGTACGAGGCCGCGCTGCTGCAGCAGAAGACCGGCTGGAGCGCCGAGGAGGTGCTCGACCGGGTCGGCTGCTGGGTGACCACGCGGGCCGCCGAGGGCGTGCTCGTGCGCCAGGCCGGGGAACAGCCGCTGCAGGTCAAGGCGGTGCCCGAGACCAAGCCGGTCGAGCCCACCGGCGGCGGCGACGCGCTGCGGGCGGGCTTCATCGCCGGCCGCACGTGGGGGCTGAGCCTCGAGCGGGCCACGCAGCTCGGCTCGGCGGTGGCCACCGAGGCCGTGGAGGTCATCGGCACGCAGGAGTACGAGCTGGTGCGCGACCGGTTCCTCGCCCGGTTCGCCGAGGCGTTCGGGCAGGAGGCGGCCGACGAGGTCGCGCCGCACCTGTGACGCCCGTCGTCGGCGTCGGCGTCGGGGTCGGCGTCGTCCCCCACATGATCAGGTGACCTGATCCCGTGGGGTCCTCCCCGGCGGTGGGACGTGGGGGAGGACCCGACACGATCAGGGACCCTGATCGTGTGCGCGGCGCCGAGCCGGCGACTCGCCGCGGATGCGCTCACCGATCGACGGGTCGGCCGCCCACGTCCGGTAGGGGATCCGCGGAATCGTCCGCACCTCCCCGATCGTCGACCACTCGTTGCCGCCCAGCCGGGCCAGCGGCGCCAGCGCCTCGATCCGCGGTCGGCCGTCGCGCACCGCGCTCTGCCACACGCTGATCCGCTGCACCCGCCCGAAGACCACGGTGCTGTCGCCCAGCCCGAGGGTGGCGTGCAGCGTGCACTCGATCGACACCGGGGACTCGGCGACCCGCAGCGCGCCGACCGTGTCGCTCGGCTCGAGCCGCACCCCGGCGTGCTCGGCCTCGTCGTGGTCCGGCGGGAAGTCGGTGCCGGTGGCGTTGACCTGCTCGAACAGCGCCTCGGGCGTCAGGTTCACGGTGAACTCGCGGGTGGCCTCGATGTTGCGCAGCGAGTCCTTGCGGCCGACCGAGGTGAACTGCACGACCGGCGGGGAGACGCAGGCGACGGTGTAGAAGGAGTGCGGCGCGAGGTTGTGCACCCCGTCGGCCGAACGGCTGCAGACCCACGCGATCGGCCGCGGGACGACGACGGAGTTCAGCACCCGGTAGAAAGCGCCGGCCTCCATCGCGGCCGGGTCGAAGACGGTGCGCTCGTGCGCCGGGGTGCGGTCGGGTCCACTCACCCGGTCATCCTCGGTCAGCCCGCCGACCCCGGCCCGTCGGCCCCCGCACCGAGCGGCCGCCCCCGCCAGGCCAGCGTGCCGCGGCGGTGCCCGGCGATCGAGCGGGCGAGCAGCAGGTCGAAGGCGAGCACCGACAGGGGGTGGGCCAGCGCGTCGGGCCACACCCGGGTGCCGGTGGCCGCCGCCGTCACCACCCGGCCCGCGACGCCCGCCGCGTAACCGGCCAGCCCGGCGCGCGAGCCGCCCAGCGCGGCCAGCGCCGGCACCACCCACACGGCGGTCAGCGCGGCCGCCGCGGCGGCGCTGCCGGCCGGCGAGCCGCCCACCGAGGCCCACAGCGACTTGGTGTACCCGGCCTCCAGCTGGGCCCAGCCCTCGTACATCCGGCAGTCGGCCAGCCGGGCGCCGGCCACCGGCACCGCCCGGCCGCCCGCCCGCTTCACCGCGCGGGCCAGGGCGACGTCCTCGATCACCTCGCCGCGCACCGCGGTGTGCCCGCCCGCGCGGACGTAGGCCCGCCGGGTCACCACCAGGAACTGGCCGTTGGCCGCGGTGAGCGACGGGCGCGGGGAGCGCTCGGCCAGCCGCAGCGGCAGGGTCGTCGCCCACAGCCACGGCGACAGCGGCTGCACCAGCCGCTCGGCGGCCGTGCCGGCCACCGGCCGGGGCCAGGGGGAGACGAGGTCCAGGCCGTGCCGCTCCAGCACCGCGACCGCGGCGGCCACCGCGTCCGGCGCCAGCCGCACGTCGGCGTCCAGGAACACCAGCACCTCGTCGTCCGCGGCGTCGTCGGCCTCGGCCACGCCGGTGGCACAGGCGTGCGGCTTGCCCAGCCAGCCCGGTGGCGGGGGATCGGCGGACACCAGCCGCACCCGCGGATCGGCGTGCCCGCGGACGGCGGCGGCGGTGCCGTCGGTCGAGCCGTCGTCGACCACGACCACCCGCAGGTCGCGCACGCCGCGCTGGGCCAGCACTGCGGTCAGGCAGTCGCCGACGTGCGCCTCCTCGTCCCGCACGGGCAGGACGACGGTCACCGGCCGGCGGACCGGCGGGGGCTGCCGCGGCGGGCGGCGCAGCAGCGCGAGGTTGACCGCGGCGTGCAGCGTCCCGGCGGCGGCGGTCGCCGACAGCGCGGCCACCAGCCGGCTCATCGGCCGCGCCGGGCCCGGACGGCGAGGGTGACGAGCACCGGCACCGCGAGGACCACGCCCCACGCGGCCGACCCCGGGAGGTCCAGCCAGCCGGCGTGCGCCAGCGCGCCGCCGAGGGTCATCCAGGCGAGGGCGGCCAGCGGCGCGCCGTCGCCGGTGCGCGGAGGCGCCGCGGTGCGGGCGACCAGCACGTCGAGCAGGGCCATGAGCACCAGCCCGGCGACCAGCCAGCCGGCCAGGTTGGTCAGCGGCACGGTGTCGATGCCGGGCAGCCCGGGGTCGGGGTGCGCCCAGGTCCAGTACCCGGCCTGCACCATCTGCGGGTCGAGGACGACGTCCCACGCCGCGAACACCGCCGCGGCGACGGCCACCCGCGCCGGCCGGGGCGCTCCCGCGCCGGTCAGCCGGACGGCGAGCAGCCAGCTGGGCCACGCCATCATCAGCCAGGCCAGCGGCACCAGGAACGGGACGCCGAGCAGCGTGGGCCCGAGGTCGTCGCTGTAGGAGTACTCGCCGTAGGGCACGCCGGTGGCCAGCCCGACCGACTCGAACGCCACCGCGGTGACGGCCACGAGCCCGAGCACCCCGGCGCCGGTGCGCCCGCCACGGCTGAGCGTCGCGTGGGTGACCGACAGCGCGCTGCCCAGCAGCACGATCGCCCAGCTCACCCCGTTGCGGGCGTCGCCCGAGGTGAGCGGATAGGCGATCGCCGTGAGCACCAGGGCGGCGGTGAGCGCCCACGGGACCGCCGTCCGGACACCCACCCGGCGCAGCCGCACGGCGGCCGGGACGTTCACCGGCGCGCTCCGGCGAGAGCCCGCCCGACCGCGCGCCGGGCACGGGCCAGCGGCCGCCGGTCGGCGAGCACCGCCCGCGCCGCGGACCGGCCGGAGTTGCCCGACACCCCGCCGCCGGGGTGGGTGGAGGCGCCGGCCAGGTAGAGGCCGGGCAGCCCCGGCACCCGGTAGCCCGACAGCGCGGCGGAGGGGCGCAGGGTGAACATGCTGGCCAGGCCCATCTCCACGTGCATGACGTTGCCACGCAGCAGGGACAGCTCGCGTTCCAGCAGCACGGGGGTCTGCACGTACAGCTGCCGCACCGAGTCGGCGAAGCCGGGGGCGTACCGGTCGACGGCACGCACCAGGGCCTCGGCGGCGGGCTCGGCGATCGCGTCCCAGTCGGCGCCGTCGGCCAGCGCGTAGGGGTACCACTGGCCCCAGACGGTGACCACGTGCTGCCCGGGCGGGGCGAGGGTGTCGTCGCCGGCCGAGAAGCACATCGCCAGCGGCACCGGCTCGCGCGGCAGCCGGCCGGCACCCCAGTCGCCGTACGCGGCGGCCAGCTGGGCGCGGTCGGTGCACAGGAGCTGCAGGCCGCCCAGCGCCTCCTCGGGGGACGCCCCCGGATAGGACGGCGGGGCGTCGGTGAGCGCGCGGACGACGAGGCCGAAGCCGTTGCCCAGCGGCGGGTCGAGGTCGGCCAGGGCGGGTGGCGCGGCGGCCCCGGCGAGGTCGCGGGTGGCCAGCACGTGGCAGGCGGCGACGACCACCGGTGCCCGCAGCTCCCGCCCGGACGCCGTCCGCACGCCCGCGACGGCGCCGTCCTCCACCAGCAGGGACGCGGCGGCGTCGCCGAGCGCGACCCGGCCGCCGTCGGCCTCCAGCCGCCGGCGCAGGGCGGCGGTCAGCCCGCCGGAGCCGCCCACCGGATGGCCCGGCGGGACCTCGTGCAGCAGCGCCACCCAGCCGACCATGGCCGCCGTGCCGGGCTCGGACATCGGCGGGCCGGACTGCGCGCCGAACCAGGCCAGCGCCGCCTTGAGCCGCTCGCTGGTGAACCAGCGGTCCAGCAGCGCGTCACCGGAGCCCAGGAAGTCGGCGGCCAGCTCGCCGCCGGGGGTGCGGGGCCGGCCGCCGGACGGCGCCCCGAGCGGCCAGAACGAGCGGACCAGCGCGCCGGGGGTCGGCGCCCGCCCGAAGGAGGCGACCACGGCCCGGCTGCGCGGGGCCCACACGCCGACGAAGCGCCGGTAGGCCGCGGCGTCCTCCGGACCGCAGGCCGCGGCGATCGAGGCGCAGGTGGCCTCGAGGTCAACGGAGAAGACCAGCGGCCGCCCGTCCGGCCCGGGGGAGCCGGGCGCCGGCGCGGGGGCGAACCCCCACGGGTCGCAGTCGAGGTAGCGCAGGCCGTGGTCGGCGAGCTGCAGGTCCTCGACGATGCCGCTGTGCCGCACGATGACGTGCGCGCTGGAGCCGCGGTCGACCCGCACGCCGGGCCAGCGCTCCACGGTCGACACCGCACCGCCGAGCACCTCGTCGCGCTCGACGACCTCCACCCGCAGGCCGGCCCGAGCCAGGTAGCAGGCGGCGACCAGGCCGTTGTGGCCCGAGCCGACGACGACGGCGTCGAGGGTGGCGGCGGAGGAGGTCACGCCGGGGAGTTCGCCGGCGAGGACCCCGGTGGATGCAGCGGCAGCCGCGCCCCGAGGATCGCGAAGGGCCGGGCGTCGCCGGGGAAGTGGTAGCCGCGGGCCAGGTCGACGAAGCCGTCGGCGTGGTACAGGCGGAAGGCCTTGGTGTCGGCGTCCGGGGTGGACAGCAGCGCGACCGGGTTGGGCAGGTCGGCGCACAGGGCGTGCAGCAGCTGCCGGCCCAGGCCGCGGCTCTGGTAGTCGGGGTGGACGTGCAGCTCGCACACCTCGAACGCGCCGGGCAGCCAGCGCTTGGCGGTCCGCCGGTCCAGCGCGGCGCGCACCTGGTCGTGCCACCACTGGCCGGGCGCCACCTCGTAGCCGTAGCCGAAGCCGACCAGGTGCTCCCCGTCGGGCCCCTCGGCGAAGGCGCCCACGGCACGGAAGCCGGTGCGCTCGGTGTGCTGGATGGCGTAGCCGTAGCGGCCGGCGACCACCGAGGGGGAGTAGCCCATCGCCGCGCCGTAGATGGACAGCGCCTCGTGCATGTGGTCGCGCATCCACCGGGTGGGCAGCTCGGTGACCCGTGTCGCGGGGGTGGTGCCGGTCATGCGCGTACCGCCTCGGGGAAGGCCGTCTCCGACGGTCCGGGACCCACCTCGGCGGGTGTGCCCTCGGTGAGCCGCAGGAGCTCGTCGTAGGTGGTGGGGAAGACGGTGCGGGGGTGGCCGGCGGCCGCCCACACCTCGGGGAAGCGGGCCAGCTCGACGTCGACGAGGGTGCCGATGGGCGCCGGGTGGCCGATGGGGGCGACCCCGCCGATCGGCTGGCCGGTGTGCTCCCGCACGAACTCCGGCCGGGCCACCCGGACCTCGGGCACGCCGAGCAGCCGGGCGACCGCGTCGGTGTCGACCCGGTGGGCGCCGCTGGTGAGCACCAGGAGGGGCTCGCCGCCGACGTCGAAGACGAGGCTGTTGGCGATCGCCCCGACCGGCACGCCGAGCTGCGCCGCGGCCAGGGCGGCGGTGCGGGCGCTGTCGGGGAGCTCGCGCACCTCGCCGGTCGCGCCGGCCTCGGCGAGGAGGCGGGCGATCTCGGCCACCCGGGGGTGCTCGGGTCGGCTCATGTCCCGATCCTGCCACCGGCCGGGGGCGGGTGCGCCGGGCGGGACCGCGACCCCGGGCTGCCCTCCGCCCGCCGGACCCACGGGGCCGGCGCGCCGGGGCGCGTCCGGCTTGACGGCGGCTCGGGGGTCGGGTGTACTCGACGTGTTCGAACAGGCGTTCGAACTGCGTCGCTCTCCGCGCCGGCCGGGTCCTTCCCCACCCGCGGTGCGGGTCGGGCCGGCGCGCCGGGTGCGACAGCGGTGGGGAGTGGACATGAGCCGGGTGCTGGACGGGGTCGGTGGTCGGGTCGGCGAGGAGGTCCAGGTGGAGCGGGGGCCCCTCGGTCCGGTGCAGTTCTGGCGCGGGCAGTCCCGGTACGTCGTCGGCGAGCTGCTCGACTCCTGGGTGGAGACCCCACCGTGGTGGCGGCGTGCGGGAGCCCCGGGCGAGGGGGCCTCGGCCGACCTGGTCGCCCCCCGCGAGGTGTGGCGGCTGGAGGCCGTGCGCGCCGGCCGGTCGCGGATGAGCTTCGCCGGTGTCTACGACCTGTGCTGGGACGCCGCGGACAACCGCTGGTCGCTCGTGCGGGTGCACGACTGATGGGCGCCGTGTACGCCGTGGCCGACCAGCTGCCCCTGCCCCCGCCGGTGCCCGTGGCCGCCGCCCAGCTGCTCGACCAGGCCCACCGCGGGCTGGCCGAGGCGCAGGCGACGACCGACGTGCGGCAGCGCTACGCCACCGCCCACCTCGGTGCGCTGCGCGGCGCCGCGGCGGTGCTGGCCGCCCGCACCCGCCCGGAGTCCGGCCGGCGGCGGCCGCGCAGCGCCTGGGTGCTGCTCGGCGAGGTCGCCCCCGAGCTGGGGGAGTGGGCCACCTTCTTCGCCGCCGGCGCCGCCAAGCGGGCGGCGGCGGAGGCCGGGCTGTCGCACGCGGTCACCGAGCGGGAGGCCGACGACCTGGTCCGGGACGTCGCTGCCTTCCTCACCGTGGTCGAGAGCTGCCTGGCCGCCACGCCCGAGCCCGCTCCGCGGCCCCGGGTCGTCGGGGGCACCGCGCACCGGGGCACCACCTCGCGGGGCGCCACCCCGCGCGGCACCTCCCGCCGGAGGTGACCGACCCCTTCGTCCACCTGCACGTCGCCTCGGGCTACTCCATGCAGTACGGGGCCAACCACCCGGCCGACCTCGTCGCGCGTGCCGCCGAGCACGGCATGCGGGCGCTGGCCCTGACCGACCGGGACGGGCTCTACGGCGCGGTCAAGTTCGCCCTGGCCTGCCGGTCGGCCGACATCCGGCCGCTGTTCGGGGTCGACCTCGCGGTCACCCCGACGGTCGACACCGCCGTCCCGCCGGCGCTGGCGCACGTGCTGGGGGAGGGGCCGTCGGGGCCGCGGCACCGGTCGCGCCGCCCCGGCCCGCCGGAGGAGCCCGGCGGTGCCGCCGCGCGCGGGCGCCGGTCCCCGGCCCGGGGCGGGGCCAGCGTCGACCCGCGGCTGCCGCGGGTCACCTTCCTGGCCCGGGACGGCGAGGGGTGGCGGTCGCTGTGCCGGCTCACCAGCGCCACGCACCTGCGCGGCACCCGTGGCGAGCCGGTCAGCTCGCTGGCGCTGGCCGCCGAGCACCCGCTGGGCCTGGTCGCCCTGCTCGGGCCGGACTCCCCGGTCGGGCGGGCGCTGGCCGCCGGCCGGGCCGACGTCGCCGCCGCGCGGCTGGCCGCCTGGCGGTCGGTGTTCGGCCCGGGGCAGCTGGCGCTGGAGGTGGTGCACCACCGCGGCCGGGGGGACCGCTCCCGTGCCCAGGCGATGCTGCGGTTCGCCGCGGAGGCCGGCGTCCCGGTGGTGCTGAGCAACGCCGTCCGCTACGTCGACGCCCTCGACGCGCCCACCGCCGACGTCCTCGACGCCTCCCGGCGGCTGGTCGCCCTCGACCAGCGGCACGTCGACCGGCGCACCGCCGAGGGCTACCTGAAGTCGGGCAAGGAGATGGCCGAGGTCGCCGAGGACCTCGTCGGCCCCGACCGCGACGCCGCCCTCCGGCTGCTGGAGCGCACCGCCCGGCTGGCCGAGCAGTGTGCGGTCGACGTCCGGGAGGACCTCGGCATCGGCACCGTCCGCTATCCCGAGCTCGACGTGGTCACCACCGCCGCCGAGCAGGGGATGAGCCCGGCGCAGGTGCTGCGGGCCCGCTGCGAGGCGGGCCTGGGCCGGCGCGGGATGGGCCGCAGCACCGAGGTGGAGCGGCGGCTGGAGGAGGAGCTGGCCGTCATCGAGCAGCTGGGCTACCCGTCCTACTTCCTCACCGTCGCCGACGTGGTCGACCTCATCTCGAGCTTGAGGGTGAGGGCGGCCGCCCGCGGGTCGGGTGCCGGCAGCCTGGTCACCTACCTGCTGGGCATCTCCGACGTCGACCCGATCCGCTACGGGCTGCTGATGGAGCGCTTCCTCTCGCCGCTGCGCCACCAGCTGCCCGACATCGACATCGACGTCGAGTCCGCCCGGCGCATGGAGGTCTACGACGCGGTGATCGAGCGCTTCGGCGCCGAGCGGGTCAGCTGCATCTCGATGATGGACACCTACCGGGTGCGGCACGCCATCCGCGACGTCGGGGCCGCGCTGGGCCTGCCGCCGGCCGAGGTGGACGCCGTGGCCAAGGCCTTCCCGCACATCCGGGCCGACCAGGTGCACGCCGCCCTGCGCGACCTGCCGGAGCTGCGGGCCAGCCGGTACGGCTCCCGCCGCGCCGGTGGCACCGGAGACCTCGACCTGCTGTTCGACCTGGTCGCCCGGCTCGACGGGCTGCCGCGGCACATCGCGCTGCACCCGTGCGGGGTGCTGCTGTCCGACGCCACGCTGCTGGACCGCACGCCGGTGGAGAACAGCTACCTCGGCTATCCGATGAGCCAGTTCGACAAGGACGACGTCGAGGAGCTCGGGCTGCTCAAGCTCGACCTGCTGGGCATCCGGATGCAGTCGGCGATCGCGCACGCCCTCGACGAGGTGGCCCGGGTCGACGGCGAGGAGGTCGACATCGACGCCGTCCCCCGCGACGACCCGACGACCTTCGAGCTGATCCGGAGCACGCGGACGCTCGGGATGTTCCAGATCGAGTCGCCCGGGCAGCGCGAGCTGGTCGGCAAGTTCGGGCCGCAGACGTTCGAGGACATCATCGTCGACATCTCGCTGTTCCGGCCCGGTCCGGTGAAGAGCGACATGGTGACCCCGTTCCTGCTGGCCCGGAACGGCTGGCAGGAGCCGGTGTACCCGCACCGCGACCTCGCGCCGTACCTGGAGCAGACCGCCGGGGTGGTGGTCTTCCACGAGCAGGTGCTGCAGATCGTGGCGCAGATGGCCGGGTGCACCCTGGCCGAGGCCGACGAGGTGCGCCGGGCGCTGGGCGAGAAGGACCTGCACGACGAGGTGCGCGCCTGGTTCATGCCGGCCGCCCTGCAGCGCTATCCGGTCGAGGTGGTCGAGCAGGTGTGGGGGGTGCTGGTCGCCTTCGGCTCGTTCGGCTTCTGCAAGGCCCACGCCGCGGCGTTCGCGCTGCCCACCTACCAGTCGGCCTGGCTCAAGACCCACCACCCGGCGGCGTTCCTCGCCGGGGTGCTCACCCACGACCCGGGCATGTACCCGAAGCGGCTGATCCTCGACGACGCCCGCAACTTCGGCGTCCGGGTGCTGGGCCTGGACGTCAACGCCTCGGCCGACACCTACCGGGTGGAGCGGGTCGACCCCGCCGAGCGGCCGTGGTCGCGACCGGAGTGGATGCCGCCGTCGATGGCCGACCCGTCGCGCTACGGCATCCGGCTGTCGCTGGCCGACGTCAAGGGCATCTCCGACGACGAGGTGGCGCGGATCGTCGCCGGCCAGCCCTACCGCTCGCTCACCGACTTCTGGTCGCGGGCGTCGGTGTCCCGGCCGGTCGTCGAGCGGCTGGTGCTCGCCGGGGGCTTCGACTCCCTCTACGGCTTCGGCGTGCGCGACCGGGAGGCCGGGCGGCCCACCCGCACCCGCGGCCAGGTCACCCGGCGCGACCTCCTGCTGCAGATCGGCGAGCTCGACCGCTGGACCCGCAGCGGGGCGAAGGCCGGCT
The DNA here is from genome assembly GCF_054050695.1 of Blastococcus sp. SYSU D00820. Taxonomy (NCBI): domain Bacteria; kingdom Bacillati; phylum Actinomycetota; class Actinomycetes; order Geodermatophilales; family Geodermatophilaceae; genus Blastococcus; species Blastococcus sp. SYSU D00820. The sequence continues at coordinate 119,728 of NZ_JBJGZW010000007.1, forward strand.
CGGTGGGCCAGCTCAGCCTCGACCTCATGGGGCTGGAGCTGCCCGGCGACGAGCCGGCTCCGGAGGAGACGACGCTGGAGTGGGCGGCCGGCAGCGGGCTGCCCGAGTTCACCGACGCCGAGCTGGTGCGCGCCGAGCTCGAGGTGCTCGGCCTGGACGCCAGCCGGCACGTCGTCGACTTCTACCGGCCGTTCCTGTCCGCGATCGGTGCGGTGCCCGCCGGGGAGCTGCTCGGCAGCCGCAGCGGCGCGGAGGTGCTGGTGGCCGGGGTCAAGGTGGCCACCCAGACGCCGCCGATCCGGTCGGGCCGGCGGGTGGTGTTCGTGACCCTCGACGACGGCACCGGCTGCACCGACTCGACCTTCTTCGAGGACGCCCAGGGGCCCTACGCCGCGACGGTGTTCCACTCGTGGCTGCTGGTCATCCGCGGGGTGCTGCGGCGCACCGGGCCGCGCGGTGTCTCGCTGCGGGCCACCGGGGCGTGGGAGCTGCCGGCGCTGCACGAGGCCTGGGAGACCGGCGGGCCGGCCGCGGTCGCCGAGCTGATGGCTGCGCCGGGGGAGTACACCGAGCAGGCCATCGCCGGGGCGGCGGCCTCGCACGGGTCGCGGCCGGTGGTGGTGCGGCCGGTGCTGGTGCACCCCACCGGGTTCCGCATGTCGCCCTACGCCGACATCAAGCCGGCCGGGGAGGACACCAAGGTGGCGGCCCGGCGGGCCGCGGCGGCGCCGCGGAAGCTGTGGCACTCCAGCCCGGGCAGCTCGGGGCACTGAGCGCGGGGCACCGAGCGCGGGGCACCGAGCGCGGGCATGGTGCCGGTGCCCGGCACCATGCCTGCGTGACCCCGGACCTGCGCGTGTGCTTCGTCGGCGACTCGTTCGTGGCGGGGGTGGGCGATCCCGAGCACCGGGGCTGGGTCGGGCGCCTCTGCGCCGGCAGCGCCGCCGCCGGCCGGCCCCTCACCGGCTACGTGCTCGGCGTCCGCCGCGACACCAGCCGCGACGTGCGCGCCCGCTGGACCGCCGAGTGCGCCGCGCGGCTGGGCGGCGAGTGGGACAGCCGGGTCGTGGTCTCCCTCGGCGTCAACGACACCACCGCGGAGGGCGCGGGCACCCGGGTGCCGCCGGAGCAGTCGGCCGCGAACCTCGCCGCGGTGCTCGACGGCATCGCGGAGCGCGGGTGGCCGGTGCTCGTCGTCGGCCCGCCGCCGGTCGCCGACCCGGCCCAGGACGAGCGCACCGCTGCGCTCGACGTCCGCCTCGCCGCCGTCTGCGCCGACCGCGGCGTCCCGCACGTGCCGGTGCACGCGCCACTGCGCGCCAGCAGCACCTGGATGGCCGAGGTCGCCGCCGGCGACGGCGCCCACCCGGCCGCGGCCGGCTACGCCGAGCTCGCCGGCCTGGTGCTGCCGCACTGGCTGGCCTGGCTGGACCGCAGCTCCCCGGCCGGCCGATGAGTTCGGCCGCCTGCCGCGGTCTCCCCTCCTGACGCCGGCAGCCCGCCGGCCCGCCCGCGGAGGAGCCCACCGTGCCCAAGCAGATCCCGTGCCTGTGGTTCACCGACCAGGCCGAGCAGGCCGCCGTGCACTACACCTCGGTCTTCCCGAACTCCTCGATCGGCGCGGTGACCCGCTACGGGCCGGACATGCCGCTGCCCGAGGGCACCGTCATGACCGTCGCCTTCACCCTCGACGGGCAGGAGTACACCGCCCTCAACGGCGGCCCGGAGTTCACCTTCAGCGAGGCGATCTCCTTCCAGATCATGTGCGCCGACCAGGACGAGGTCGACCACTACTGGAGCCGCCTCACCGACGGCGGCGAGGAGAGCCAGTGCGGCTGGCTCAAGGACCGCTTCGGCGTCTCCTGGCAGGTCATCCCCGAGGAGCTGTACACGCTGCTCGGCGACCCCGACCCCGAGCGGGCGATGCGGGCCACCCAGGCGATGCTCGGCATGCGCAGGATCGACCTCGCCGAGATCCGCCGCGCCGCCGACGGCGTCCCGGCCTGACAGGGGCGGCAGGCGCGACGACCGGTGCGCCGGCCGCCGCGCCACTAGGCTCCGACGGGTGCCGCCGTCTGCCCCTGCCTCGCCCGCCGCGGAGCAGCTGCCCGCCCGCACCGCCGCCGTCTGGGCCGCCCTCGACCCGGTGGTCCGGGCCGGCGCGCCCCTGACGGTCCTCGACGTGGGCGGCGGCAGCGGCATCCTCGCCGTTCCGCTGGCCCGCCTCGGGCACGACGTCACGGTGGTCGACCCCAGCGCCGACGCCCTCGCCACGCTGGCCCGCCGGGCCGCCACCGAGGGGGTCGGCGAGCGGGTGCGCGGCGTCCAGGGCGACGGCGACCTCCTGCACGAGCTGCCCGTGCCGGCCGACGGCGGCTACGACCTCGTGCTCTGCCACTCCGTGCTCGAGGTCGTCGACGACCCCGCGGTCACCCTGGGGGAGATGGCCCGCACCCTGCGCGCCGGCGGCACGCTCAGCGTGCTCACCGCCAACCGCGCCGGCGCCGTGCTCGCCCGCGCGCTCGGCGGCCACCCGGTCGAGGCCCTGGCGCTGCTGGAGGACCGCGACCCCGCGCCCGGCCGCGCCCGGCCGGCCCGCCGCCGGTTCGGCCCCGAGGACCTCCTGGCGCTCGTCCGCGACGCCGGCCTCGAGCCCGGTCCCTGGCGCGGCGTCTCCGTCGTCGCCGACCTGCTCGACGCCGCCTCCGGCGCCAGCCCCGACGCCGTCCGCCGCCTGGAGCTGGCGCTGGCCGGCACCTCGCCCTACCGGGACGTCGCCACCGGGCTGCACCTGCTCGCCACCCGCCCGTGACCCTCCCGGCCGACCTCGCCCGTCCCGCCTACGGCACCGCCACGCTGGCCGACGTCCTCCCCGGCGCGGCCGCCGCCCTCGGCGTCCCGGTGTCCCGCGGCGACCTGCCGGCCGATCCGCTGGGCCTCACCGAGCTGCTCGGCGGCGCCCGCCGGGTCGCCGTCCTCCTGGTCGACGGGCTCGGTGCCGACCTGGTCCGCGCGCACGCCGACCTCGCGCCCACCCTCGCCGCGCTGCCCGGCCCGCTGGGCGACCTGCAGGCGCCGTGCCCCAGCACCACCCCGGTCAGCCTCACCACGCTGGGCACCGGCCTGCCGCCGGGCAGCCACGGCGTGCTCGGCTTCGTCACCGCCGTGCCGGGGGAGGACCGCACCCTCAACCACACCGCCTGGGCCGACGACCCCGACCCCCGCGACTGGCAGGCACAGCGCACCGTCTTCGAGCAGGCCGCCGACGCCGGCCTCGCCGTCACCGCCGTCGCGCCCTACGCCTTCGCCGGCTCCGGCCTCACCAGCGCGGCCTACCGCGGCGCCGACTACTCGGGCACGGTCAGCGCCGGCGACCTCTCCGCGGGGGTCCTCGCCGCGCTGGCGGCCGCCCCGCGCAGCCTGGTCTACGGCTACACCGCCGAGCTCGACCTCACCGGGCACATCCGCGGCGTCGACTCGCCCAGCTGGCGGGCCCAGCTGCAGCTGGTCGACCGGGTCGTCGCCCAGGTCGTCGACGGCCTGCCCGACGACGCCGCGCTGCTGGTCACCGCCGACCACGGCATGCTCGACGTCTCCGCGCACACGCGGCTGGATCTCGACGAGGAGCCGGAGCTGCTCGAGGGGGTGCGGCTGCTCGCCGGCGAGCCGCGGGCCCGCTACCTGCACACCGTCCCCGGCGCCGCCGACGACGTCGTGGCCCGCTGGCGCGCCGAGCTCGGGCACCGCGCCTGGGTGGCCGGCCGCGACGAGGCGGTGGCGACCGGCGTCTTCGGCCCGGTGGCCGGCGCCGTGGCCGAGCGGATCGGCGACGTGGTCGCCCTCGCCCGGGGGAACTGGGTCATGACCGCCGGCCGGCGCGAGCCGGGCCCCAGCCGGCTGCGCGCCTACCACGGGTCGCTGACCGCCACGGAGCTGGCGATCCCCCTGCTGGTGGCCCGGGGTCGCGCGCTGGGCTGAGCAGCGCCGGGCCGCGGGCTCAGACCTGCCGGTGCACCGTCGAGGTGACCGTCCGCCCGCCCGCGGACACCGCCATCGACAGCACGTGCCAGGTGCGGGTGTGCGCCGGGTGCGTCGCCGAGCAGGTCAGGTGCGCCGCCTCGGCCGACGGCCGGCTCTCGATGCCGACCACGACGTCGCCGTCGGCGCCGGCCAGCGTGACCACCCAGCGCTCCACGGCGGCGCCGACCGGCGTCAGCCGGGTCATGCCCAGCGGCGGCAGGTCGTCGACGCCCAGCTGGCCGAGCTCCTCCCGCGCGAAGTGCTGGGCGGCCTGCACCGGCGGCGGCAGCCCCGCCCGCCCGCGCAGCCACGGCAGCGCCACCCGGCCCTCGCGGTGCGCGGCGACGACCTCAGCGCCGTCCCCGGGCACCTGCCCGTAGTAGTGCCCGTGCGGCAGGACGACGACGTTGGCGGCGAACCGGTCCCCGCCGAGGTGGCTGCACTCCCACACGTCGGCGCCGGCCTCGGCCATCGCCCGGGCCAGCGGCCGGCCGCGCAGCGCGCAGCAGGCGTCGTGCCCGCCGTGGCTGCACACCAGGTAGGTCAGCCCGTCGGTGCGCTCGCCGGCCGTGCCGTCCCACGGCGCGGTCAGCAGGTCGGCGTCGGAGTCGCGCACCGACCACCAGGTGCCCCGGTGCCCGGGCCGGCTGTCGACGTAGGCCCAGCGCCGTCCGGAGTCGGCCAGCCGGCCGTCGGGACGGCGCACCAGCAGCAGCCGCACCCCCTCGGCGCGGGCCCGCCGGGCCAGCTCCGGGGCCACCTCGGCGTCGAACCGCGACTGCAGCAGGGCGTCGCGGCCCCACGGGCCCGGCTGCTCGACCAGCACCCACCGCTGCGCCGGTGCCGCCGTCCCGACCGCCGAGTCACCCCGGGCCAGCGCGCGCGCCGAGCAGCGGCCCTCCGCGATCCGGCCCGCGGGGCGGGCCGGGCGCCGGGCCGGGTCGCTCACCCTGGCGGCGGGGCGTCGGGCAGCCGGGCGTCGCGGACGACGGCGATGGACTCGGTGACCAGCCGGCGGGCGAGGGTGAGCCGATCGGCGGCGTCCAGCCCGGGCAGATCGGTCACCTTGAGCTCGCCGGCGCTCAGCAGCTCGGCCAGCGCGGGGGCGGTCCCGGCGGGGAACTCGTGCCGGCGCCGGCCGCCGATCAGCACCACCCGGCCGTCGGCGGGCTCGCGCAGCTGGCAGCGCAGCCGGCGGCGCAGCCGCAGCACGGTGTCCGGCGTCAGCGCCGCGGCGGCGCCGGCCTGGGCCAGCGGGGCCACCGGCTCCGGGCGCACCTGCGACCAGGTGCGCGCCCGCAGCCGCTCGGCGACCTCGGCGGGGTCCACCCGGTCCAGCCAGGCGCGCAGCGCGGCGACGACGTCGGTCACCTCGCCGGTGACGGCGCCGGGGTCGGCCAGGTCGACGCCCAGGGGCAGCGACGACCGCAGCGCGGGGTCCTCGGTGGCGAGCTCCCGGACGACGTCCAGCGCGGCCTCCGCGGCCGCCCACCGGGTCACCGAGTGCACGCCGACGGTCAGGTGCGCGCTGATCTCCCCGAGCGCGGTGGCCGAGTGCAGGTAGCCGCGCGGCAGGTAGAGGGCATCGCCGGGCCGCAGCACCGTGTCGATCACCGGCTCGCCCTCCGCGGCGGCGGCGACGGCGGCACGGCGGTCGGTCCAGGGCTGGGTGCGCAGTGGGTCGGGGAGCACGGGGGCGTGGATCGTCCAGTGCTTCTCGCCGGCGACCTGCAGGACGAAGACGTCGTGCACGTCGTAGTGCGCGGAGAACCCGCGCGAGGACGGCGGGGTGATGTAGGCGTTGACCTGGGTGGGGTGGCCGAGGTCGGCGGCCAGCTGGTCGGCGAACTCGATCAGCGGCGGCCAGAGCCGGTGCAGCCCCTGCAGCACGACGGTGCTGCCCTCGGCGAACAGCCGCAGCACCGCGTCGGAGGAGACCTGGTCGGCGACCTCGGCGCCGGCGCCGCCGGAGGTGGTGAAGCGCGCGGCGGGCACGACCTCGCCGTCCTTGGCGATGCGGAGGAACGGCGTGCGCAGGCCGCGGCGGGAGAGCAGCTCGTCGACCGCCTCGAGGGTGAGCAGGTCACGGAAGTCCGCGCCGGTCTCCTCGGCGCGGGTCAGCAGCGGGGCACGGCCCCAGTACTGCTCGGCGAAGACCTGCGGGTCGACGTCGGCGCACCGGCGCAGGGCCGGGCGGACGTCCTCCCCCGGGGGAGAGACGCCCGCCCGGTCCCCGCCGGTGGGGTCCTGGCTCAGGCCGAACCGTCCGCGCCGCCGTCGGCGCCACCGTCGTGGACACCGGGGGTGCCGCCGCCGGAACCGGCGTCGTTGGGGCCCTGCTGGCCGTTGTCGGCGCCCATGGCCGCGCCGCTGTCCGCCCCGCCGTCGGCACCGCCGTCCGCGCCACCGTCACCGGCACCGCTGTCCGCGCCGCCGTCGGCCCCGCCGTCGCCGGCGCCGCTGTCCGCGCCGCCGTCGGCCCCGCCGTCACCGGCGCCGCCGTCGGCCCCGCCGTCCGCGCCGCCGTCCGCGCCCCCGTCACCCGCGCTGATGATGTCCTCGTCGTCGAGTGCCATGTCTCTCCCGTCTGGGTCGAGGGCCACCGGGTGGTGGCCGTCCGGGCGTGCTGTACCTCCCCGATCCTGCTCTCACACCCGCTCCCCGACCAGCGGGAACGACGAGTGGCGGCACGCTGGGCAACGGTCCGGTCACGACACGGCTCCGGGATGCCCGCCGCCCGGGACGGGCCGTACTGTCCTCCCCGTCGGTCGAACACACGTTCGAGGAGGGGGTCGGGGTGCCGGGGAGCCGGGCGGCGGGGTGCGGCGTGCTGCACGTCGACATGGACGCCTTCTTCGCCAGCGTCGAGGTGCGCCGGCACCCCGAGCTGGCCGGCACCCCGGTGATCGTGGGGGGCACGGGCGGCCGGGGGGTGGTCACCTCGGCCACCTACGAGGCCCGCCGGTACGGCGTGCACGCGGCGATGCCGACCGCGCGGGCGCTGCGGCTGTGCCCCACGGCCACCGTCCTGCCGGGCGACCTCGCGCTCTACGCCGAGGTCTCCCGGTCGGTGATGGCGCTGTTCCGGTCGATCACCCCGCTGGTCGAGCCGCTCTCCCTCGACGAGGCGTTCCTCGACGTCTCCGGGGCCGGCCGGCGGCTGGGGGACGCGGCGGAGATCGGCGAGTACATCCGGGCGCGGGTCTTCGACGAGCAGGGCATCACCTGCTCGGTCGGCGTCGCCGGCACGAAGTTCGTCGCCAAGCTGGCCTCCACGCACGCCAAGCCCGACGGGCTGCTCGTCGTCCGCCCGGCCGAGGTCATGGACTTCCTGCACCCCCTGCCGGTGGGCGCCCTCTGGGGCGTGGGCGCCAAGACCGAGGAGGTGCTGCTGCGGCTGGGGCTGCGCACCGTCGGCGACCTGGCCCACGTGCCGGCCCGCACCCTGCAGCGGGCGGTCGGCGTCGCCGCCGGCAGCCAGCTGCACGAGCTGGCCTGGGGGCGCGACCCGCGCCGGGTGGTGCCCGACGAGCCGGAGCGCTCGGCCGGGCACGAGGAGACCTTCGCCACCGACGTCGACGACCCGGCGGTCGTCCACCGCGAGCTGCTGCGGCTGGCCGAGCGGACGGCGGGGCGGCTGCGCTCGGGCGGCTGGCTGGCCCGCACGGTGAGCATCAAGGTGCGCTTCGCCGACTTCACCACCCTCACCCGCAGCCGCACCCTCGAGGTGCCCACCGACGTCGGCCAGGAGCTCTACGACACCGCCCGGGCCCTGTTCGACGCCCTCGGCCTGCAGCGGGCCCGGATCCGGCTGGTCGGCGTGCGGGGTGAGCGGCTGGTCCCCGCGGGCGACACCCCCCGCCAGCTCGAGCTCGGCGCCCGGGAGCACGGCCGCCGCGAGGCCGAGCTCGCCGCCGACCGGGCGGCCCGCCGGTTCGGGGCCGGAGCGGTGCGCCCGGCCACCCTCCTGCGCCGCGCGGGGGAGGGTCCGGGGCCGGCGCGTCGGGAACCCCGGACGCCGTTCATCCGTCCTCTGTCCGAGCCGGCGACCCACCCGCGAGAGTGATCGTCGGGCGCGTGCGGCGGGTCGCGGTCGACTCGCCTTTCGCGCCCCGCAAAGGGCTCGTATCCTCGATGTCACCGTCGGCGGGAGCCTCCGACGGCCATGGCTCCGCCCACCTGGAGGTCTCGGTGCCGCTCTCCGAGCACGAGCAGCGACTGCTGGAGCAGATCGAGCGCGCCCTCGTCGATGACGATCCCAAGTTCGCCTCCACGGTCAGGACCGGCGATCGCCGGGTCAAGGCCCGACGCAAGCTGCAGATCGGCGCGTTGCTGGTCATCGTCGGGCTGGTCCTGCTCGTCGGCGGGCCGGTCACCCACCAGTTCATCCTCGGCGCCCTGGGCTTCCTCGTGATGTTCGCCGGCGCGGCGCTCGGCGTCCTCAACTACCGCTCGGCCACCGGCGCGGTCGAGGGGGGCGCCCAGGCCCCGGCCGGGGGTGCCGGCGGCAGGGGCGCGGGTGGCCGCGGTCGTGGCCGGGCTCGCCGCCAGCCGCTGAAGAACCGCCTCGAGGAGCGCTTCCGCCGCCGCTACGACCAGTAGCCGCAGCGGTCGCACCACCCGCTCGTCCCGGCAGCCGCCGTCCGGACCGGACGGCGGCTGCCGCGCGTCCGGGGTCGGTCCGGCGGTGCGGAGGGTCCGGCCGTGCGGTGGGTCGGGCGGTGCGGCCGGTCAGGCGGTGCGCCCGGCCAGCGCCCGCAGCCGCCGGACCGGGGCGCTGTCCCGCAGCCCCGCCGGCACCGACGCCGGCAGCAGCAGCGCCCGCAGCCGGGTCGCCGGGGCGGCCGCGCCCAGCAGCCCCCGGCGGGCGGTGCGCAACGCGACCGCCAGGTCCGCCGGCGGCGCGCTGCCCGGGCGGGCGTAGCTGGCCGCCTCCTCCGCCCCGGCCAGCACCGCGACGGCCTCCCGCGCGCCGGGGCCGCCGGCGGCGCGGCCGGCCCGGTGCGCGCCGCCCGAGCCGGGCAGCGCCTGCGCCAGCCGCGCGGCCACCTGCCGCGGGGTCTGGGTCTCGGCCCAGGGCAGCCCCAGGTCGCGCGCGGTGGCCGCGAGCTCGTCCCACAGCGCGGCCGGCGTGCCGGTCGCCAGCCGGCGGCGGCGCTGCAGCGCGCGGACCCCGGCCGGCAGCGCCAGCAGTGCGGCCACCGCCAGGAGCACGCCGAGCACCGGAAGGGCCGGGCGCAGCCAGCCCGCGGAGTCCGCCGCGGCCGCGGCCTCCGGCGCCTCCTCGGCGACGCCTTCGACCGGCGCGACGGTCGGCTCGGGCACCGGCGCGGGTGCGGCGGTGACGTCGGTGCGCGGATCGACCTCGAGGTCCTGCGGCCGGGGCGCCCACGGCAGCTCGACGGCCCGGTCCACGTCGATCGGCGTCGGGTCGTAGGGCACCCAGCCGGAGCCCTCGAAGTAGACCTCCACCCAGGCGTGCGCGTCGTCGCTGCTGACCAGCCGGCTGCCGTCGGGCTGCACCAGCCCGGGGGTGTAGCCCAGTGCCACGCGGGCGGGCACGCCGGCGGCCCGCACCATGACCGCCATCGAGCCCGCGTACTGCTCGCAGTACCCGCGGCGCAGCCGCAGGAAGTCGGCCAGGTCGTCCCCGCTGGTGCCGGGGGCGGTGGCCAGCGAGTAGATCCAGCCGTTGGCCCGGTCGGTGAGGAAGCCGTAGACCGCCTGCACCCGCTCGTACGGGGTCTCGGCACCGGCGGTGAGCGAGGCGACCAGGTCGGTGACGCCGGGGTCGAGCTCGGGCAGGGCGGTGTAGCGCTCCTGCAGGGGGTCGCCGGGCGGGAGGGCCGGGGTGTCGACCAGCTCGGCGGGGGAGGGGCGCGGCTCCTGCGCCAGCTGCCGGTAGGTGTGCCCGGCGGTGGTGGTGTCGCGGCCGAAGACGGTGCTCGTGGTCGGGTCGAACCGCCAGTCCGGGGCGTCGTCGATGGAGACGGCGACCGGGGCGTACAGCAGCGGGAGGAACCGGTCGTCGTGCTCGATGGCGGTGATCTGCGCCTGCACCTGCCGGTCGGTCGCGCTGCCCGGCAGGGAGCCCAGCCGGTCGCCGTCGACGGTCGTCTCGCCGTCGAGGTTGGACAGCGTCCAGCCGTTCTCGCTGTCGTACACGTCGAGGGCGACCGCGCGCAGGTACCCCGGGTCGGGGACCGAGGCCTCCAGCCGCAGCAGGTCGATCGGCTCGTCGCGGGTCAGCTGGCCCTGCAGCTCGGCGACGGGGTCCAGCGAGGTGCCGGTCGACCCGCCGCCGCCCGAGCCGTCGCCCCAGCCGGCGGCCAGCTCGCCCTCGGCCAGCGTGGGCACCAGCCCGCCGAGCAGCACGGCGGCCACCAGCGCCAGGGCGCCGGTGCGCAGGGCGGCGCCCGCGCCGGTCAGCAGGGTCGACCGCCGGCCCTGCCGGGGCCGCCAGGCCAGCCGCCGGTGCTGGTCGGCCCACAGCAGCAGGGCCAGCCCGGCGGCGGGGGCGGCGACGGCGGCCAGCCCGATGCCGCCGGTCACCGTGCTGACCGGGACGCAGAACACCAGCAGCAGGCCGAGCGCGGCCAGCGCCGGCTGCCTCCCGCCGACGGCGATCAGGTCGATGGTCACCGCGACGATGCCCACCAGCAGCGCGGTCAGTGCGACCAGGCCGGTCAGGGGGAGCGCCGGCGTCGTCTGCTCGCGGATCTCCGCCGAGCCGTCGGCGAGCACCTGGCCGAGGTCGGCCAGGCTGGCGGGCGTCGGCAGCCACCCGAACAGCGCCTGCCCGGGGGCGAACAGCGCGGTGAACAGGCAGGCCAGGGCGGCCAGCTGGCCGAGCGGCACCAGGGGGACGCCGAGCGCCCCCCACCGCGGTGGCTCCGACCGGCCGGCCGTCACGCGGGCCCACAGCACCGCGCCGGCGGCCCGCAGCACGAGACCGGCCGCGGCCACGACGGCGACGGCCGCGAGCACCGGGGGGAACCAGCCGCCGGCGGTGAAGACGGGGGACAGGGCCACCGCGCCCAGCAGCGTGGCGGCCGCGGCGGCGAGGGTGGTGCCGGCGTCCAGCGCCAGCGGCGAGGGCCCGGGGTCGGCCGCGGTCACGCCGGCACCCCCATCGGGCCGGCCGGGAGCGGCGCCGCGCCGGCGCCGAGCAGCGCGGCCCAGGCCTGCTCGACCGGGTCGGGCGCCCCGGCGACCACGACCCGCCAGCCGGCGCCGCGCAGCAGCCGCGCGGCCTCCTCCTGCTGGCGGGCGAGCTGGTCGCGGGCGGCACCGGACAGCGACCGGCGGCTGCGGCCCCGCCCGTCGACCACCCAGCTGCCCACGTCGACGAGGACGGCCAGATCGGCCGAGGGCCCCGAGCGCGCCCGGGCCAGCCCGGCGACGTCGTCCGGCCCGACCGCGCCGAGCAGGGCCACCACCGGGCCGTCGCCGGCCAGCCGCGCGAGCCGCTCCACGCCGGCGTCCAGGGTGGCCAGCCGGGAGGCCTGCAGCACCGCCAGCCGGTCGAGCAGCTCGGCCGCGCCCAGCCCGCCGCGGCCCTCGGCCGGGGCCAGCTCGCCGGCGTCGGTGACCACGCGCAGCTCGGCCCCCCGCCCGGCCAGCGCGCTGCCGATGCTGGCCGCGGCCTCCACCGCCCACTCCAGGCTGTCGGCCGGCGGCGCGTCGTCGCCGGCCGGGCCCGGCACCGGGCCGCTGCCGCCGCGGGCCAGCAGGTGGGCGCGCACGCGGGTGTCGAGCAGCAGGGTCGCCTGGGCCCGCCAGGGCCGCTCCTCCAGCCGCACCATCAGCTGCCCGGCGCGGGCGGTCGCCCGCCAGTGCACCTTGCGCAGGTCGTCGCCGTGGCGGTACTCGCGGGTGCTGACGTCGTCCTCGCCCTGGACGGCGATCGACCGGCGGGCGCCCTCACCGCCCCGCCCGGCGCCACCGGCCAGCCCGCCCGCCGGCAGGGACCGCACGCGCGGCACGACCAGCAGCGGGGTGGTCTCGGTACCGGCGACGCTGCGCATGACCAGGCCGAAGGGGTCGACCAGCCGCAGCCGCAGCGGCCCGAGGGCGAAGCGGCCGCGGCGGGCGCCGTGCAACGCGTAGTGCAGGGCCGCGGTGGACCCGGCGGGCAGCCGCTCCACCACGTACCCGGGGGCCGGGCCCAGTTCGGCGGGCAGCTGCTCGGACAGCAGCCACAGCCCGCCGGTGCGGCGGTCGGCGTTGGTGACCTCGAGCAGCACGTCGGCGTCGCCGCCGCGCGGCACGCGGGCCGGGGTGACCGTGCGCCGGGTGGACAGCCGGAACCGGGAGCGGGCCACCGTCGCCGCAGACAGCAGCGGCAGCACCAGCACGAAGACCGCGACCTGCACCAGCGGCAGCTCGCCGAGCAGCGCGCCCAGGCCGAGCAGCGTGGCCCCCGCGGCGATCAGGCAGCGCCCGCGGAGGGTGAGGGACGACAGCGCCGTCCCGACCGGGCCGCGCGCCATCCTCAGCGTCCGCGGGGGACCGGGGTGGCGCCCAGCAACCCGCCGACCACCTGCTCGCCGGTGCGCCGCGCGGCCGCGGCGTCGGGGGTGAGCAGCAGCCGGTGGGCGAGGACCGGGACGGCGACGGCCTGGACGTCGTCGGGCAGCACGTGGTCGCGGCCGGCCAGCGCGGCGGTGGCGCGGGCGGTGCGCAGCAGCTGCAGGCCGGCCCGGGGCGAGGCGCCCAGGCGCAGCTCGGAGGAGCGGCGGGTGGCCTCGACCAGGGCGACGACGTAGCGGCGGACGGCCTCGGAGACGTGCAGCGTGCCGACGGCGGCGACCAGGGCCCGCACGGTGGCGGCGCTGGCGACCGGGGAGAGGGAGGCCAGCGGATCGGCCGTCGACTGGTCGTCGAGCATCGCCAGCTCGGCCTCCCGGTCGGGGTAGCCCATCGACACCCGCGCGGTGAACCGGTCGCGCTGGGCCTCGGGGAGGGGATAGGTGCCCTCCATCTCCACCGGGTTCTGCGTCGCCATCACCATGAAGGGGCGGGCCAGCTCGTAGCTGACGCCGTCCACGGTGACCTGGCGCTCCTCCATGCACTCCAGCAGCGCCGACTGGGTCTTGGGCGAGGCGCGGTTGATCTCGTCGGCGACCACGACGTTGGCGAAGACCGCACCGGGCTTGAACTCGAACTCCCGGCTCTCCTGGTCGTACACGGCCACGCCGGTGACGTCGCTGGGCAGCAGGTCCGGGGTGAACTGGATGCGCCGCACGCTGGCGTCGATGGAGCCGGCCAGCGCCTTGGCCAGCGTGGTCTTGCCCACGCCGGGCACGTCCTCGATGAGCAGGTGTCCCTCGGCCAGGAGGACCACCAGCGCCAGCCGGACGACGTCGGGCTTGCCGTGCACGACACGGGCCATGTTCGCCGCGATCCGGGCACCCTCCACGGCCACGTCGACCGAGGGGGTGCCGGGCGTGGTGCGGGACACCTCGGTCACGGGATCCACCGTACGTGGCGCCCGGCCGCCGCGGCGGGCCGCGCGGACTCCCCACCCCCGCCCCACCGCGCCCCACGAACCGCCCCACCGGGCCCCACCGGGCGCCCCCCGGCCCTCCACCGGCCGCCCCCGGCGCCCCTCCGGGCCGGTCGAGGGGCCCCGCCGGGCGCCCGCCGGAGGGCTCCGCCGGCCCTCCCGGACGCCGGTGGCCGGGGTGCGTCCGCCCAGGTCACCGGGGAGCGGGGCGGTCGTGGGGGGAAGCGGTCACGACATGGTGTCGAGTGGTGTCCAGTGGGGCCCAGTGGGTTACTGTGTGGCCCGGTGGGGAGGCAGGGCCGGTCCCGGGGTCCCCGCGGACGTCGAGGAGGACCCATGGGGGAGGTGATCCGGTGTTCGTCGGCAGCTACCCGTTGCGCCTCGACGAGAAGGGCCGGCTCGCACTCCCCGTCCGCTTCCGCGAGCAGGTCGGCGACGGCATGGTGATCAAGAAGGGCCAGGAGCGCTGCATCTACGGCCTCACCATGGCCCGGGTCGCCGAGCAGAGCGCCGCCGCGGCCGCCATGGCCCCCGCCGACACCGCCCAGGCCCGCATGCGCGCCCGCATGAGCTTCGGCTCGATGGTCGAGGTCGAGCCGGACAAGACCGGCCGCATCACCATCCCGGCCGGGCTGCGCGAGTACGCCGGCCTCGACCGGGACGTCGTCGTCGTGGGCGTCGACACCCGCTTCGAGATCTGGGACGCCGCCACGTGGGACGCCTACGTGGCCGAGCAGGAGGCCGCCTACGCCGACATGGAGAGCGAGGGGATGCCCACCCTGTCCTGATCCCTCCCCGCCCGCACCGCCCCCTGCGACCTGCCTGGCCCACCCGCCGACCGAGCCGACTTCCCCGCGGCTCGACCGGTCCGGCCCGAACCGACTTCCCCGCGGTTCGGACCCCCGCGAGCCAGGCACCCGACATCCGTCGGAGCGTCGCGACCGGCATCCGCCGCGACCGGCGCGGGCCCCCGTCCCCGCGGGGCACCACCTGACGCTCTTCCCCGACGCCAGGCGGGCCCCGCGGGGGGCGGGCCGGTCACCCCCTCATCTCCCCGCGGCCCCGGGAGCCCCACGCGCCCCCCGCGCCGCGCCGCGTCACCTCCACCGCCGACCGCGCCCCCCGCGCGACCATGTCGGGACCCGACCCCGGTCCCGCCCCGACCCGTCCAGGAGCCGTCGACGATGAGCAGCACCGAGCCCGTGCGGCCCGCGGTGCACGTGCCCGTCCTCCTCGAGCGGGTCACCGAGCTCCTCGCTCCCGCCTGCGCCGCGCCGGGCGCCGTCCTCGTCGACGCGACCCTGGGCCTGGCCGGGCACACCCTGGCGCTGCTCGCCGCCCATCCCGGCCTGCGCGTGATCGGCCTGGACCGCGACCCCGACGCCCGCGCCGAGGCCGCCCGCCGCATCGACGCCGCCGGGCACGCCGACCGGGTCACCCTCGTGCCCGCCGTCTTCGACGAGCTGCCCGACGTCCTCGACCGGCTCGGTGTCCCCGAGGTCCAGGGCGTGCTGTTCGACCTCGGCGTCTCCTCCCTGCAGCTGGACCGCCCCGACCGCGGCTTCAGCTACTCCCAGGAGGCCCCGCTCGACATGCGCATGGACCCGGCCGGCCCCCGGACGGCGGCCGACGTGGTCAACACCTACAGCGCCGCCGAGCTCGCCCGCGTGCTGCGGGTCTACGGCGAGGAGCGCTTCGCCGGCCGGATCGCCGCGGCCATCGAGCGCGAGCGCGCCCGCGAGCCGTTCACCACCACCGGCCGGCTGGCCGAGCTGGTGCGGGCGTCGATCCCGGCCGCCACCCGGCGCACCGGCGGGCACCCGGCCAAGCGCACCTTCCAGGCGCTGCGGATCGAGGTCAACGACGAGCTGGGCGTGCTGGAGCGCGCCCTGCCCGCGGCGCTGGAGGCCCTCGCCGTCGGCGGCCGCATCGCCGTCATCACCTTCCACTCCCTCGAGGACCGCATCGTCAAGCAGACGCTCGCGGCCGGCGCCACCGACCGGACGCCGCCGGAGCTGCCCGTGCCCGTGCCCGAGCTCGGGCCGGTGCTGCGGCTGCTGACCCGCGGGGGCGAGGCGCCCTCCGACGCGGAGGTCGCCGCCAACCCCCGCGCCGCCTCGGCCCGGGTGCGGGCCGCCGAGCGCATCCGGAGGGCCGCGTGAGCGCGACCGCCCGCGCGCCCCGGCCGGAGGACCGGCCCGGCCGCACCGCCGCCCCGGCGCGGCCCCGCGCCGCCCGCCCGGCGGCCGTCCCCGCCGTGAGCGGCCGCGCGCACTCGGCACCGCTGCGCACCCGCCCCGCGCGTCCGGCGACCCGCCCCGCCCCCGGGGCGGCAGCGCGCCCGTCGGCCGCCGCGCCGCGCGTCGTCCCCACCGCGCCGGCCCGTGTGCGGGCGGCGGCCACCCCGGCCGCCCGCCGCGCGCCGTTCGTGCTGCTGGTCCTCGCCCTGCTGGTCGGCACCACGCTGGCCCTGCTGTTCCTCAACACCGCCATCGCGGTGGACAGCCTCAAGGCCACGCAGCTGCGCGCGGAGAACGCCCAGAAGGCCCAGCGGATCGAGCAGCTCGAGCAGCAGGTCGTCGCGGGGAACACCCCCGCGGCGCTGGCCTCGGCCGCCGCGACCGCCGGGCTGGTGCCCGCCGGGGCCGCCGCCTACCTCGTGCTCGCCCCGGACGGCAGCGCCACGCTGCGCGGCACCCCCGAGCCGGCGACCGCGCCCGCCGACCCGGCCGAGGGCGGCGGCTGATGGCCCCGCCGCTCCGCCCGGCGCCCGGCCGCCGGCCGGCCGAGCGCGTGCCCGCCCGCGGCGCCGCCCGCTCGGGCGCCCCGCGCTCCGGTGCCTTCGCGCCCCGCCGCCCGCCCGGCCGGCGGCACAGCGGCATCGTGCTCAGCCCCAGCCGCTCCCGGCTGACGATCGGCTTCGTCCTGGTCGTCGTGCCGCTGCTGGTGATCGTCGGCAAGCTGGTCTTCCTGCAGGGCGTCGACGGCTCCCGCTACGCCGCCGACGCCGCCCAGGAGCGGCTGCGCACCTTCGTCGACACCGCTCTGCGCGGGCAGATCCTCGACCGGGACGGCCATCCGCTGGCCTACACCGTCGACGCCGCCCGGGTCACCGCCGACCCCTCTTTGATCGCCGACCCCCAGCGGACCGCGCTGGCGCTCACCACGCTCCTCGACGTCCCCGCCTCCGAGCTGACCGAGCTCCTGTCGGCCGACGGCCGCGACGTCACCCTCGCCCGGCAGGTCTCGCCGCAGACCGTGGACGCCATCGAGGAGCTGCAGCTGGCCGGCATCTTCTTCCGCGACGACCCGGTGCGGCTGTACCCGGCCGGCACCGTGGGCGGCCAGGTGGTCGGCTTCGTCGGCAGCGACGGCGACGGCCTGGGCGGCATCGAGCTGCGCTTCGACGACCAGCTCTCCGGGGTCCCGGGGGAGCGGCGGGTCGAGGTCGGCAGCGGCTCGAACCCCATCCCGTCGGGCATCGACGAGAGCACCCCGGCCGTCGACGGCAGCGACGTGCAGCTCACCGTCGACCAGGACGTGCAGTACGTGCTCGAGGAGCGGCTGGCCGAGGCCTGCCGGGACGGCGCCACGACCCGCGCCTCCGGCGTGGTCCTCGACGTGCACACCGGCGAGGTCGTCGCCATGGGCTCGTGCCCGGGCTACGACCCGGCGCAGGCCCGCAGCACCGATCCGGCCCTGCTCGGCAACCCGCTGGTCTCCCAGGTCTTCGAGCCCGGCTCGGTGATGAAGGCGGTCACCCTCGCCGCGGCGCTGGAGGAGGGGGTGGCCACGCCGGACACCGTGCTCACCGTGCCGGGGCACATCCAGGCCGGGGACGCCGTCGTCACCGACGCCCACGACCACGAGCCGGTGGACTGGACGGTCACCGGCATCCTCGCCAAGTCCAGCAATGTCGGCACGATCATGCTGGCCCGCGAGGTCGGCGACGCCACGCTGGAGGAGTACCTGCGGGCCTTCGGCGTCGGCAGCACGACCGGCGTGGAGCTGCCGGGGGAGAGCGCCGGCATCCTGCAGGACTCCGCGGACTGGACGGCCAGCCGCGCGGCCAACGTGCCGATCGGGCAGGGCGTGTCGGTCACCACCCTGCAGATGGCCTCGATCTACCAGGCCATCGCCAACGGCGGGGTCCGCATCGAGCCGCGGATCGTGGCATCGGTGACCGCGCCGGACGGCACGGTCACCCGCCCGGCCGCCCCCGAGCCGACGCGGGTCGTCAGCGAGGCCACCGCCGACCAGATGGCCTACATGCTCGAGGCCGTCGTCGGGCCCGGCGGCACCGCGCCGCTGGGCGTGGTCGAGGGCTTCCGGGTCGCCGGGAAGACCGGCACCGCCCAGCGGCCCAACCCCGAGACCGGCGGCTACGCCGGCGGCGGGTACGTCACCACCTTCGTCGGCTTCGCCCCGGCCGACGATCCGCAGTACGTCGTCGCCGTCGACCTGGAACGTCCCACCAGCGCGGCCGAGGGCGGGCAGGTCGCCGCTCCGGTGTTCGCCGACGTCATGCGGTACGTCCTGACCGCCGGCGGCGTGGTGCCCTCGGGCACCGCCCGCCCGGAGTTCCGGCTGACCGGCGACTGACCGCACCGCCGCGTCGGGCGGGGCCGCGGCCGCCCGCCGGTAGGATCCCCAACCGCGGGAGCGCACCAGCGTCCCCCCGCCCCGACGGGGGAGGGCACGTGCGCGTGCCCGTCGAGGACCAGCGAGGAGAGTGCGTGAGCCCGACCGCACCCGGGTCGGTGCCCCGACCCGCGGGGACGCCCCCGTGTCCCCTCGGTGACCTCGCCGACCTCGTCGGGGACCCCGTGCAGGGGGATCCCGCCACCGCGGTCACCGGCGTGACCCTCGCCTCCGGCGACGTGCGCCCCGGCGACCTCTACGCCGCCCTGCCCGGTGCCCGCACCCACGGCGTCCGCTTCGCCGCCGACGCCGTCGCCCGCGGCGCGGTGGCCCTGCTCACCGACCCCACCGGCCGCGACGACGCCTGCGCCACCGGCCTGCCGGTGTGCGTCGTCGACGACCCGCGGGCGGTGCTCGGCGCCGTCGCCGCGCGGGTGCACGGCGAGCCGGCCCGCCGGCTGCGGGTCATCGGCATCACCGGCACCAACGGCAAGACGACGACGAGCTACCTGGTCGAGGCGGGCCTGGCCGCCGCCGGCCTGGGCACCGGGCTGATCGGCACCGTGCAGACGCGCATCCGCGGCCGCGGCGCCGCCGAGCCCACCGTGGTGCCCAGCGTGCGCACCACCCCCGAGGCGCCGGTGCTGCACGCGCTGCTCGCGGACATGGCCGGCTCCGGGGTGGACGCCGTGGTCATGGAGGTCTCCAGTCACGCGCTGGTGCTGGGCCGGGTGGGCGGCGTGCCGTTCGCGGCCGCCGGCTTCACCAACCTCAGCCAGGACCACCTGGACTTCCACGCCGACCTGGAGCACTACTTCCGCGCCAAGGCGCTGCTGTTCGACGGCCGCGCCGCCGCGGAGGTCGTCGACGTCGACGACGCGCACGGGCGTCGGCTGGCGGAGATGCTCGCCGCGGCCGGCCGGCCGCCGGTCACCGTGGCCTCGGCCGGCTCCCCGGCGGACTGGACGGCGACCGACGTGACCACCGCCGGCGACGGCGGCTCGGCGTTCACCCTCACCGGTCCCGGCGGCCGCCGCTGGCCGGCGCGGGTGCGGCTGCCCGGCCGGTTCAACGTGGCCAACGCCGTCCTCGCCGTCGCGCTGCTCGACGCCGTCGGCGTGCCGGTCGAGGCCGCGCTGGAGGGCATCGCGGGCACCGTCGTCCCGGGGCGGATGGAGCCGGTGGACGCCGGCCAGCCCTTCGTCGCCGTCGTCGACTACGCGCACACCCCCGACGCCGTCGCCACCGCGCTGGCCGCGCTGCGCGCCGCGACGTCCGGGCGGGTGATCACCGTGCTCGGCTGCGGCGGCGACCGCGACCCCGGCAAGCGGGCGGCCATGGGCGCCGCCGCGGCCACGGGCAGCGACCTGCTCGTCGTCACCGACGACAACCCCCGTTCCGAGGACCCCGCGGCCATCCGCGCCGCGATGCTGGCCGGCGTGCCGGCCGACCGCCGCGACCGCGTGGTCGAGATCGGCGACCGGCGGGCCGCGATCGCCGAGGCGGTCGCCCGCGCCGGTGCCGGCGACACCGTGCTGGTGGCGGGCAAGGGACACGAGACCGGCCAGGAGGTGGCGGGGACGGTGACCCCGTTCGACGACCGTGCGGTGCTGCGCGAGGTGCTCAGCGGGCTGGTGGCCCGGTGATCGCCCTGACCCTCGCCGAGATCGCGGAGGCGGTCGGCGGCGCCCCGACCGGCGACGGCCGGGTGACCGGCGCGGTCACAGTCGACTCGCGCACCGTGGGGCCCGGCGACCTGTTCGTCGCGCTGCCCGGCGAGCGGGTGGACGGCGCCGACTTCGTGCCCGCGGCCGCCGCGGCCGGCGCCGCCGCCGCGCTGACCACCCGGCCGGACCCCGCGCTGCCGTGCGTCGTCGTCGACGACCCGGTGGCCGCGCTGGGCCGGCTCGCCGCGGCGGTGCACGCCCGGCTGGTGGGGGCAGGGGGACACGGCCTGCTCACCCTCGGCATCACCGGCTCGTCGGGCAAGACCTCGACCAAGGACCTCCTCGGCCAGGTGCTGGCCACCGCCGGCGCCACCGTCAGCCCGCCGGGCTCGTACAACAACGACATCGGCCTGCCGCTCACCGTGCTCTCGGCCGGCGAGGACACCCGCTACCTCGTGCTCGAGATGGGCGCCCGCGGGCCCGGGCACATCGCCCGGCTGTGCCGGGCCGCCCCGCCGCGGATCGGCGTGGTGCTCAACGTCGGCTCGGCCCACCTCGGCGAGTTCGGCTCGCCGGAGGGCACCGCCCGGGCCAAGGGCGAGCTGGTCGAGGCGCTGCCCGAGGACGGCACCGCCGTGCTGAACGCCGACGACGCCCGCGTCGCGGCGATGGCGTCGCGCACCCGCGCCCGGGTGCTGACCACCGGCCGCGGCCCCGGCGCCGACGTGCGCGCCACCGGTGTGGAGCTCGACGAGGCCGGCCGGGCCCGGTTCGAGCTGGTCGCGGTGGGGGAGAGCCACCCGGTCGCGCTGCAGGTGGTCGGCGAGCACCAGGTCGCCAACGCCCTGTCGGCCGCCGGCGCGGCGCTGGCCGCCGGCCTCGCGCCCGCCGACGTCGCCGCCGGGCTGTCGGCCGCGCAGTCGCGCAGCCGGTGGCGCATGGAGGTCACCCGCCGGGCCGACGGCGTCACCGTGGTCAACGACGCCTACAACGCCAACCCCGAGTCGATGCGGGCCGCGCTCGCGGCGCTGGCCGGGCTGGCCGGCACCCGCCGGATCGCCGTCCTCGGCGCGATGGGGGAGCTGGGCCCGGCCGCCGCGGCCGAGCACGAGCGGCTGGGCCGCGACGCGGTCGGCGCCGGGGTCGACGTCGTCGTGGCCGTGGGGCCCGATGCGGTAGGGATAGCTGTCGGGGCCCGCGCCGCGGGTGCCCGGGACGGAGAGGGAGCGGTGCACGTGCCGGACCGGGCTGCCGCCCGCGAGCTGCTGTCGGAGGTGCTGGTGCCCGGAGACGTCGTGCTGGTCAAGGCCAGCCGGTCCTACGGGCTCGAGCTGCTGGCCGCCGACCTGCTCGACGGTGGGCCGGCCGCGTGAAGTCCGTCCTCATCGCCGGCGCCTTCGGCCTGATCATCTCGATCCTCGCCACGCCGATGGCGGTCTACGCCTTCCGCCGGCGCGGCTTCGGCCAGGAGATCCGCGACGACGGCCCCGAGAGCCACCTGTCGAAGAAGGGCACGCCCACCATGGGCGGCACCGTCATCGTCGGGGCCACCGTCGGCGGGTACCTGATCGCCCACCTGTTCCTGCTCGGCCAGCCCGGCCGCGGGGTGACCGCCACCGGCCTGCTCCTGCTGTTCCTCATGGTGGGGCTGGGCACCGTCGGGTTCCTCGACGACTACCTGAAGATCCGCTACCGCCGCAGCCTCGGCCTGAACAAGACCGCCAAGCTGGTCGGCCAGCTCGTCGTCGGCGTCACCTTCGCGGTGCTGGCGATCAACTTCCCGGACGACGCCGACATGACCCCGGCCTCGACGTTCGTCTCCTACGTGCGCGACATCGCCCCGCTGGCGCTCGGGCCGATCCTGTTCGTCGTCCTCGCGTACCTGTTCATCGCCGGGTTCTCCAACGCGGTCAACCTGACCGACGGCCTCGACGGGCTGGCCGCCGGGTGCTCGGCGATGGTGTTCGGCGCCTACGTCGTCATCTCGTTCTGGCAGTTCACCCACGACTGCAGCGCCGTGCTGGTCGACGGCTGCTACCAGGTCCGCGATCCGCTGGACGTCACGCTCGTGGCGGTCGCGGCGATGGGCGCCTGCCTGGGCTTCCTGTGGTGGAACACCAGCCCGGCGAAGATCTTCATGGGCGACACCGGGTCGCTGGCCCTCGGCGGCCTGCTGTCGGGCCTGGCCATCGTCACCCGCACCGAACTGCTGCTGGTGGTGCTGGGCGGGCTGTTCGTCGCGGTCACGCTGTCGGTGGTCATCCAGGTGGCGTTCTTCCGGGCGACGCGACGGCGGGTGTTCCGCATGGCGCCGCTGCACCACCACTTCGAGCTGGCCGGCTGGACGGAGAACACCGTCATCGTCCGGTTCTGGCTGGTCACCGCCATGGCGGTGGCCTTCGGGCTGGGCCTGTTCTACGCCGACTGGCTCGCCTTCACGGGCCTGTGAGCGCCTCCCCGGGCCACCCGGCCGGCGGGACGGCGGCGCGACACGCCCCCGGGCTGCCCGGCGCGGCCGGGCCCAGCGGCGACGATGGCCGGATGGACTCCCGCGCAGGTCAGGCCGCACGCGGCCGCGCCCCCGCGGCGCGCGAGCGGACGGAGGTCCGGCGCAGCTGGGCGCCGGCCTGGCTGGACGGCCCCATGACCAGCTGCCACCTGGTGATCGGGGCCGCCGGCCTGCTGCTGGCCATCGGGCTGGTGATGGTCTTCTCCGCCTCGGCGATCGAGGCCGCCCTGGACGACGAGCCGGCCTGGGCCCCCGGGGTCAAGCAGGTCGTGTTCGCCTGCATCGGCCTGGGGGCGCTGGCCGTCGCCGTCCGGCTGCCGACCGGGCTGGTCCGCCGCTGGTCGCCGCTGGCGCTGGTCGGCGTGGCCGGCCTGCTGGTGCTCGTGCTGATCCCCGGCGTGGGGGTGCAGCTCAACGGCGCTCGGCAGTGGTTCGACCTCGGGGTCACCCACCTGCAGCCCAGCGAGATCGCCAAGCTGGTCTTCGCGCTGTGGGGCGCGCACATCCTGGCGATGCGCGAGCGCCACCTCACGGTCAAGACGCTCCTGGTGCCGCTGCTGCCGGTGTTCGCCGTGCTGTCGATCCTGCTCATCCTCGAGCCCGACTTCGGTGCCGTGGTCAGCCTGGGGCTGGTGCTCGTCGGCCTGCTGATGGCCGCCGGCGCGCCGTGGCGGGTCTGGGTCGGCTTCGCCGCCGTCGGCATCACCGGCATCGTCGGCCTGATCGCGATGGCGCCCTACCGGGCGGCCCGGATCACCGCGTTCCTCGACCCGTTCGCCGACCCCACCGACGGCGGCTTCCAGGCCATCCGCGGCTTCTACGCGCTGGCGACCGGCGGGCTGTGGGGCGTCGGCCTGGGCAACAGCGCCATGAAGTGGGACCTGCTGCCGCACGCCGAGTCCGACTACATCTTCGCGATCATCGGCGAGGAGCTCGGCTTCCTCGGCTGCCTGGTCGTGGTGACCCTGTACGCGGTGCTGGCCTACGCCGGCTTCCGCATCGCCCGCCGCTCGGCCGACCGCTTCGTCCAGCTGGCCTGCGTGGCCATCACCGTGTGGCTGGTCGGGCAGGCGGCGATGAACATGGGCTACGTGGTCGGCGTCCTCCCGGTCACCGGTGTGCAGCTCCCGCTGATCTCCGCCGGTGGCACCTCCCTGGTCCTCACCCTCTTCATCGTCGGCCTGCTGATCCGCTTCGCCCGCTCCGAGCCCGAGGCGATCGAGCACCAGCGCTCCCGCCGGCGCAGCCGGCTGTCGCGGCTGCTGCTGCCGGTGCCGGCGCACGCGGTCGACCCGGTCCGCAAGCCGCGCCGGCCCGAGCCCGAGCGCGCCGCCCGCCGCGGCCCCGACGCCCGCGGGCGCACCGTCGTCCGCGTGCCGCCGGAGCGGGACCGCCGCGAGCGGGTCCCGGCCGCCCGCGACCGGGCCGCGGCCCCGCGCGAGCGCCGCGCGGCCGACCGCGGGCGCGGCGCGGAGCCGCGCCGCCAGCCCCCGGCGCGGGCGCGCGTCTCCACCCCCGACGTGCCGCGGCGGCCGCGGTGAGCGCGCCGCTGTCCGTGGTGCTGGCCGGCGGCGGCACCGGCGGGCACATCGAGCCCATGCTGGCGCTGGCCGACGCGCTGCGCCGGCGGGCCGACCGGATCCCCGGCGGGCTGCGGATCACCTGCCTGGGCACCGCCCGCGGCATGGAGACCCGGCTGGTGCCCGCCCGCGGCTACGACCTGCGGCTGATCCCGCCGGTTCCGCTGCCGCGCAAGCCCACCCCCGACCTGCTGCGGGTGCCCGGGCGGGTGCGCCGCTCGGTGCGCGAGACCCGCGCGGTGCTCGAGGAGGTCGGCGCCGACGTCGTCGTCGGGTTCGGCGGGTACGTCGCGCTGCCGGCCTACCTCGCCGCGCGCGGGCGCGTGCCGGTCGTCGTCCACGAGCAGAACGCCCTGCCCGGCCTGGCCAACCGGGTCGGTGCCCGCATCGCCGTCCGCGTGGCGGCCACGCTGCCCGGCACCCCGCTGCGCGGCGCCGAGCACGTCGGCATGCCGCTGCGTCCGGCGATCAGCACGCTCGACCGCGCCGCGCGCCGCGCCGAGGCGCGGACCACCTTCGGCCTGGACCCCGACCGGCCGACGCTGCTGGTGTTCGGCGGCTCCCAGGGCGCCGCGTCGCTCAACCGGGCCGCCACCGGCGCCGCGGACGCCCTGACGGCGGCCGGCGTCCAGGTGCTGCACGCCCGGGGCCCGAAGAACACCGACGTCTCGGTGCCGGCGCGGCCGGCCGGCAGCGCCCCGTACGTCGTCGTCGACTACTTGGAGCGCATGGACCTCGCCTACGCCGCCGCCGACCTCGCCCTGTGCCGGTCGGGGGCGGTCACGGTGGCCGAGCTGTCGGCGGTCGGGCTGCCGGCGGTGTTCGTCCCGCTGCCGATCGGCAACGGCGAGCAGCGGCGCAACGCCCTGCCGGTGGTGGAGGCCGGCGGCGGGCTGCTGGTCGACGACGCCGCGCTGACCCCCGACTGGATCGCCGGGCACGTGGTGCCGATCCTCACCGATGCCGGCGCGCTGGCCGGGTACGCGGCCCACGCGGCCGCGGCCGGGGTGCCCGACGCCGACGAGAAGCTGGCGGACATCGTCCTGGAGGTGGCTGGACAGTGAGTGCCGCGAAGCCGACGGGCGAGCGAGCATCGCAGCGACCCGTGCAGGCGAGCGAGGAGCGGAACGAGTCCGGAGGCGAGCAGTGAGCGCCGCGGCTGTGGCGGCGTGGAACGAGCCCGTGCCGTCCCTGGCGGAGCTGGGCGCGGTGCACTTCGTCGGGATCGGCGGAGCGGGGATGAGCGGCATCGCCCGCATCCTGCTGGCGCGCGGCGTCCGGGTGTCGGGCAGCGACCGGCGGGACACCCCCACGCTGCTGGCCCTGCGCGCCCTGGGCGCCCGCGTCGGCCTGGGCCACGACCCGGCCCACCTCGGCGACGCCGACACCGTCGTGGTCTCCACCGCCATCCGGGACGACAACCCCGAGCTGGTCGCCGCCCGCGAGCGCGGGCTCCGGGTGCTCCCGCGCGCGGTCGCGCTGGCTGCGGTCATGGCCGGACGGCGCAGCGTGGCGGTCGCCGGCACGCACGGCAAGACCTCCACCACCTCGATGCTCACCGTCGCGGTGCAGGCGTGCGGGGTCGATCCGTCGTTCGCCATCGGCGGCGACCTCAACGAGTCGGGCAGCAACGCCCACGCCGGCGAGGGCGACGTCTTCGTGGCCGAGGCCGACGAGAGCGACCGGTCCTTCCTGCTCCTGGCCCCGTTCGGGGCGATCGTCACCAACGTCGAGGCCGACCACCTGGACAACTACGGCGACCTGGCCGCGGTCGAGGCCGCCTTCGACCGGTTCCTGACCACCGTCGACCCGGCCGGGTTCGTCGTCCTCTGTGCCGACGACCCGGGCTCGGCCCGGCTGCGCGGCGTCCCGACGCCGGCGCGGGTGCGCACCTACGGCACCGCCGAGGACGCCGACCTGCGGCTGGTCGACATCGAGGTCGGCCCGGAGACGACGGCGTGGACGGCGCTGCTGGACGGGCAGGTGCTGGGCCGGGTGTCCATCCGCGTGCCCGGCGAGCACATGGCGCGCAACAGCGCCGCCGCGCTGCTGGCCGGGCTGGAGCTCGGGCTGCCCGCCGACTCTCTTATCGCCGGCCTCGGCCGCTTCGGCGGCGTGCACCGGCGGTTCGAGTTCAAGGGCGCCGTGGGCGGGGTGCGGGTCTTCGACGACTACGCCCACCACCCGACCGAGGTGACCGCCCAGCTGCGGGCCGCGCGGGCGGTGGCGGGGGAGGGCCGGGTCGTGGTGGCCTTCCAGCCGCACCTCTACAGCCGCACCCGGGAGTTCGCGTCCGCCTTCGGCGAGGCCCTGGGCCTGGCCGACGAGGTCGTGGTCATGGACGTCTACGGCGCCCGGGAGGACCCCGTCCCCGGCATCACCGGCGCCATGGTCGCCGAGGCCGTGCCGCTGCCGGCCGGGCAGGTGCACTTCGAGCCCTCGTGGTCGGCCGCGGCGCCGGCGCTGGCGCAGCGCGCTCGCCCCGGTGACGTGGTCATCACCATGGGCGCGGGCAACGTCTCCATGGTCGGTCCGGAGGTGCTCGAGGCCCTGGCGGGCGCGGCGGGCGCCGAGCGGTGAGCCGGGCCGGCCTCACCACGCGCGACCGGGCCGGCTCGGCGGCCGCCCGCCGGCCCGCCACCCCGCCGCGGCCGCGCCGGCCCCGGCGGGACACCCCGGCCGACCGGCGCCGGCGGCTGCTGGTCCGGCTGGCGGTGGCGGTGACCGCGCTGGTGGCCGGGGCCTGGCTGGTGTGGGGCAGTCCGGTGCTGGGCGTGCACGAGGTGCGCGTGGACGGCGCGAGCTCGCTCACCGCGGAGGAGGTGCGCGCGGCCGCCGGCATCGCGGACGGGACGCCGCTGCTGCGGGTCGACGTCGACGCCGCCGCCGCGCGGGTGGCCCGGCTGCCCCAGGTGGCCTCGGTCGAGGTGACCCGCGGCTGGCCGCGCAGCGTCGTCGTCACCGTGGTGGAGCGGGTTCCCGTCGCGGTGGTGGAGCGGGCCGGCACCCGGTCGCTGGTGGACGCCGACGGCGTCCTGTTCGACACCGTGACCGGGCAGCCGCCGGCCGGTGTGGTGCCGCTGCGGGTGGCCGATCCGGGCCCGGAGGACACCGCCACCCGCGCGGCGCTGGGCGCGCTGGTCGCCCTGCCGCGGGACGTCCGCGAGCAGGTCGCGCAGGTCTCGGCCACCACTGCGCAGGACGTGACGCTGACCCTCGCCGACGGCACCACCGTGCTGTGGGGCAGCGCCGAGGACGCCGAGGACAAGGCCGCCGCGCTCGTGGCGCTGCTGGAGCAGATCGCCGCGGGCGCCCTCGAGCCGGCCGTCACCATCGACGTGAGCGCGCCCTCGTCGGTCGTCCTGCGCTGACCGCCCCGCCCCCGTCAGCGGCGCGGTGGGGGCGGCGCGCACATGATCAGGGTTCCTGATCGTGGGGTGTCCTCCCGGACCGCGCACGCTCGGGGAGGACCCGGTACGACCAGGGACCCTGATCGTGTGGAGGGCAGTGCGCGGGGTGCGGCGGTGGCGGCCGCTCGCGGACGGTGCCCGCACCCCTCCGCAGCGTCCGCGCGGGCGCCGGGGACCCGACACGCCGGTCCGCGCGACACGCCCGACACGACCAGCGACTTCGCCACAGCGGCCGAGCGGCGTGTTCCCCGGCTTCGACCCCGACATGAGACGCCGACCAGGCGAGTCGTCACGGTCAGTGGTGCGGATGTGACATCTGAGTCGCGGGAGTTCGGTGGGACCGGCCCTTTCCGACACGCCGGGCCGGAGGCGGTGCTTGTAGCGCCCCTCGCGCCCCACCTAACTTCGTCCGCGTCGACCCAGTTGACATAACTATAAGGCTTTACTTGAGGATGAGGGTCGAGGTCGGGAGCCCCACATGACACCTCCGCACAACTACCTCGCGGTCATCAAGGTCGTCGGCATCGGCGGCGGCGGGGTGAACGCGGTCAACCGGATGATCGAGGTCGGCCTCAAGGGGGTCGAGTTCATCGCCATCAACACCGACGCCCAGGCGCTGTTGATGAGCGACGCCGACGTCAAGCTCGACGTCGGCCGCGAGCTCACCCGCGGGCTGGGCGCCGGCGCGCAGCCGGACGTCGGCCGGCAGGCCGCCGAGGACCACCGGGAGGAGATCGAGGAGGTGCTCAAGGGCGCCGACATGGTCTTCGTGACCGCCGGCGAAGGCGGTGGCACCGGCACCGGCGGCGCCCCCGTCGTCGCCTCGATCGCCCGCAAGCTCGGCGCGCTGACCATCGGCGTGGTCACCCGCCCGTTCTCCTTCGAGGGGAAGCGGCGCGCGGTCCAGGCCGAGTCGGGCATCGAGGAGCTGCGCAACGAGTGCGACACGCTCATCGTGATCCCCAACGACCGGCTGCTGCAGCTGGGCGACCGGAACGTGAGCGTCATGGACGCCTTCCGGACCGCCGACCAGGTGCTGCTCTCCGGTGTCCAGGGGATCACCGACCTGATCACCACCCCGGGCCTGATCAACCTCGACTTCGCCGACGTCAAGTCGGTCATGTCGGGGGCGGGCTCGGCGCTCATGGGCATCGGCAGCGCGCGCGGTGACAACCGCGCCCTGCTGGCCGCCGAGCAGGCGATCGCCAGCCCGCTGCTGGAGGCGTCGATGGAGGGTGCCCACGGCGTGCTGCTGTCGATCTCCGGTGGGTCCGACCTCGGGCTGTTCGAGATCAACGAGGCCGCCTCGCTGGTCTCCGACGCCGCGCACGCCGACGCCAACATCATCTTCGGTGCGGTGATCGACGACGCCCTCGGCGACGAGGTGCGGGTGACCGTCATCGCGGCCGGCTTCGACAGCGGCCGGCCCAGCGCCCGCAAGGACGCCGGGGTCGCCTCGCTGCCGACCGCGCCGCCGGTCGCCCCGCCCGTGGCCGCCCGCCCGTCGGTGGTGCCGCAGCCGGTCGTCCAGTCCGCGCACCCGGCCCCCGCGGCCACGGGGGAGCGGCTGGTGGGCTCCGCGGCGCCGCAGGCCGCCCAGCCCGCGCAGCCTCAGGCGCCGGTCCGGCCGGTCGCCGCGGCCGGCGGGGGCATCAGCGTGCCGCCGCTGCCGCCGATCCCCGGCCCGGTGGCCGGTCGCCGGCCGCTGTCCAGCGAGGACTTCGAGGAAGAGCTCGACATCCCGGAGTTCCTGCGTCAGTAAGAGGACCCCGACGCTGCCCCCGCGCTCGGCGGGCCCTGTAGCGGGCCTGACCGCTGGTGGCGGGACGGTAGCGTCGGCTCCATGAGTGGCACCTCGGCCGCCCCCTCGGCGGTGCGACCCCGGCGGGTCGTCACCGACCGGCGGGGCGGCCGGTCCGTTCCTCCCTACGAGTCGTTCAACCTCGGCGGCCACGTCGGTGACGACCCCGCCGCCGTGGCCGCCAACCGCGAGCGGCTGGCCCGCGAGCTGCAGGTGCCGGCCGGGCAGCTGGTCTGGATGGACCAGGTGCACGGCACCGGCGTCGCCGTCGTCGACGGCCCGGTGGAGGGCCCGCTGCCGGCCACCGACGGCGTGGTGACGACGACGCCCGGCCTGGTGCTGTGCGTGCTGGTCGCCGACTGCGTGCCCGTCCTCCTGGCCGACCCCGCCGCCGGCGTGGTCGCCGCGGTGCACGCCGGGCGCGAGGGCGTGCGCCAGGGCGTCGTCCGCGAGGCCCTGGCCGCCATGGCCGGTCTCGGCAGCCGCCCCGGCGACGTCACCGCGCTCCTGGGGCCGGCCGTCTGCGGCGCCTGCTACGAGGTGCCCCGGGCGATGCAGGTGGAGGTCGCCCGGGTGGCCCCCGCGGCCGCCGTCCGCACCCGGAAGGGCACCTACGGGCTGGACCTGCGCGCCGGGCTGGCCGAGGTGCTGCGCGGCGCCGGCGTGGCGCAGGTCGTGCACGACCCGCGCTGCACCGTCGAGGACCGCTTCCTGTTCTCCCACCGCCGCGACGGGGTGACCGGCCGCCAGGCAGGGGTCACCTGGCTCGGCTGAGGTCGCCGGGGCCGGGCGCGGGATGATCGCGCCGTGACCACGCTGGCGGAGAACCTGCAGGCGGTCCGGGCCCGGATCGACGACGCCGCGCGCGCGGCCGGCCGCGATCCGGCGTCGGTGGCGCTGCTGGCGGTGAGCAAGACCTGGCCGGCCGAGGACGTCCGCGCGCTGGCCGCCCTCGGCCACCGGGACTTCGGCGAGAACCGGGCGCAGGAGATGCTGGGCAAGGCCGCCGAGCTCGCCGACGTCGACCTGCGCTGGCACTTCGTCGGCCAGCTGCAGCGCAACAAGGCGGCGGCGGTCGCCCGGCTCGGCGCGGTCGTCCACTCGGTGGACCGGGCCTCGCTCGCCGGCACGCTGGCCCGGGTGGGGGAGGAGGCCGGCCGTCCGGTCGAGGTCTTCCTCCAGGTCGACCTCGGCGGCCCCGGCGGTGAGCTGGCCGCCCGGGGCGGCGCCGACCCCGCCGACGTGCCGGGGCTCGCCGACACCGTCGCCGGCAGCGCCGGGCTGCGGCTGCTGGGCCTCATGGCCGTGGCCCCGCGCGGGGAGGACCCCGCCGCCGCCTTCGCCCGGCTGGCCGAGCTCGCCGCCCGGGTGCGCGCCGACCACCCGGAGGCCACGGAGCTGTCGGCCGGGATGAGCGGGGACCTCGAGCAGGCCGTCGCGGCCGGCGCCACGCTCGTGCGTGTCGGAACCGCGATCTTCGGCCGGCGGCCCCTACCCTCCCCGCAGGATGACGGCTCACCAGCCACGCGAGTCACACCAGTCACACGGGCCCCGGAAGCCCGAGTAGAGGGGGAGGTCTGATGGCCGGAGCCATGCGGAAGATGGGCATCTACCTCGGGCTCGTCGAGGACGACGACGCCCGCGCCTACGGCGGTCGGTACGACGCGCGCGGTGCGGACGGCTACGACCGTCCCGACGACCGCGACCGGCGCTACGGCCGGTACGTCGCCGAGGAGCACTACGACGGCCATCCGGACGACGGCCGGTACGACTACTACGACGACGACCTGCCCGCGGCCGAGCTGCCCCCGGTGGCCGACCCCGAGCCGGTCGTCCTGCGGCGCACCCCCGGCCCCCGCAACCTCGGCGTCGCCCCCGCTGCCGGCTCCACCCGTGCCGGTGGGCTGTCCGCCGTCGCCTCCAGCGGCCCGGTGGCCGCGGCCGGCCTGGCCGCCCGCGAGCCGGTGGCGGCCGTTCCCGAGCCGGCTCCCGCGCCGGCGCCGGCCCCCAAGCCCTACCGGATCACCACGCTGCACCCGCGCACCTACAACGAGGCGCGCCAGATCGGCGAGAGCTTCCGCGACGGGATGCCGGTCATCATGAACCTCACCGAGATGGACGACGCCGACGCGAAGCGACTGGTCGACTTCGCTGCAGGCCTGTCGTTCGGGCTGCGCGGTAGTATCGAGCGCGTCACGGCCAAGGTGTTCCTGCTCAGTCCGCGGGACATCGACGTGACGGCCGAGGACAAGGCGCGGATCCGCGAAGGCGGCTTCTTCAACCAGTCCTGAGCCGTCCCGGGCGGCCGTGGCGCGCGAACCCGCGCCGGGGCCGCCCGGCGCGACTGGAAGGCACCCCACCGGTGCCCTGGACGATCGAGGACCGTGGCTCTCTTCTGGCAGATCGTGTCGTCGGTGCTGCTCGTCTTCCTCGTCCTGCTCTTCGCGAGGTTCGTCGTCGACTGGGTGATGGTGCTGGCGCGCAGCTGGCGCCCGTCCGGCCTCGTGGCCGCCGGCCTGGAGGTCGTCTACTCGACCACCGACCCGCCGCTGAAGGTCGTGCGCAAGGTGATCCCGCCTCTGAACCTGGGGACCATCCGCTTGGACCTCGGGTTTATGGTGCTGTTGATCGCCGTCTACATCCTGCGCGGCATCACGAGAAGTCTCGCCCTCAGCGCATGACCGCTGCTGCCGCCGGGAGCGGCGACGCCGCGCGTCGGGGGCGGTCCGCCGCCGCTCGTCCGAGAACGCCCCTGTTCCCGCCGTCCGACCCGAGGTGAGCCCCTTGCCACTCACACCAGCCGACGTGCACAACGTCGTCTTCAAGAAGCCTCCGATCGGCAAGCGCGGCTACGACGAGGACGAGGTCGACGCCTTCCTCGACGTGGTCGAGGCCGAGCTGGCGCGGCTGATCGAGGAGAACAACGAGCTCCGCTCGAACACCGGGCGCACCGCCCGCGTCGAGGCTCCCGAGCCGCCGGCCCCGGTGCAGGCCCCGCCGCCCCCGCCGGCCGCGCCGCGCGAGGACGACAGCGCTCGCGCCTCGCGGATGCTGGCCCTGGCGACCGAGACCGCCGACCGGTACGTCAACGAGGCCAAGGCGCAGGCCGACGAGATGGTCGCCAGCGCCAAGACCAACAGCGAGCGCATGGTCAGCGAGGCGCGGGCCAAGAGCGAGCAGATGGTCAGCGAGGCCAAGATGCGCGCCGACACGATGATCAGCGACGCGCGTACCCGCGCCGACACGATGGAGCGCGAGGCCCGCGCCAAGGCCGCCGCGCTCGACCAGGACGCCGAGCGCCGCCACATGGAGGTGCTCAGCGGGCTGGAGCAGAAGCGGTCGAGCCTCGAGCGCAAGATCGAGGAGCTGCGCACCTACGAGCGCGAGTACCGCACCCGGCTGCGCTCCTACCTCGAGTCGCACCTGCGCGACCTCGACGGCCGCGGCTCGGCCGAGCCGTCCTCGAGCAGCCGGCAGAACCAGCACGCCAGCGCCTGACGCACCCGCGTCGACGGGCCCCCGGACCAGCGGTCCGGGGGCCCGTCGCGTGTCCGGGCGGTCTGCGCGCGGCACCCTGTGAGCCCAGCTACAGTCGTCCGGTGATCTTGGCGGCCGGACTGCTGGTGCTCGGGGGACTCGCGCTGTTCGTCGGCGGCCTGGCCACCGGGTCCACCACCGCGTACTGGGGCTGTGTCGCCTGCTGCGCCGTCGCGGCCGTCCTGCTGGTGGCGGCACGGCTCCGCCCGGCGGGAGGCGGGAAGCCCGCGGGAACCGAGCCCTCGGCGACCGAGCCGGCCGCGACGAAGCCCGCCGAGACCGAGCCCGCGGAGACGAAGGCCACGGCAACCGCGGCCGCGGGGACCGCCCCCGCGGCGAGCGAGCCGACGGCGAGCACGACCTCGGCGACCGAGCCGGCCCGGACCGAGCCGGCCGCGAGCGCTCCGCTCGAGCCGGTCGTCGCCGCCGAGCCCGATCCCGCGCCGAGCACCGGCCGGCACGCCCGCCACGCCGCCCCCGAGGAACCGGCCGCGGCTCCCGTGCTCGGCGCGGTCACCGCCGACGGCGGGGACCCCGGCGAGGAGGACGTCGAGGTCACCGATCTGCTGCTGGTCGTCGACCTGCGCGACGAGGTGCTCGTCGTCGACGAGCACCCGCGCTACCACCTCGCCGGGTGCCGGTGGCTGACCGGGCGGGAGACGATCCCGCTGCCGGTGGCCGAGGCGCGCACCGACGGGTTCACGCCCTGCGCGCTGTGCCGCCCCGACCGGCACCTGGCCGACGCCGCCCGCTCGCGCCGCTCCTCGGCGGGCTGAGCGGGCGGCGCCCGCCGCTCAGACCGCGGCGCGCGCGAGCCAGAACCGGGAGCCGGCCGGGCCCTCGATGCCCTCGCCGTCGCCGGCGGTGCCGGCGTGCACCCGCACGGCCAGCACCTCCGCGGCGAGCTGCTCGCCGTGCTCGGCCAGCGCCTGCTCCCAGGCGGCGGCGTCGGCGCCCTCGGCGGTCCACCACAGCTCGATCCGGTCGCTGACGGCCAGGCCGGTGGTCTTGCGGGCCTCCTGCACCAGCCGCACGGCCTCGCGCACCAGCCCGGCGCGCTCCAGCTCCGGGGTCAGCTCGAGGTCCAGGGCGACGGTGAGGCCGGCGCCGCTGGCCACCGCCCATCCCTCCCGGGGCGTCTCGGTGACCACCAGGTCACCCTCCTCCAGCGGCACCTGCTCGCCGTCGACGGTCACCGCGGCGGTGCCGGACCGGTAGGCGGCGACCAGCTCCGCGGCGTCGGCCGCGGCGACCGCCTTCGCGACGTCCTGCACCCGCTTGCCCAGCCGGCGACCGACCGCGCGGAAGTCGATCTTCACGCTGACGTCGACCAGGTCGCCGCCGACCGCCGCGAGCTCGTCGAGCGCGGCGACGTTCAGCTCGTCGGCGACCTCGGCGACGAGGTCACGGGGCAGGGCCGCCCAGCCCGGCGCCGCCACGACGGCACGGGCCAGCGGCTGGCGGGTGCGCACCTTGGCGGTGGTGCGGGCGGCGCGGCCGAGCTCGACCAGGCGGCGCACCAGGGCGACCTGCTCGACCAGCTCCGGGTCGCGCGCGGCGTCGTCCACCTCCGGCCACGAGGCCAGGTGCACGCTGTCCGGCGCGCCCTCGCCCAGCCCCGGCACGACCGCGCGGCTCCACACCTCCTCGGTGACGAACGGCGTGAACGGCGCCATCAGCCGGGTCAGGCCGTCCAGCACCTCGTGGAGGGTGGCCAGCGCCGCCGGGTCGCCGTCCCAGAACCGCCGGCGCGACCGCCGGACGTACCAGTTGGACAGGTCGTCGACGAACTGGGCCAGCAGCCGCCCGGCGCCCTGGGTGTCGAAGTCCTCCAGCGCCGCGGTGACGCCCTCGGTGACGGCGGCCAGCTCGGCCAGCGCCCAGCGGTCCAGCAGCGGCCGCTCCGCCCGCGCGGGGGCCGGGGCCGACGCCGGGCTCCAGGCGTTGGTCTCGGCGTAGAGGGTGAAGAAGCTGGCGGTGTTCCAGTAGGTCAGCAGGACCTTGCGGACCACCTCGGACAGCGTCTCGTGCCCCACCCGGCGGGCCGACCAGGGTGAGCCGCCGGCCAGCATGAACCAGCGGACGGCGTCGGCGCCGTGCCGGTCCATCAGCGGGATGGGCTCGAGGATGTTGCCCAGGTGCTTGCTCATCTTGCGGCCGTCCTCGGCGAGGATGTGGCCCAGGCAGAGCACGTTCTCGTAGGAGCTGCGGCCGAACACCAGCGTGCCGACGGCCATCAGCGAGTAGAACCAGCCGCGGGTCTGGTCGATGGCCTCGCAGATGAACTGCGCCGGGTAGGCGGCCCGGAACTCCGGCTCGTTGCGGTAGGGCGCGCCCCACTGCGCGAAGGGCATGGAGCCGGAGTCGTACCAGGCGTCGATGACCTGGGGCACGCGGCGGTAGGTGCCCTCCTCGCCGGGCCGGGTGAAGGTCACCTCGTCGATGAACGGCCGGTGCGGGTCCAGGCCGGACAGGTCACGGCCGGTCAGCTCCGACAGCTCGGCCAGCGACCCGACGACGACCATGCGGGAGGGGTCGGCGTCGTTGCGCCAGATCGGCAGCGGCGTGCCCCAGTACCGGTCGCGGGACAGCGCCCAGTCGACGTTGTTGTTCAGCCAGTCGCCGTACCGGCCGGTCTTGATGTTCTCGGGGAACCAGTTGGTCTTCTCGTTCTCGGCGAGCAGGTCCTGCTTGATCGCGCTGGTGCGGATGTACCAGGAGGGCAGCGCGTAGTACATGAGCGGCGTGTGGCAGCGCCAGCAGTGCGGATAGCTGTGCTCGTAGCGCTTCTCCCGCCACAGGACGCCGCGCGCGGAGAGGTCCTCGACCAGCGCCTCGTCGGCGACCTTGAAGAACCGGCCCCCGACCAGCGGCACCTCGGGCAGGAAGTGCCCGCCGGCGTCGATCGGGTTGACCACCGGCAGGCCGTAGCCGCGGCAGACGGCGAGGTCGTCGGCGCCGAAGGCGGGGGACTGGTGCACCAGGCCGGTGCCGTCCTCGGTAGTCACGTAGTCGGCGAGGACGACGTAGTGCGCGTCCTCGCCCTCGGGGAAGTCGACCAGCTCGAACGGCCGCCGGTAGTGCACCCGCTCCCAGTCCCGGCCGGGCGTGCGGGCGAGCACCTCCACGCCCTCGAGGCCCTCGAAGACCGCCTCGAGCAGCGGCTCGGCGACGACGAGGGTGTCCTCGCCGCGCCGGGCCACGACGTAGGTGACGTCGGGGTTGACCGCGACGGCGGTGTTGCTGGGCAGCGTCCAGGGCGTCGTCGTCCAGATGACCAGGTCGGCCCGGCCGGCCCACTCGCCGCTGGTGACCGGCAGCCGCACGTACACCGACGGGTCGGTGATGCTCTCGTAGCCCTGGGCGACCTCGTGGTCGGACAGCCCGGTGCCGCACCGCGGGCAGTAGGGGGCCACCCGGTGGTCCTCGACCAGCAGGCCCTTGTCGAACACCTGCTTGAGCGACCACCAGACGCTCTCGATGTAGGTCGGGTCCATCGTCCAGTAGGCGGTGGAGTGATCGACCCAGTAGCCCATGCGGTCGGTGAGCTCGGTGAACGCGTCCACGTGCCGCTCGACGGACTCCCGGCAGCGGGCGTTGAACTCGGCGATGCCGTACCGCTCGATGTCGGGCTTGCCGGCGAAGCCCAGCTCCTGCTCGACGGCGATCTCCACCGGCAGGCCGTGGCAGTCCCAGCCGGCACGGCGGGGCACGTGCCAGCCCTGCATCGTCTTGAACCGCGGGAAGACGTCCTTGAACGCGCGGGCCTCGATGTGGTGGGTGCCCGGCCGGCCGTTGGCGGTGGGCGGGCCCTCGTAGACGTTCCACTGCGGCCTGCCCTGCGAGGCCTGCACCGAGCGGGCGAAGACCTGGCCGTCCGACCAGCGCTGCAGCACGTCGCGCTCGAGGGCGGGCAGGTCGACCTGCGGGGGCAGCGCGCGGAAGGGAGAGCTCACGCCCCCATTGTCCCCGAGCCGTCGAGCGGCTCGGCGGCAGGCGCGAGGGACCCGGCACGCAACGGACCCGACACGGGGGTACGGGAGGATGCCCGCATGGTCGGGGGCGCGCGGTGAACACCACGGTGACCCTCGCGCTGGCGATCGGCGCGCTGGTGGTGCTCGTGGCCGCGGTCGCGCTGCGGCTGGCCGACCGGCTGGGCCTGCCCAGCCTGCTGCTCTACCTGGCGCTCGGGGTCGCGCTGGGGGAGAGCGGCCTGGGCATCGAGTTCGAGGACGCCGCGCTCACCCAGAACCTCGGCGTCGCGGCCCTGGTGGTCATCCTGGCCGAGGGCGGTCTGACCACCCGGTG
The DNA here is from genome assembly GCF_054050695.1 of Blastococcus sp. SYSU D00820. Classification (NCBI taxonomy): domain Bacteria; kingdom Bacillati; phylum Actinomycetota; class Actinomycetes; order Geodermatophilales; family Geodermatophilaceae; genus Blastococcus; species Blastococcus sp. SYSU D00820. The sequence continues at coordinate 156,709 of NZ_JBJGZW010000007.1, forward strand.
GTCCGACGTGCGCCGCGCCATCGGGCCGGGGCTGTCGCTGGCCACGATCGGCGTCGCGGTCAGCGTGGGGGTGACCGCCGCCGTCACCGTGCTGCTGCTCGGCACCTCGTGGGGGTTCGCGCTCCTGCTGGCGGCGGTGATCAGCTCGACCGACGCCGCCGCGGTCTTCGCCGCGCTGCGCCGGCTGCCGCTGCCGCGCCGCCTGGCCGCGGCCATCGAGGCCGAGAGCGGGCTCAACGACGCCCCGGCGATCCTGCTGGTCACCGCGCTGGCCGCGCACCTCACCGACGCGCACGCCGAGACCTGGTGGCTGATCGCCGCCGAGGTGGTGCTCGAGCTGATCGGCGGCGCGGCCATCGGGGTGGCCCTCGGCTTCCTCGGCGCGGCGCTGCTGCGGCGGGTCGCGCTCCCGCTGGCCGGCTTCTACCCGCTGGCGATGCTCGCGCTGTGCGTGCTGGCCTACGCCGCGGCGACCCTCGCGCACACCTCCGGGATCGTCGCGGTCTACCTGTGCGGTCTCGTCCTCGGCAACGCGGCGCTGCCGCACCGGTCGGCGAGCATCGGGTTCGCCGAGGGGATGGCCTCCCTCGCCCAGATCGGGCTGTTCGTGCTGCTGGGGCTGCTCGCCTCGCCGGGCCGGCTGCTCGACGCCCTGGGCCCGGCGCTGGTCGTGGGGGGCGCGCTGCTGCTGGTCGCGCGGCCGCTCTCGGTCGGGCTGTCCCTGGTCTGGTTCCGCTGGCCGCTGGCGCAGCAGGCGTTCGTCTCCTGGGCCGGCCTGCGCGGCGCCGTCCCCATCGTGCTGGCGACCTTTCCGCTGACCCTCGACGTGCCCGGCGCCGAGCGGATCTTCGACACGGTGTTCGTGCTGGTCGTCGTCTTCACCGTGGTGCAGGGCTGGTCGCTGCCGTGGGTGGCCCGCCGGCTGCGGATCGCCGCCCCGGTCACCCCGCGCGACATCGAGGTGGAGGCCGCGCCGCTGGAGGAGCTCGACGCCGAGCTGATGCAGCTGCGGGTGCCGGAGGGCTCGCGGCTGCACGGCGTCTACCTGCCGGAGCTGCGGCTGCCCGAGGACGCCGCCGTGGTGCTGATCGTCCGCGACGGGCACTCCTTCGTCCCCGACGCGACGACCCGGCTGCGGCGCGGGGACCAGGCGCTGCTGGTGTCGGCGCGGCGGTCGCGGCCGGAGGCCGAGCGGCGGCTGCGGGCGGTCAGCCGGGCCGGCCGGCTCGCCTCCTGGCGCGGCGAGGACGGCCGGGCCACCGAGACCGACTAGAGACGCCGAGAGGCGCCGGACGGGTGGTCCGGCGCCTCTCGGGTGGTGCGGGGCTGGTCAGCCGTTGAGCTCGAGGGTCTGCATCGTCTCCGCGCGGACCCGGGCCAGCAGCTCCGGCTCCTGGGACAGCTTGTGGCCGTAGGAGGGGATGGCCTCCTGCAGCAGCGGCCGCCAGGTGTCCATCCGCTGCGGGAAGCAGCGCTCCAGCAGCGTCAGCATCGCCGACACCGCGGTCGAGGCGCCGGGAGAGGCGCCCAGCAGGCCGGCGATCGAGCCGTCGGCGCCGACCACGAGCTCGGTGCCGAACTGCAGGATCGGCTTGCCCGAGGTCTCGTCGCGCTTGATGACCTGGACCCGCTGGCCGGCGGTGATCATGTCCCAGTCCGATGCCTCGGCCAGGGGCATGAAGTCGGTGAGGACGGCGTGCCGCGACTTGGCCGACTTCATCAGCTCGGTGATCAGGTACTTGGTCAGCGGGACGTTGTCCTTGGCGACGCCGAGCATCGAGCCGATGTTGTTGCCGCGCACCGACATCGGGAGGTCCCAGAGCTTCCCGGCCTTGAGGAACTTCGGGGAGAAGCCCGCGTAGGGGCCGAACAGCAGCGAGTGGTCGCCGTCGATCAGCCGCAGGTCCAGGTGCGGCACGGACATCGGCGGCGCGCCGACCGCCGCCTGGCCGTAGACCTTGGCCTGGTGGCCGGAGACCAGCTCGGGGGAGCGGGTGCGGAGGAACTTGCCGCTGACCGGGAAGCCGCCGAAGCCGCGGATCTCGGGGATGCCGGCCTTCTGCAGCAGGGGGAGCGCGCCACCGCCGGCGCCGACGAAGACGAAGCGGGTGCGCACGGTGCGGTGCTCGCCGGAGCGGGTGTCGCGGACGGTCACCTTCCAGCGGCCGTCGGAGAGCCGCTCGATGCCGGCGACCCGCTGGTTGACGTGCACGTGCACGCCGCGGCCCTCGGCCTGGGCCAGCAGCATCCGGGTGAGGGCGCCGAAGTTGACGTCCGTGCCGGCCTGCGAGCGGGTGGCGGCCACGATCTGCTGCGGATCGCGCCCGGCCATCATCAGCGGCACCCAGGAGGCCAGGGTGTCGGGGTCGTCGGTGTACTCCATGCCCTCGAACAGCGGCTCGGCCGACATCGCGGCGTACCGGTTGCGCATGTACGTGCGGCCGGTCTCACCGGTCACGAAGCTGATGTGCGGAACCGGGGTGATGAAGTCCTTGGGCGAGCCGGTCAGGCCCTGACGGACCAGGTGCGACCAGAACTGGCGCGACACCTGGAACTGCTCGTTGATCCCGATGGCCTTGGTGGGGTCGACCCGGCCGTCGGGACCCGCGGGCGTGTAGTTCAGCTCGCAGAGGGCGGCGTGGCCGGTGCCGGCGTTGTTCCAGGCGTCCGAGCTCTCGCCCGCGACGCTGCCCGCGGACTCGAAGACGGCGACGCTCCAGTCGGGGGCCACGACACCGAGCAGCGACGCCAGCGTCGCGCTCATGATGCCGCCGCCCACGAGGACTACGTCGGGGTCGGTCGCTGGTGCGATCTCGGTGGACACAGCTGCCTCTCTGGCCGGTTACGTGCTCCCCTCCGACCTTCGGCCGATCCGGTGCCGTTCACGCCCCCTCGGGGGTGTGAGATTCGTCGGGGGCAGGGTGAGAAGGATCACCCCGGGCTCGGGTGTGCACCTGCCGGACGCTGTCGACGGGTACCCCGGACCATGGTCTCCGCACGGCTATCGTCGTGCAGGTCGGCCCCGCCGGGGCCCCGAGCCCTGGAGCGCGTGCTGTCCGACGAGCCCGCGGACGCCCGCGACGACGTCCCTGGTGATCCGCCCCCCGCCACCCCGGCCCGGCGCCCGTACACCCGGCTGCTGCTCTCCCTCGCCGCCGGCGTCTTCCTGCTGGACCTGGTCACCAAGGTGGTCGTGGTCGCCACCGTCGAGCCCGGGGAGGACATCCGCGTGCTCGGCGGCCTGGTGTACCTGACCCACTACCGCAACCCCGGTGCGGCGTTCTCCTTCGCCGAGGGCTTCACCATCGTCTTCACCGTCATCGCCGCCGTCGTCGCGGTCGTCATCGTGCGCACCGCCCGCAAGCTGTTCTCCCTGGGCTGGGCGGTCGCCCTCGGCCTGGTGCTCGGCGGGGCCCTCGGCAACCTGGTCGACCGGGTGTTCCGCGATCCGGGGTTCCTCCGCGGCGCCGTCGTCGACTTCGTCTCGGTGTTCGCGCCCGACGCGCAGGTGTTCCCGGTGTTCAACGTCGCCGACTCGGCGATCGTCTGCGGCGGCGTCCTCGGCGTCCTGCTGGCCCTGCGGGGCATCGAGTTCGACGGCACCCGGGCCGGCAGCGGCTCGCGGGAGGACGATCGGCCGGCCGCCGGGTGACCGGCGCGCGCGAGCGCTCCGCCGCGCCGTCGGCACCAACGGTCACAATGGGGGCGTGACCAGCACCCCCGGCCTGCACCGCGCGCTGCCGGTGCCCGACGGGCTGGAGGGCCAGCGGGTCGACCAGGCGCTCAGCCGGCTGTTCGGCCTGACCCGCGCCGCTGCCGCCGAGCTGGCCGACGCCGGCGCCGTCGTCGTCGACGGCCGGGTGCGCGGCAAGGGCGACCGGCTCACCGGCGGCAGCTGGCTGGAGGTCGAGCTCCCGCCCCCGCCGGGCGAGCCCCCGGCTCCGCAGCCGGTGGCCGGGCTGACCGTCGTGCACGACGACGACGACGTCGTGGTGGTCGACAAGCCGGTCGGCGTGGCCGCGCACCCCAGCCCCGGCTGGGACGGGCCGACGGTCGTCGGCGGGCTCGCCGCGGCCGGCTACCGCATCTCCACCTCGGGGGCGGCCGAGCGGCAGGGCGTGGTGCACCGGCTCGACGCGGCCACCACGGGCCTGATGGTCGTGGCCAAGAGCGAGCGGGCCTACACCCTGCTCAAGGCCGCGTTCAAGGAGCGGACGGTCGACAAGGGCTACCACGCCCTGGTGCAGGGGCACCCCGACCCGTCGCGCGGCACGATCGACGCGCCGATCGACCGCCACCCCCGCTCGGACTGGAAATTCGCCGTGGTCAGCGGCGGGCGCCCCTCGGTGACGCACTACGAGGTGATCGAGGCCTTCCCGGCCGCCAGCCTGGTCGACGTCCACCTCGAGACCGGCCGCACCCACCAGATCCGGGTGCACTTCTCCGCGCTGCGCCATCCGTGCGTGGGTGACATGACCTACGGCGCCGACCCCTCCCTGGCCGCCCGGCTGGGCGTCTCCCGGCAGTGGCTGCACGCCGTGCGCCTCGGCTTCGCCCACCCCGCCGACGGCTCGTGGGTGGAGTTCACCAGCGACTACCCGGCCGACCTGGCCGGCGCCCTCGCGATCCTGCGGGCCGAGGCCTAGGAGCCGTCGTGGCCGGGCTGCCCGCGGAGCTGGCCGACTACGGGCCGGCAGCGCTGTCGGCGGTGGTCGTCGGCGGGTACCTGGTGCTCGGGGAGCCGCTGGTCGGTGCCGTCCTGCACCGCCGCTTCGAGGGCCGGCTGCGCACCGACGCCCGCGCCCGCCGGTCGTTCTACCTGCGGCTGCTGGTGCTCGAGTGGGGGCTGGCGCTGCTCGCGCTGGTCATCTGGCTGTCCGCCCCCGGGGTGGACGCCGCCGCCGTGGGGCTGCGCTGGCCGCAGTCGTGGCCGGGCCCGGTGTCGGGCGTGGCGACCGTGCTGGTGCTGCTGCTCGTCGTCGTCTCGACGCGGGCGCTGCGCTCGGGCGCGCTGACCGCCGAGCCGGCACCGGCGCGCAGGGCGGGCGACGGCCGGCACGCCGAGGCCCCGGTGCACTCGACGCTGGCGCTGCTGCCGCGCACCCGTGCGGAGCGGCGGCTGTTCACGGTGGTCGGCCTGACCGCCGGCATCTGCGAGGAGTGGCTCTACCGGGGCTTCTTCCTCGCGGTGGTCGCCGCGGTCAGCGGGGGCCTCTCGAACGCCGTCCTCGTCGTGGTGGCCGCGGTCGCCTTCGGCGTCGCGCACGCCTACCAGGGCGTCGCGGGCATCGTCACCACCGGCGTCCTCGGCGCCGTGCTCGCCGGCCTCTACCTGGACACCGGCTCGCTGCTCCTGCCCGTGCTGCTGCACGCGCTGATCGACCTGCGCTTCCTGCTCGTGCCCGGCGCCGCCCTCCCGGCCTCCTCGGTGCTGCGGTGAGCGGCGTGCCCGCCGGCCCGGCCAGCCCCGCCGACTGGCCCGAGATCGCCGCGGTGCGCACCCGCGTCTTCGTCGAGGAGCAGGGGGTGCCGGCCGAGATCGAGCAGGACGCCGCCGACGCCACCGCCGTCCACGCGCTGAGCCGGGACGACGCCGGCCGGGTGGTGGCCACCGGCCGCCTGCTGGTCCGCGACGGCCGTGGCGTGATCGGCCGCATGGCCGTCGACGCGGCCGCCCGCGGCGCGGGGCACGGGGCCGCCGTGCTGGAGGAGCTGCACCGCCGGGCGGTGGCCCTCGGCCTGTCCGAGGTGGAGCTGCACGCCCAGCTCACCGCCCGCGGCTTCTACGAGCGGGCCGGCTACACGGCCGTGGGGGAGGAGTACGAGGAGGCCGGTATCGCGCACGTCACGATGCGCCGGCAGCTGCCGCGTCGGATGTGACGGGCCGGTCCGCCTGTGAGGAGACACGTTCTGTCAGACCCTCGGCGTAGACCGTCCCCAGTGCGAGGATCGACCCACCGACCCGACCGCCGAGCCGGCACCGGCCCAGTGGTCACCGGCGTCGCCCCCGCACCAGCCCTGCCGGTCTTCCCCGCCGGTCGCCCGCCGGTCCCCGACGGCCGGGCACGCACGACCTGTGAGGAGTACTGACACCGTGAGCAGCACCGACTCGTTCGTGCACCTGCACGTCCACACCGAGTACTCGATGCTCGACGGTGCCGCGAAGCTGCCGGAGGTCACCAAGGCCGCGGCCGAGCAGGGCATGCCCGCCCTGGCCATGACCGACCACGGCAACGTCTTCGGCGCCTACGACTTCTACAAGCAGGCCAAGGCCGCCGGCGTGAAGCCGATCATCGGCATGGAGGGCTACTACACGCCCGGCTCGCGGTTCGACCGCGCCCCGTTCGACTTCGGCGACCAGCTGATCGACGAGGAGGGCGACGGCGGCTCCAACCGCGGCAAGGCCGCCTACACCCACATGACGCTGCTGGCCCGCACCACCGAGGGGATGCACAACCTCTTCCGCATCTCCTCGCTGGCCAGCCTGGAGGGCCAGTACCGCAAGCCCCGGTTCGACCGCGACCTGCTCGAGCGCTACGGCAAGGGCCTCATCGCCACGACCGGGTGCCCGTCGGGCGAGGTCAACATGTGGCTGCGCGCCGGCAAGTACGACCGCGCCCGCCAGGCCGCGGCCGACTTCCAGGACATCTTCGGGCGCGAGAACTTCTACGCCGAGCTGATGGACCACGGGCTGTCCATCGAGAAGAAGACCCGCCCGGAGCTGATGAAGATCGCCGACGAGCTCGGCATCCCGCTGCTGGCCACCAACGACCTGCACTACACGCACAAGGAGGACGCCGACGCCCACGACGCCCTGCTGTGCATCCAGACCGGGTCGCGGCTGAACGAGACCAACCGCTTCCGGTTCAACGGCGACGGCTACTACCTGAAGAGCGCTGCCGAGATGCGCGCGCTGTTCCCCGGCGAGCTGGCCGCGGCCTGCGACAACACCCTGCTGGTGGCCGAGCAGTGCGAGGTGTCGTTCACCGAGGGCGCCGACCTCATGCCCCGCTTCCCGCTGCCGCCGGGGGAGGACGAGACCTCCTGGTTCGTCAAGGAGGTCGAGCGCGGCCTGCACAAGCGCTGGCCGAACGGCATCCCCGACCACGTGCGCAAGCAGGCCGACTACGAGGTCGGGATCATCACCCAGATGGGCTTCCCGGGGTACTTCCTCGTGGTCGCCGACTTCATCAACTGGGCCAAGGACAACGGCATCCGGGTCGGCCCCGGCCGTGGCTCGGCCGCGGGCTCGCTGGCCGCCTACGCCCTGGGCATCACCGACCTCGACCCGCTGGCGCACGGGCTGATCTTCGAGCGCTTCCTGAACCCCGAGCGCGTCTCGATGCCCGACGTCGACATCGACTTCGACGACCGCCGCCGCGGCGAGGTGATCCAGTACGTCTCGCAGAAGTACGGCGAGGAGCGGGTCAGCCAGATCGTCACCTACGGCACCATCAAGGCCAAGGCCGCGATCAAGGACGCCGCGCGCGTGCTCGACCGGCCCTACTCGGTGGGCGACGAGCTCACCAAGCTCATGCCGCCGGACGTGATGGGCAAGGGCATCCCGCTGTCGGGGGTCTTCGACCCGGCCCACCCGCGCTACAAGGAGGCCGCGGAGTTCCGCGCCCGCTACGAGTCCGACCCGGGCGCGGCCGAGGTGGTCGACCAGGCCCGCAAGCTCGAGGGCCTGAAGCGCCAGTGGGGCGTGCACGCCGCCGGCGTCATCATCGGCCGGTACCCGCTGATCGACAGCATCCCGATCATGCGACGGGAGGCCGACGGCGCCATCATCACGCAGTTCGACTACCCGACCTGCGAGACGCTCGGCCTGCTCAAGATGGACTTCCTGGGCCTGCGCAACCTCACGGTCATCGACGACGCGCTGCGCAACATCGTCGCCAACGGCAAGCCGCCGGTCGACCTCGACGAGATCAGCAAGGACCTCACCGACAAGGCCACCTACGACCTGCTGGCCCGCGGTGACACCCTCGGCGTCTTCCAGTTCGACGGCGGCCCGATGCGGTCGCTGCTGCGGCTGATGCGGCCGGACAACTTCGAGGACATCTCCGCCGTCGGCGCCCTCTACCGGCCCGGCCCCATGGGTGCGAACTCCCACACCAACTACGCGCTGCGCAAGAACGGCCAGCAGGAGATCACCCCGATCCACCCCGAGCTGGCCGAGCCGCTCGAGGACATCCTGGGCGGCACGTACGGCCTGATCGTGTACCAGGAGCAGGTCATGGCCATCGCGCAGAAGGTCGCCGGGTACTCGCTCGGCAAGGCCGACCTGCTGCGCCGGGCGATGGGCAAGAAGAAGAAGTCGGTCCTGGACGCCGAGTTCGTCGGCTTCGAGGCCGGCATGAAGGAGCGTGGCTTCTCCGACGCGGCGATCAAGACGCTCTGGGACATCCTCGTCCCGTTCGCCGACTACGCGTTCAACAAGGCCCACTCGGCCGCCTACGGCCTGGTCTCGTACTGGACGGCCTACCTCAAGGCCAACTACCCGGCCGAGTACATGGCCGGGCTGCTCACCAGCGTCGGCGACGACAAGGACCGCCGGCCGGTCTACCTGGCCGAGTGCCGCCGGATGGGCATCAAGGTGCTCCCGCCGGACGTCAACGAGTCCTCCTGGGACTTCACCGCCGTCGGCGACGACATCCGCTTCGGCCTGGCCTCGGTGCGCAACGTCGGCCACAACGTCGTCGAGTCGATCGTCCGCGCCCGGGAGGAGAAGGGCGCGTTCAAGGACTTCGCCGACTTCCTCCGCAAGATCGACGCGGTCGCCTGCAACAAGAAGGTCATCGAGTCGCTGGCCAAGGCCGGCGCGTTCGACTCCCTCGGGCACTCCCGGCAGGGCATCACCGCGATCCACGCCCAGGCCGTCGACGCGGCGATGGGCCTCAAGCGCAAGGAGGCCGAGGGGCAGTTCGACCTGTTCGGCGGCTTCGGCGGCGACGGCGCGGACGACGACCCGTTCGGCGGCGCGCTGGAGATCGCCATCCCGACGGCGGACTGGTCCAAGTCCGAGCGGCTGGTCTTCGAGCGGGACATGCTCGGGCTCTACGTCTCCGACCACCCGCTGCACGGCGTCGAGCACGTGCTCGCCTCGCACGCGGACACCCCGATCGCGGAGATCAACGCCGGCGGTGTCGAGGACGGCGCCACGGTGACCATCGCCGGCATCCTCACCGCGGTGGGCCCGCGCACCAACAAGCAGGGTGCGCCCTGGGCGATCGCGACCCTGGAGGACCTCGAGTCCGGCATCGAGGTGCTGTTCTTCCCCAAGACCTGGGCCGAGGTCTCCGACAAGGTGGTCCGCGACCAGATCGTCGTGGTCAAGGGCCGGATCAGCCGCCGCGACGACCAGCCCTCGCTGTTCGCCGCCGAGGTGAGCATCCCCGAGCTCACCGAGGGCCCCCGCGGCCCGGTGATGGTGTCGATGCCCGCCGCCCGCTGCACCCCGCCGGTGGTGGAGCGGCTGCGCGAGGTGCTCGGCAGCCACCCCGGCACGACCGAGGTGCACCTGAAGCTGCTGAACGGGGGGCGCGAGACCGTGCTGCGGCTGGACCACGGGCTGCGGGTGCGGCCGAGCACCGCGCTGATGGGCGACATCAAGGCGCTGCTCGGCCCCACCAGCGTGGCGCTGCTGTGATGCTGCCGGTCGACGGGCCGCCGGCGCGGACGGCGTGGCCGCGCTACGACGCGCGGGCCGAGCTGCGCGCCGACCGGGACGTCGCGCTCTGGATCACCGTCGGCCTCGGCTTCAGCGGCCTGGTCACCGGCCTGCTCTGGTGGGCGCTGGCCCCCCGGCAGGACTACCGAGTCACCGCCGACGGCGTGCAGTCGATCGGGCTGGCCTCGGCGGAGCTCAAGGCCGGTGACGACACGGTGTTCGTCCTGGTCATGGCCGGGCTCGGGCTCGTGGCGGGAGTGCTCGCCTGGCAGCTGCGGCGCCGCCGCGGGGTCGCCGTCCTCGGGGCGCTGGCGCTGGGCTCGCTGATCTGCGGTGCGCTGGCCTGGCAGCTGGGCGTGGCGCTCGGGCCCGCCCCGACGACGGCCGAGCTGCAGCAGGTCGGGGCGGTGGTCACCACCCCGCTGGAGCTGCGGTCGGTGGCCGCGCTGGCCGTGGCGCCGTTCGTCGCGGTGCTGGCCTACGTCGTCGGCACGCTGTTCGCCGCCGGTGAGGACCTCGGCCGCGACGACGTCCCCGAGGCGGCCGAGCTCACCGGGAGCGGTCGCCCGTAGCGAGGCCCGGCCCCGGGCACGTGCGAGGGGTGGGGAGGTGTGGCCCCCTCCCGGGTACCGCCCCGAGCGTGCGAGGGGTGGGGAGGAGGGGGTCCTTCCTCAGTTGACGCTGCGCGGACCGGCCAACCGCGTCAGCGGCACGGGCACGGCGCCGAGGGTCTCCAGCAGCGTCAGCTCGCGGCGCAGCAGCCGCGACTCCAGCGCCAGCCGCCGGCGGGTCGCCGACTCCGCCAGCAGGGTCTGCCGGTCCTCGGTGGTGAGCAGCGCCGCCGAGGCCACGAGGTAGGACAGCGCGCGCGGATCGTCGCCGACGGCCTGCAGCAGGGCGGCGGTCTCCGCGTCGGCGGCCGGATCGGAGTCGAGGTCCTCCCCGCGCAGCCCGGCGACCGCGCCCACGTACCGGGCGAACAGCTCGCCGACGTTGCGCACGAGCACCCCCATCGAGCCGCGGGCCACCGAGGACACCAGCTCCTCGAGGTCCTCGCCGCCGGCGTCGACCAGCCCCTCCTGGTCGCCGGCGGCCTCCTCGGCGGCCTCCTCGTCGGCCAGCCACTCCACCTCGGCCTGCAGGTACGGCGGGTCGTCGGCGACCAGGACGTCGAGCAGCCGGAACCGGCTGCCGCCGACGGTGACGATCCGGAAGCCGCCGTCGGGCTGGGGGCGGACGGTCTGCAGCCGGGCGGTGCAGCCGATGTCGTAGAGAGCCTCGGCGGGGGAGACCTGCTCGACCTCCCAGCCCTGGCGGATGGCGACCACGCCGAAGGACCGGTCCTCGAGCGGGCCGGGGGTGGCCAGCAGGTCGTGCATCAGCCGCCGGTAGCGGGGCTCGAACACCTGCAGGGGCAGGACGACCCCGGGGAACAGCGGCGTCCCGAGGGGGAACAACGGGATGACCTCGCCCACGCGGGGAGCCTACGGCGCCCCCGTGCGGCCGGGTCCGTCGCAGGTCCCGACTACCCTGAGGTGTTCCCGTTCCACCGCCGTGGGCCCCGTCGCGGGGTCCGCCGTCCCGGAGGTCAGCCCGTGCTCGCCCGCATCGACCTGCGCGGATCGGCACTTCCCGGGGTGCGCGAGCTCTCCGGCCTGCTGCCGCGCGCCGCCACCGACATCGACTCGGTCCTGGCCACGGTCCGCCCGCTGTGCGAGGACGTGCGCATCCGCGGCGCCCAGGCCGTCCGCGAGATCACCGCCCGCCTCGACGGCGTGGACGCCGAGGACTTCGCCGTCCCCGTCGAGGCGATCCAGCAGGCGCTGGACACCATCGACCCCGCCGTCCGCGCGGCGCTGGAGGAGGCGATCAGCCGGGTCCGCCGGGTGCACGCCGACCAGCGGCGCACCGACGTCACCACCCAGGTGGTGCGCGGCGGCACGGTCACCGAGCGCTGGCTGCCGGTGCGCCGGGTGGGCCTGTACGTGCCCGGCGGGCTGGCGCCGCTGCTGTCCAGCGTGGTCATGAACGTCGTCCCCGCGCAGATCGCCGGGGTCGAGTCGATCGCCGTGGCCTCCCCGCCGCAGCGCGACAACGGCGGCCTGCCCGACCCGGGCGTGCTCGCGGCCTGCGCGCTGCTGGGCGTCACCGAGGTCTACGCCGTCGGCGGCGCGCAGGCGATCGCCGTCTTCGGGTACGGCGCGGGCTCCTGCGAGCCGGTCGACATGGTCACCGGGCCGGGCAACGTCTACACGACCGCGGCCAAGCGGCTGCTCCGCGGCCTGATCGGCATCGACTCCGAGGCCGGCCCCACCGAGGTCGCGATCCTCGCCGACGACACCGCCGACCCGGTGCACGTCGCCGCCGACCTGATCAGCCAGGCCGAGCACGACCCGCTCGCCGGCGCCGTGCTGGTCACCGACAGCGAGGCGCTGGCCGACGCCGTCCTCGAGCTGGTGCCCGGCCAGGTCGCGGCCACCAAGCACTCCGACCGGATCACCACCGCCCTCGACGGCAGCCAGTCCGGCATCGTCCTCGTCGACGACCTGGACGCCGGCCTGCGCGTGGTCGACGCCTACGCCGCCGAGCACCTGGAGATCCAGACCCGCGACGCCCACGACGTGGCGATGCGGGTGCGCAACGCCGGCGCGATCTTCGTCGGCGCCTGGTCGCCGGTGTCGCTGGGCGACTACTGCGCCGGTTCCAACCACGTGCTGCCCACCGGCGGCTGCGCCCGGCACTCCAGCGGGCTGTCGGTGCAGTCGTTCCTGCGCGGCGTGCACGTCGTCGAGTACGACGAGCAGGCGCTGGCCGAGGTCGCCGGGCACATCGACGCCCTGGCCACCGCCGAGGACCTCCCGGCGCACGCGGCCGCGGTGCGGGCCCGGCAGCGCGCATGACCCTGCACCCGACGACGCGGCTCGACCAGCTCCCGCTGCGGCCCGAGCTGCGCGGCCGCACGCCCTACGGCGCCCCGCAGGTGCCGGCCGCCCACCGGCTCAACACCAACGAGAACCCGCACCCGCTGCCCGACGAGCTCCTCGCCGACCTCGGCACGGCGCTGACCGAGGCGGCGGTGGGCCTCAACCGCTACCCCGACCGCGACGCCACGGCGCTGCGGGCCGACCTCGCGACCTACCTGGCGCGCACCACCGGCGAGCCGGTCGAGCCCGCGCAGGTGTGGGCGGCCAACGGCTCGAACGAGGTGCTGCAGCAGATCCTGCAGGCCTTCGGTGGCGCGGGCCGGACGGCGCTGGGCTTCACGCCCTCCTACTCCATGCACCCGGTCATCTGCGCCGGCACCGGCACCGGCTGGGTCGACGGGCACCGGCGCGCGGACTTCACCATCGACGCCGGCCAGGCCGTCGCGCAGGTCCGCGAGGTCGCCCCGGACGTCGTCTTCGTGACCAGCCCGAACAACCCGACCGGCACCGCCGTCGCGCTGGAGACGATCGAGGCGATCCACGACGCGACGACCGGCGTGGTGGTCGTCGACGAGGCCTACACCGAGTTCGCCCGCACCGGCACCCGCTCGGCGGTCACCCTGCTGCCCGGCCGCCCGCGGCTGATCGTCAGCCGGACGATGAGCAAGGCGTTCGGCATGGCGGGCCTGCGGCTGGGCTACCTCGCCGCCGACCCCGCGGTGGTCGAGGCGCTGCAGCTGGTGCGGCTGCCCTACCACCTGAGCTCGCTCACCCAGGCGGCCGCGCGCGCCGCGCTGGCCCACACCGACGCGCTGCTGGCCACGGTGGACGCGGTCAAGGCCGAGCGCGACCGGATCGTCGCCGCGCTGCCGACGCTGGGCCTGACCAGCGTGCCGAGCGACGCGAACTTCGTGCTCTTCGGCCGCTTCGGCGACGCCGCCGCCGCGTGGCAGGCGCTGCTCGACCGCGACGTCCTCGTCCGCGACGTCGGCCTGCCCGGCTGGCTGCGGGTGACCGCCGGCACCGCCGAGGAGACGACCGCCTTCCTCACCGCCCTGGGTGAGGTGGCGCCGCTGTACCGCACGGGTGAGGGAGACTCGGGATCATGAGCCGCACTGCACGCGTCGAGCGCGCGACCAGCGAGACCAAGCTGGTCGTCGAGGTCGACCTCGACGGCACCGGGAAGAGCTCGATCAGCACCGGCGTCGGGTTCTACGACCACATGCTGACCGCGCTGTCCAAGCACAGCGGCATCGACCTCACCGTGCAGGCCGACGGCGACCTGCACATCGACGCCCACCACACCGTGGAGGACGTCGCCATCGCCCTCGGGCAGGCGTTCGCCGAGGCGCTGGGCGACAAGCGCGGCATCACCCGCTACGGCGACGCCACGATCCCGATGGACGAGGTGCTCGTGCAGGCGGCGGTCGACCTCTCCGGCCGGCCGTACTTCGTGCACGCCGAGCCCGAGAACATGACGCCGATGATCGGGCCGGACTACCCCACGTCGCTCACCAAGCACGTGCTGGAGTCCTTCGCGTTCAACGCGCGGATCAGCCTGCACGTGCGGGTGCTCTACGCCGGCCGCGACGCCCACCACATCGTCGAGGGGCAGTTCAAGGCGCTGGCTCGCGCGCTGCGCACCGCCGTCGCCCTCGACCCGCGCATCTCCGACGTGCCCTCGACCAAGGGCGCGCTGTAACCCGATGCCGCAGCTCCGGTTCCTCGCATGACCTTCGGACTGACCCTGCTCATCCTGGGCGGCTTCCTGCTCGGCGGCGCCTGGAGCATGTGGAAGGCCGACTCCGACACCAAGGGCCGCACCGGTCCGCAGGTGGCGGTGGCCGTCGTCCTGCTGGTCGCCGCCGGCCTGGCCACGGCGGCGGGGATCCTGCGCCTGGTGTGAGCGACGAGGAGCGCTTCCTCGAGCTCGTCCTCGCCGACCCGACGGTCGCGGCCGTCCTCGCGCGGACGCCGTCCCTGGGCGTGGGCGAGTGGTGGCTCACCGCCGGCCTGCTCATGCAGACGGTCTGGAACGCGGTGACCGGCCGCCCGGCCGGCACCGGCATCCGCGACGCCGACCTGTTCTACTTCGACCCGGACACCTCCTGGGACGCCGAGGACGCGGTGATCCGCCGCGGGGCGGAGCTGTTCGCCGACCTGCCGGTGCCGGTGGAGATCCGCAACGAGGCCCGCGTGCACCTCTGGTACGCCGACCGCTTCGGCACGCCGGCGCCGCCGTTCCGCGACTGCCGCGACGCGATCGACTCCTTCGCCGCGGTGTGCTGCTGCCTCGGCGTGACCGTCGGCGCCGGCGGCCCCCGGGTGTACGCGCCCTTCGGCTTCGCCGACCTCTTCGGCCTGGTCGTGCGGCCCAACCGCCGGCTCGCCCCGCGCGCGGTCTACGAGGCCAAGGCCGCACGGTGGTCGTCGGTCTGGCCCGAGCTCACGGTGCTGCCGTGGGCGGCCTGAGCCGGGAATCCCGGCGGGGGCGCCTGCGCTGCTCGGTACCGTGGGAGCCGTGAAGAAGGTCGTCGTGCTGGACTACGGGTCGGGCAACCTGCGCTCGGCAGAGCGGGCGCTGGCCCGCGTGGGTGCCGACGTGACGGTCACCGCCGACTCGCAGGCCGCGCTCGACGCCGACGGTCTCGTGGTGCCCGGGGTCGGCGCGTTCGCCGCCTGCATGGACGGCCTGCGCGCCGTCGACGGGCCGCGGGTGATCGGCCGCCGCCTCGCCGGCGGGCGCCCGGTGCTCGGCGTCTGCGTCGGCATGCAGATCCTCTTCGAGCGCGGGGTCGAGCACGGGCACGACGCCGAGGGCTGCGGCGAGTGGCCCGGCGTCGTCGAGCCGCTGGAGGCCCCGGTGCTCCCGCACATGGGCTGGAACACCGTGCAGGCCCCCGAGGGCACCGTCCTGTTCGACGGCCTCCAGGACCAGCGGTTCTACTTCGTGCACTCCTACGGCGTCCGCGACTTCACCCTCGGCCAGGACGGCCCGCCCACCCGGCTCAAGCCCCCGATGGTCACCTGGGCCGAGCACGGCGACCGGTTCGTCGCCGGGGTCGAGAACGGCGCGCTGTCGGCGACCCAGTTCCACCCCGAGAAGAGCGGGGACGCCGGGGCGCAGCTGCTCACCAACTGGCTGCAGACGCTCTGACCGGGCTCACTGCAGCGGGAACGGCGACTGCAGCCACCACGGCGCGTCGACCACCTCGACGCGGTCGACCCACTTGACCCACCAGAAGCCGCGCCGGCCGGGGGCCACCAGCCGCACCGGCGCGCCGTGGCCGAGCGACAGCGGCTCCCCGGCCGCGTGCGTGGCCAGCAGCAGCGATCCCGCGTCGGACAGCGGCAGCCGGCGCCGGTAGCCGGTCCGCGAGACGACGTCCACGCTGCCGTCGGCCGGCAGGCCGCCGGGCAGCTCGGCCAGCAGCCGGTCCAGGCGGACGCCGCGCCAGTCCTGCTCGGCGTACCAACCACCGGTGCAGTCGAGCAGCGCGCGGAGGGTGTCGCCGCGGTCCAGGTCCTCGGCGCTCAGCCGCCGGGTCCGCCCGCCGGCGACGAGGGTCAGCGTGGCCGCCGCCGACGAGGGCACCTCGTCGGCGACCCACTGGGTCACCGGCATCGCGGACGGGTCGTCGGTGCCGCGCTCGTGCGATCCGGTGGCCCGCCGCTGCCCGCCGGGCGCGCCGGTCAGCCGGAACAGCCCCTCGACCGCGGCCCACAGGGCCACCGAACCGCCGGCGAGAGCGCCGGCCTGCAGCAGCCGCCGGCGGCCGAGGTCGGCCCGGCGCGGCCGCTGCCGGCTGCCCCAGGCGTGCATCGCCAGCAGCAGCGCCAGGAACAGCGCCGCGCCCACGTGCACCTGCAGCGCCGCGACGCCGCCGAGCGCCGGCCAGGGCCCGGGGGCGCCGGCCGCGTGCAGCACGCCGGTGGCGACGGTCAGCAGGGTGAGCACGCCGAGCGCCACGGCCGTCGCCGGGTCGCGGCGGTGCACGGCCCGGCCGCGACCGCGGCGGACGACGACCGCCTTCCACGGCACGAGCAGCAGCAGCCCCAGCCCGGCGGCCCCGTGCGCGGCGACCACGACGCGCGAGGGCAGCGGGGTGCCGACGCCGTAGGCCAGGACACCGGTGGCGCCCGCGGTCAGCAGCAGCGCGAGCAGGCCGAGGTTGGTGCGGCGGCCGGCCCGGCGGGGGAGCCGCGGGCGGGGCAGCGCGGCCATGGCAGCGAGTGTGCACCCGTGCGCGGGGACGAGGCCCGCGCCGATCGATGAGACGGCTCTCATCTCCGTCTCACCCCGTGGCCATGCCCGCGGACCAGGCTCCCGGCGTGCGCTCCCGCCTGGTGCTCGCCGTGCTCACGGCGGTCGCCGTCGTGCTCCTGGCCGGCGGCACGGCGTGGGTGCTGCTCGGCGGCGCGGACCGGCCGGTGCCGGAGGCGCCGGCCCCGATCGACGTCCCCGCCCGCGAGGCGCCGGGCGGCAGTTCTACCGGACCGGTGCCCGGGCCGGCTCCGTCCCCGCCCGCACCGCAGCCCGCGCCGGCGCCGACCGACGTCGTCCCACCCCCGCCGCTGACCGACGACGATGACGACGACGATGACGACGACGGCCCGGACGACGGCCCGGCCGAGCAGGAGGACGACGGCGACGATGACGGCTGAGCCGGCGAGCGCCGGGCGGTGACCGGGCAGCCGGGCGGGCCGTCGGGCCGGCGCGAGCGGATCCGGCGGCGGCTGGTGCCCCGGGCCGCCCGGACGCGGATCCTCGGCTGGGTCCTGCTGCTGGTCCTGCTGGCCCTCGCCGTGGTGACGCTGGTGACGTGGCGGCTGCTGGTCCGCGCGACCGACGAGCGCATGGACGTCGCCCTGCAGGCCGAGGTCGCGGAGTTCGACCGCATCGTCGCCTCGGGGATCGACCCCGAGACCGGCGTTCCGTTCGCCTCGGTCGCCGACGTGCTGCGGACGGTGATCACGTACAACCTCGCCCGGCCCAACGAGAAGTTCCTCGGCTACGTCGACGGCGCGTACCGGTTCCAGAGCCGGATCGAGGCCCCGGTCCTGCTGAGCGAGGACGCCGCCTTCACCGAGCTGGTGGGCGACGTGCGCGAGCCCGCGGCCGGGCGGTACGAGAGCGGCGCGGGCGAGGTGCGCTACCTCGCCGTCCCGGTGACGCTGGCCGGCGACCCGTCGCGCGGGGTGGTCGTGGTGGCCTACTTCGCCGACCAGGAGCGGCAGGGCGCCCACGACGTCGTCCGGCTCATGCTCGGCGTCGGCGGGGTCACCCTCCTGCTGGCCGCGGGAGGCGCGTGGGTGGTGGCCGGTCGGGTGCTCCGCCCCGTGCGGCAGGTCGCGGCGACCGCTGCCGGCATCACCGAGACCGACCTGTCCGGCCGCATCCCGGTGGCGCCCGACGCCCACGACGAGCTCGCCGAGCTGGCCCGCTCGGTCAACGCGATGCTCGACCGGGTCGAGCGCGGGGTCGCCGCCCAGCGCCGGTTCCTCGACGACGCCGGCCACGAGCTGCGCACGCCGATCACCATCGTCCGCGGGCACCTGGAAGTGCTCGACCCCGCCGACCCCGCCGACGTCCGCGAGACCGTCGCCCTGGTCGACGACGAGCTGGGCCGGATGAACCGGATGGTGTCCGACCTGCTCCTGCTGGCCCGCGCCGAGCAGCCGGAGTTCGTGCGCCTGCAGCCGGTCGACGTCGCGGAGCTGACCGCCGAGGTGCTCGGCAAGGTGCGCCGGCTGGGGGACCGCGCGTGGCAGCTGGGCGGCACCGCGCGCGCCGACCTGCTGCTGGACCCGCAGCGGCTCACCCAGGCCCTGGTCGCCCTCGCCGACAACGCCGTCCACTACACCCGCCCCGGCGACCGGGTGGTCATCGGCAGCCGGCTGGCCGGCGACGAGCTGCACGTCTGGGTCGAGGACAGCGGCCCCGGCATCGCCGAGGCCGACCGGGAGCGGGTGTTCGAGCGGTTCGCCCGCGGCGGCGCGGGGGCCCGCCGCACCGACGGGGCCGGGCTGGGCCTGTCGGTCGTCCAGGCCATCGCCGGCGCGCACGGCGGCTCCGTCGAGCTGCACAGCCGCCCGGGCGAGGGGACGACGTTCACCCTGGTGCTGCCGGCCCGCCCCGCACCGCCGGACGACGCCCCGCCGGACGACCCGGCGTTCGCCGCCGACCCCGGCCCCGCGGTGGCCCGAACCCAGGGAGGACCCCGGTGAGCCGGGTGCTGATCGCCGAGGACGAGCCGCGCATCGCGGCGTTCATCGAGAAGGGCCTGCGGGCCAACGGGTTCGTGACGGCCGTCGTGGGCGACGGCCTCAGCGCCCTCGACCGGGCCCGCAGCGGCGAGTTCGACCTCGTCGTCCTGGACATCGGGCTCCCCGTGCTCGACGGCTTCGCCGTGCTCCGGGCCCTGCGCGCCGAGCGGAGCACGATCCCCGTCGTCGTCCTCACCGCCCGCGACAGCGTCCAGGACACCGTGGCCGGGCTCGAGGGAGGTGCCGACGACTACATGCCCAAGCCGTTCCGCTTCGAGGAGCTGCTGGCGCGGGTGCGGCTGCGGCTGACCGGCGCGCGCCAGGCGGAGGTCACGGTGCTCACCGTCGGGGACCTCTCGTTGGATCTGCGCACGCGGCGGGCCACCGTGGGCGACCGCACGGTCGACCTCTCCGCCCGGGAGTTCGCCCTCGCCGAGACCTTCCTGCGGCACCCCGGCCAGGTGCTCGCCCGCGAGCAGTTGCTCAGCCACGTCTGGGGCTACGACTTCGACCCCGGCTCGAACGTCGTGGACGTCTACGTGCGCTACCTGCGCCGCAAGCTGGGCGCCGAGCGGATCGAGACGGTGCGGGGGATGGGGTACCGGTTCGGTGCCTGACGCGCCTCCCGGGCCGGGCCCGGGAGGCGCGTGGGCGCTCAGTCCTCCTCGGGGCTGTCGGCGCCGTCGTCGGGGGTGGCGTCGTCGGGGGTGGCGTCGCCGGGTGCCGCGTCCGGGCTGTCGACCGCGCTCTCCGCCGGGGAGTCGGCCGTCTCGGGCGAGGCGTCGGCCGGGGCCGGGGCTGCGGGGTCGGGCGAGTCCGCGGTGTCGTCGGCGGCCACGGAGATGGCGGCCGGGGCCGGGGCGGGGCCGTCGTCGTCGGCGGCGGCGACGCCCGCGCCGGCGAGGCCCAGGCCGGTGAGCGCGGTGCCCAGGGTGACGATCTTCCAGGTGGCGGGGCGGCGGGTCACGGGTTCCTCCAGGTGGTCGCTGGTGTGCTGACACCTCCACGGTGTCCCGCGCACGTGAGGCGACCGGGAGAGCCGGATGAGGTCGTTCTCATCCCGGGATCCGGCACCGCAGCCCCGCCCACTCCTCGGCGAGGGCCACGCGCGCCTCGGTGGCGGCCGCCCAGTCCGGCTGCTGCACGCGGAAGGGGCCGGTGGCCAGGCCGACGAGCACCGCGGCGACGCGGGCGCGCAGCTGCGGCTCCGGCTCCCGCCCGGCCAGGTGCCGCTCGACGCGCGCCCGGTAGGCCGCCACCGGGGCGGGGTCGGTGGCCAGGTGCTCCAGCAGCGCCAGGTGCGCCACCAGGGTGGCCCAGTCGTCGATCCGGGCCCCCGGCCCGGCGGTGTCGACGTCGAGCAGGCCGACCACCCGCCCGCCGTCCACCAGCAGCTGCGCCTCGTAGAAGTCGCCGTGCACCGGGACGACGGGAGCGGTGCCGGCCGACGCGGTCACGGCGGCGACGAGCCGGTCCAGCCGCGGGACCAGCTCGGGGCAGGTCAGCCCGACCACGGTCGCGTACGCCCGGAGGCGCCGTCCGGGATCGGTCGGGTCCTGCCGGCCGGGGGGCGTCCCGACGGCGGGCAGCGTGTCGAGCAGCTCCTCCAGCGCGGCAGGCGAGGGGAGGGCGCCGGGGTCGCCGGCCAGCGCCGTCCGCATCGGCGTGCCGGGCAGCCCGGGGAGCACGAGCACCCCGTCGCCGGTGGCGCCCACGACCGGGGGCACCGGAACGGCTCCGGCCAGCGCCCGGTGCCGGTCGGCCAGCGCGCCGGCGGCCTGCGGGCGCACCACCTTGAGGAACCAGCGGCCGGCCGGCGAGGTGACCTCGACGACGGCGCGCCGGCCCGGCCGGTAGGCGCGCAGCCGCAGCCGGGGCGTCCCGACGTCGAGCCCGAGCCCGGCCAGCCGCTCGGCCGCGCGCGCCGCGGAGGCCGCCCAGGCCAGGCCCGGGAGGGCGGGGTCGTGCGGCCAGCGCCACAGGCCGACCGACACCGGCCGGCCGCCCGCCTCGCCCTGCAGCACGGCGGCGCCCGGCGGGATCCGGGTGCCGGTCGTCGCGGCGAGGGACTCGCGGGTGACCCGGCCGTCGGCCCACGCCACGTCGGCGGCGTAGCGGACGGTCGCCGAGCCGTCGGCGCGCAGGGAGACCGTGCCGGCCCGCAGGTCGGCCAGCCGGCCGGACAGCGGGGCGAGCACGGCGCTCCAGAGCTCGCCGGCGGCCGGGCCGAGGAGCAGGTCCAGGGCCGGCGGGGGAGGGGGCATCCGGCCAGCGTGCCGTCGGGGCGTGACACCCCGATGAGAGCCCGATGAGCCGGCTCTCATCCGCCCCTCACCACCGCCCGCGGTGCACGACCTCCTCGACGCCGCGCCGCCCGCGGCGCAGGGACGGCGACCGGCGGTCCTCCCCGCCGGGGTAGCCGATGGTCAGGCAGCCCACCGGGCGGTAGGCCGCCGGCACCCCGAACGCCTCCCGGAAGGCCGCCACCCGGCCGGCGGGGACGCCGGAGAAGCAGGCGCCCAGCCCCTCGTCGACCGCGGTGAGCAGCACGAGCAGCGCCGCCATCCCGGTGTCGACGTCCCAGTAGGGCACCGGCCAGCGCGCCTCGTCCCGGTCGGTCCAGCCCTTGTCCGGCTCGGCGTACCGGTCGAGGTAGGCGCTCTTGTTCGACAGCGGCAGCACCAGCAGCGGTGCCCGCCGCATGCGGGTGAGCCACGCGTCGGGCGCCCCCTCCCCGGCCGTCGCCGTCCAGTACCGCTCCCGCTCCTCCGGCGTCTCCAGCACCAGGAACGCCCAGCCCTGGGTGAACCCGGCCGACGGCGCGCGCACCGCGGCGGCCAGCAGCCGCTCCCGGACCTCCGCCGGCACTGGCCGGTCGGGGTCGTAGTCGCGCACCATGCGCCGGCGGCGGACGACCTCTGCGAACTCCACCGCGACAGCCTGCCGCAGGGGCCCGGCGAGTCCGGCGCGGGTGCGCTCCTAGGCTGGTCGCCGTGCCGAAGCTGCAGCTGCTCCCCGCCGTGGACGTCGCCGACGGTCAGGCCGTCCGGCTCGTACAGGGGGAGGCCGGCAGCGAGACCTCCTACGGCGACCCCCTCGACGCGGCCCTGCAGTGGCAGCGCGACGGCGCCGAGTGGGTGCACCTGGTCGACCTCGACGCCGCCTTCGGCCGCGGCAGCAACCGCGAGCTCCTGGCCCGCGTCGTCGGCGAGCTGGACGTCGACGTCGAGCTCTCCGGCGGCATCCGCGACGACGAGTCCCTGGCCGCCGCGCTGGCCACCGGCTGCCGCCGGGTCAACCTCGGCACCGCCGCGCTGGAGTCCCCCGAGTGGTGCGCCCGTGCCATCGCCGAGCACGGCGACCGCATCGCCGTCGGCCTCGACGTCCGCGGCACCCGGCTGGCCGCCCGCGGCTGGACCAAGGAGGGCGGTGAGCTGTACGAGACCCTCGCCCGGCTCGACGCCGAGGGCTGCGCCCGGTACGTGGTCACCGACATCACCAAGGACGGCACGCTGCGCGGCCCCAACCTCGACCTGCTCCGCGAGGTCTGCGCCGCCACGCCGCGCCCGGTGGTCGCCTCCGGCGGGGTCAGCTCCCTCGACGACATCCGTGCCCTGGCCGGCCTGACCGCGGTCGGCGTCGAGGGCGCCATCGTCGGCAAGGCCCTGTACGCCGGGGCCTTCACGCTGCCCGAGGCGCTGCGGGTCACCGAGGAGCTGGCGTGAGCGGAGCGGTCCGCGGGAGCGAACGGGGAGCATCGTGACCGTTCTCAACCTCGGCTCGGCCAACCCCTGGGAGCCGGTCGTCGGCTACAGCCGGATCGTCGTCCGCGGCGACACCGCCTGGGTGAGCGGCACGACGGCCGTCGTCGACGGCGTCGTGGTCGGCAAGGGCGACGCCGCCGCGCAGACCCGCCAGGTCCTGGCCACCATCCGCGAGTCGCTGGAGCGGGCCGGGTTCACCCTCGCCGACGTCGTCCGCACCCGGATGTACGTCACCGACATCAGCCGCTGGGAGGAGGTCGGCCGGGCGCACGGCGAGGTCTTCGGCGACATCCGCCCGGCGGCCACCATGGTCGAGGTGTCCGCGCTGATCGACCCCGACCTGCTCGTCGAGATCGAGGCCGACGCCATCCGGGAGGGGGCCGCGTGAGCCTTGCCGTGCGGGTGATCCCGTGCCTGGACGTCGACGCCGGCCGGGTGGTCAAGGGCGTCAACTTCGTCGACCTGCGCGACGCCGGCGACCCGGTGGAGATGGCCCGCGTCTACGACGCCGAGGGCGCCGACGAGCTGACCTTCCTCGACATCACCGCCAGCTCCGGTGACCGGGAGACCACCTACGACGTCGTCCGCCGGACGGCGGAGAGCGTCTTCATCCCGCTCACCGTCGGCGGCGGGGTGCGCAGCCCCGACGACGTCGACCGGCTGCTGCGGGCCGGCGCCGACAAGGTCGCGGTCAACACCGCCGCCGTCGCCCGGCCCGAGCTGATCAGCGAGATCGCCGACCGGTTCGGCAACCAGGTGCTCGTGCTCTCCCTCGACGCCCGTCGCTGCCGGGACGGCGCGGTCACCGACTCCGGCTTCGAGATCACCACCCACGGCGGTCGCCGCGGCACCGGCCGCGACGCCGTCGAGTGGGTCGTGCAGGCCGCGCAGTTGGGCGTCGGCGAGGTGCTGCTGAACTCCATGGACGCCGACGGCACCCGCGCCGGCTTCGACCTCGAGCTGATCCGCGCGGTCCGCCGCGAGGTCACCGTGCCGGTGATCGCCAGCGGCGGCGCCGGCGCCGTCGAGCACTTCCCGCCCGCCGTGGAGGCCGGCGCCGACGCGGTGCTCGCCGCCAGCGTCTTCCACTTCGGCCAGCTGCGGGTGCCCGACGTCAAGGCGGCGCTGGCCGCGGCCGGCGTCCCGGTGCGCGGGGAGGCCGACCACCCGCAGCCGCCGGTCAGCGGGAGCTGACCGGCCGGAGGCGGTACAGGGCGGTGCCGGCGGCCATCACCGCCAGCGACATCGCCGTCTGCACCCAGGTCCACCAGCCGACCGGCGTGTGGCCGGCCAGCGGGCAGAGGATCGTCTCGACGGCCATGAGGCAGCCGGCGGCCACGGCGAGCGGGGCCGAGTGCCGGCTGCCCCGCCACAGGGCGGCCACCGCGCCGACGATCGTGCCGACCGCCGCGACGTCGACGGGGAGCTGCCACAGGGGATAGACCGCGTCGTGGTGCGGCATCGGCTCGACGGCCGGGCACACCAGCCAGGCCAGGGCGAAGGCAGCCGCCCAGAGCCGCCCGGCGTTCCGGCTCAGCCCGTGCCCGGGGCGGGCCGCCGCGACCGGGCCCGGGGTCGGTGCCGCCGGCGG
>NZ_JBJGZW010000008.1:0-178918 GCF_054050695.1 Blastococcus sp. SYSU D00820
CCCCGCCCCGCGATGCGGGGGCCAAACCCCCCGCCCGCGCGGAGGGCCACCCCCCCGGGGGGGGCCCACCCCCCGAGGTTCCGCAGCACCACCCCCACCGTCCGGAGCGGGCGGCGGACGTCCGGAGGAGGAACCCGTCATGGCGTGTCCGTCGTGCGGCTCGACGCAGCGGGATCCGATCGCGCCCGGCTTCTGGCAGTGCACCGGCCAGGTGCCGCGCACCGCGATGCAGATGGTCCCGGACGAGGGCGGGCCCCGCGGTCCGTACGGCGAGCCGCTGGCCATGCGGCCGCAGTACTCCCGGTGGTCGGAGCCCTGCGGCCACCGGTACGCCGAGGGTGCGCCGGGATCCCCGGGAGGTGCGCGGTGCTCCTGCGGCACCTACTCCATCGGCCGGTGCGCCGACTGCGGCCAGGACGTCTGCGGTGACGACAGCGTCCGCCGGGACGGTCGCCGGATCTGCCGGAGCTGCATCGAGGCGGCCGCGCGCCGGGCGGAAGCGGAAGAGGCGGCGCGGGCCGAAGCCGAGCGGACCGCCCGGGCACGCGAGACCGCCGAGCACGACGAGCGACGGGCGGCCCGGGAGGCGTCGTCCGAGGTGCTGGCGCAGCCGGACCTCGACGCCCGCCGGCGGCTGCTGGAGGAGCGGCTGCGCCGCATCCCGCGGAGCACCCCCTGGCCGGGAGCGGTCTTCCGGAGCACCGTGCTGTGGTTCGTCCCCGTCGCGCTGCTCGCCCACCTGGTGCCCCTGCCGTGGGACGCGGTCTTCCCCCGTGAGCTCTGGCGGCTGTGCCTGACGATCGTGCTGGCGGTGCTGGTCGTCCTCACCTGGGCCGTGCGCATGCGGCGGCTGGCGCGGCTGCGCGACTCCCGGCCGGACGTCGTCCGGCAGCTCGCCGCCCTCGACTACGAGCGGGGCTGCGGCGACCCGGCGTGTGGGCGCTGTTACACCGGCACCCTGCAGCCCGTGTGAGCGACGAGGATGGAGCCGTGAGCACCTCCACCGACGTCGGCTTCGACGCCGCGGTCACCGAGGCCGTCGCCCGGCTCGCCGGCGTCGCCGTCCGCACCCCGCTGCAGCGCAACGAGCGGCTCTCGGCCGCCACCGGCGCGCAGGTGTGGCTGAAGCGGGAGGACCTGCAGATCGGGCGGTCCTACAAGGTGCGCGGCGCCTACAACACCATCGCCGGGCTCGACGAGGCCGGCCGGGCCGCCGGCGTGGTCTGCGCCAGCGCCGGCAACCACGGCCAGGGCGTCGCGCACGCCTGCGCCGTCCTCGGGGTGCGCGGCTACGTGTTCGTCCCCGGCACCACGCCGCGGCAGAAGCGGCAGCGGATCCTCGCGCTGGGCGCCGGCATGGTGGAGCTGGTCATCTCCGGCGACACCTACGACGACGCCGCCACCGCCGCCGCCCGCCACGGGCAGGCCACCGGCGCCACGCTCGTGCCCGCCTTCGACGCGCTGTCCACCGTCGTCGGCCAGGCCACCGTCGCCGTCGAGATCCTGGAGCAGCTGCCCGAGCGGCCCGACGTCGTCGTCCTCCCGGTCGGCGGCGGCGGCCTGCTGGCCGGCGCCGGCACCTGGCTGCGGCAGCACTCCCCCGGCACCCGGCTGGTCGGCGTCGAGCCCGGCGGCGCGGCCAACATGTCCGCCGCGCTGGCCGCCGGGCACCCGGTCGAGCTGTCCGAGATCGACACCTTCGTCGACGGCGCGGCGGTCAAGCGCGCCGGCGACGTCACCTTTCCCCTGGTGCGCGACAGCGGCGCGGAGCTGGTCGCCGTCCCCGAGGGGCAGATCTGCACCGAGATGCTCGACCTCTACCAGGTGGACGGCGTCATCGCCGAGCCCGCCGGCGCCCTCGCCACGGCCGCGCTGACCGGCGGCCACGTCACCGTGGAGCCGGGGCAGACCGTCGTCTGCCTGCTGTCCGGCGGCAACAACGACGTCAGCCGCTACGCCGAGGTGGTCGAGCGGTCGCTGGTGCACCGCGGGCTCAAGCACTACTTCCTCGTCGAGTTCCCCCAGGAGCCCGGCGCGCTGCGCCGCTTCCTCGACGAGGTGCTCGGCCCCGACGACGACATCGTGCAGTTCGAGTACCTCAAGCGGGACAACCGCGAGACCGGCGCGGCGCTGGTCGGCCTGGAGCTCGGCAGCACCGGCGACCTCGCCCCGCTGCTCGGCCGGATCGAGTCCAGCCCGCTGCGCATCCAGCACCTCGCGCCCGGCACCACCGCCTACCGCTTCCTGGTCTGAGCCGGTCGTAGAACTACGCAGCACCCCTCCGTTGCGGGGTCCTCGGGCCTCTGCGGTGCGCTCCGGGCGGGCCTAGCGTCCGCTCGTCACGGGGAACCGGTTCTCGAGGGGGAGGTCGGGAGCGATGACCGGTGCTGAGCAGGTCCCGTCGGTCGGGCTGGTGCTGCCGCCCGCGGCGCCGCCGCAGCAGCTGTGGCCCGCGGTCGAGCTGGCCGAGCGCGGCGGCATCGGCTCCATCTGGGTGACCGACCGGACGGTGTCGGACATGCCCTGGCTGGAGGCTCAGGCCTTCCTCGCCGCGCTGGCCGCCCGCACCTCGACGGTCACCATCGGCACCTGCGTGCTCTGCGTGGCCCGCCGCAACCCGGTCTACACCGCGCACGCCCTGGCCACCGCGCAGTTCCTCTCCGGCGGCCGGGTGGTCGCCGGCATCGGCCTGGGCGGGCTGCGGCCCGAGGAGTTCACGCTGGCCGGCGTCCGCCTGGACCGCCGCGCGCCAGTGACCGACGTCTACATCGACCTGCTCCGGCGGATCTGGTCCACCGGGCAGCTGGACTACGACGGCCCGGACTACGCCTGCTCCGGGGTGACCATCGCCCCGCGGCCCGAGCCGATGATCCCGATCCTCGTCGGCGGCAACTCCCCCGGCGCCTACCGCCGCGCCGGCACCCTCGGCGACGGCTGGCTGTCGGTCTTCGCCGGCCCGGTCGAGTTCGCCGCCGCGTGGGAGCAGATCACCGCGCACGCCGTCGACGCCGGCCGCGATCCGGCGGCGCTGCTGCCGGCGGCCTACGTCTTCGCCGCCATCGGCCGGCGCGACGGGGAGGCGGAGGCGGTGCTCGACCCGGCGATGCGGGCCATCTTCGGCAGCCCGCTCGGGCACCTGGACTTCACCTGCATCCACGGCACGCCCGAGCAGTGGGTCGACCGGATCCGCGATTTCGGCGCCCACGGCGCGCGGCAGGTCAACACGCTGCTGTTCAGCACCGACCTCGTCCGCGACGTCGAGCTGGTCGTCTCCGAGGTGCTCCCCCGGCTGGGCGTCCCCGTCCCCGCGTGAGGCGGAGTGCCACGGCGCAGGAAACCTGCGCTGTGGCACTCCACCTCAGCCGGCGGTGCGGCCGATGCCGAGCACGGTCACGTCGTCGCTGTCGGACGGCGACAGCGCGGCCAGCACCGCGTCGAGCGCCGCCCGCACGTTGCCGGTGGCGCCGACCACCGCCGCGCGCAGCGCCGCCATGCCGTCTTCGAGGGAGCGGGTGCGCCGCTCGACCAGGCCGTCGCTGTAGAGGAACAGCCGGTCCGCCTGGCCCAGCCGCACGTGGATCTCCGGGTAGACGGCGACGTCGAGCAGCCCCAGCGCGGGGCCGCGGCCGTCGCGGAGGAACTCGCCGGCGCCACCCGAGACGTGCAGCACCGGCAGGTGCCCGGCGTTGGCGACGGCGACCTCCCCGGTGTCGGGGTCGAGCTGGGCGATGACGGCGGTGACCAGCTCGCCGGGCAGCAGCGAGGTGAGCAGCTGGTTGAGGTCGGCGAGCGCGACCCCCGGACCGAGGTCGCGCAGCAGGTGCGCCCGCAGCGCATGCCGCACCTGCGCGGTCACCGACGCCGCGGCCAGCCCGTGCCCGGCGACGTCGCCGAGCACGATCGACAGCCGGCCGCTGGGCAGCGGTACGAGGTCGTACCAGTCACCGCCGACGACGTCGTCCGCGCTGGGCAGGTAGCGGGCGGCGACGTCGACGCCGGGCACCTTGGGCAGCGCGTCGAGCAGCAGCGTGCGCTGCAGCGCCGCCGACAGCCGGTTCTCCTCGTCGGCGAGGGTGCGGGCGGTCTCGCGCAGGTGCCCGGCGAGCGTGCGCGCGGCGCCGACCTCGTGCTCGCGCCACGGGCGGGCGGTGCCCCGCACGGTCTCGGTCCAGGCGGTGAAGGAGCGGCGCGGGCTCAGCCGCAGCCCGGTCTCGCCGGCGGCGAGCTTGGGCGTGTGCGGGTTGCCGCCCCAGGTGACCTCGCGCGGGGTCTCCGGGCGGAACCAGGCGAGGAAGTCGCCGTCGGCCCCGCCGCCGACCGGCACCGCGAGCACGCCGCTGGCGACCTCGGCCAGGTCGGCGAACTCCGGCACCCGGCGCGGCAGCGCGTCGGTGACGCCGCCGTCGGCCAGCAGCGTGCTGACCAGCGGCACCACCCGGTCGGCCGGCGGGGTCCGCCCGAGCAGGGTGAGCCGGCCGCCCAGCCGCACCGCGGCGCCGGCGGCCGGCAGCATGTCGAGCACGGTCAGCTCGCCCTCGGTCAGCGCCGACAGCGGGCTGCGCGCCGACCGGCCCACCGCGGCGACCAGCTGGGTCTCCCGCTGGGCCACCTCGACCACGGCGGCCTGCTCGCCGGCCTCCACCTTCGTGTGCAGCAGCAGCGACGCGGTGCGGCCGAGGAACTCGGCGGCCACCCGGTCGGCGTAGCTGGGCCGGCGCGGACCGGCGTAGTGGTGGCAGCTGATCAGGCCCCAGAGCTTTCCGCGGTCGATCAGCGACACCGACATGGAGGCGACCACGCCCATGTTGGCCAGGTACTCCAGGTGCACCGGCGAGACGCTGCGCAGCATGGCGCCGGAGAGGTCCAGCGGCGCCCCGGTGGCGGGGTCCGTCGGCGGCTGCAGCGGCACCGGGCGGTAGGTGGCGTCGGGGATCAGCCGCATCCAGTTGGTCGTGTACAGCGCCCGGGCCTGGGCGGGGATGTCGCTGGCCGGGTAGCGCAGGTCGAGGAACGGCTCGAGGTCGGGACGGCGGTCCTCGGCGATGACCTCGCCGTTCCACTCGGCGTCGAAGCGGTAGACCATCACCCGGTCGAAGCCGGTCAGCGCCCGGACGTCGCGGGCCAGCACGTCGGTGAGCTCCTGCAGGTCCTCGGTGGCTGACAGCCGCTGCAGCACCGACGGCAGCCGGCGGTGCCAGGCGGCACCGGCCTGCTCCGCGCCGCGCAGCGGCTCCCACTCGGTGACCAGCAGCCGGCCGCTGCGGTGCAGCACCAGGTCGAACTCCTCGCCGCCCAGCCGCATGCGCAGCGGGTTGACGTCGGCGAGGTCGCCGGCCAGCCCGGCGCGCAGCCGGTCGAGGTCGGGGCCGTCGAGCAGGTCGCCGAGGGTGGCCCCGGCCGGATCGCGGCCGAGCAGCTCGGCGGCGTTCCCCGAGGCGACGACGACGGCGAGGTCGGGCTCGGTGACCGCGAGCAGCGCACCGTGCGGCTGGATGGCGCCCGGGATCGCGATGGGCTCGTCGGCGCAGCGCAGCAGCGCGTCCTCGAGGCCGGCCTCGGTGAGCGTGTCGTTCGGGTCGGCGGGCGGAGCCGGCGGCGTCGTCACCACCCGACCCTACGAGGCACCACCCCTAGGAGACGTTGTCCCCCGAGACGAAGGTCGCCGTCTCGACCACCGGCACCACCCGGTCGAGCTCGAGCATGTCGATCACCATGCGGACCGGCCGGTTGCCGCGGGGGCAGACGACCTGCAGCCGGACGTCGCCGGCGCCGGCCTGCCGGGCGGTCAGGGCCAGCTGCCGGGCGCCGGAGGAGTCGAGGAACGTGGTCTCGGCCAGGTCGAGGACCAGCGAGCGGGCGCCGGCGGCCAGTTCCGCGTCGACCGCCGCCGCCAGGTCGGGGGCGGTGGCGATGTCCAGCTCGCCGCGTACTCTCAGCCCCGGCTGCCCGTGCACCGTCATGCGTTCCACCTCGAACTGCACGATCGGCTCCCTCGTTCGGCCACACTGGCTCGTACGCAGGGTAATCGCGAGGCGATGAGGAGGGCGGGGTGGCATGGACATCACCTTCACCGTCACCCTCCCGGTCGACACCAACAGCGTGCCGTTCGTGCGCGGGCTGTGCCGGCAGGCACTGGAGCACCTCGGCGTGCCCGAGGAGACCGTCGAGGAGATCGCACTCGCGCTGACCGAGGCGTGCGCCAACGTCGTCCAGCACAGCGGCGGGGACGCCGGCTACCAGGTGTCGGTCGCGATCGACGACGGGCTGTGCCGCATCACCGTCTGGGACGACGGCGAGGGCTTCGACACCGACGCGCGCCCCACCACCGCGGCCGGCCGCGCGCGGGTGGACGACGGCAGCGGCCTGCTGCTGATGCAGGCGCTGGTCGACCGGCTGGACTTCCGGCACGAGGCCGACGGCCGGCACCGGGTGACGCTGGAGAAGCGGCTGACCACCCGCCCGCAGCTGCGCCTGCTCGGCCGCGACTAGGTCTTCTCTCCCCCGGGTGGCGCGGCCGCCGCCGGGTAATCCGGGTGCGCGCACGGCGAATCCGGCGTCTCCTGTGCGTCCGGACCGGACACCGGAGTCCGGGCCACGGAGAGACGAAAGGGACATGGAGAGAATCAGCGACCGCCTGCTCAACTGGGCGTCGATCCTGGAGGACACCACCCGCGCGCAGGCCGAGCGCACCGCCGCGATGCCGTTCATCCACCCGCACCTGGCCCTCATGCCGGACGCGCACCTCGGCAAGGGCGCGACCGTCGGCTCGGTCATCCCCACCGACGGCGCCATCATCCCGGCGGCGGTCGGGGTGGACATCGGCTGCGGGATGATGGCGGTGCGCACCCAGTTCGCCGCCGGCGACCTCGCCGGCACGAAGCTGGACGTGCTGCACGAGCAGATCTCGCGGGCGATCCCGCTGTCGGCCGGCCGGTACAACAAGAAGGTGCGCGACACCGCGGCGCCGCGGGTCGAGGAGCTGCGCGCGCTGCCCGGCGCCGGGCAGGCCGACGCCGCCGCGCCGAACTGGCCCCTGCAGCTGGGCTCGCTGGGCTCGGGCAACCACTTCATCGAGGTGTCGCTGGACGAGGCCGACCGGATGTGGCTGTTCCTGCACTCGGGCTCGCGTGGCGTGGGCAACAAGCTGGCGAGCAAGCACATCGCGATCGCCCAGCAGCGCTGCCGCGACCGGGGCATCGAGCTCGCCGACCGCGACCTCGCCTACCTGGAGGAGGGCGAGCCGAGCTTCGACGCCTACATCGAGGCGCTGCGCTGGGCGCAGCGGTTCGCGTTCCTCAACCGCGAGGAGATGATGGACCGCGTCGTCGACCAGCTCGGGCGGTTCCTGCACCGGGACGTCGAGCGGCTCGAGACGGTCAACTGCCACCACAACTACACCGAGCGCGAGACGCACTACGGCCGCGAGGTGTGGTTGTCCCGCAAGGGCGCGATCTCCGCGCGGGAGGGGCAGTGGGGACTGATCCCCGGATCGATGGGGACGGCGTCCTACGTCGTCGTCGGCAAGGGCAACCCCGAGTCGCTGACCTCCTCGCCGCACGGCGCGGGGCGCAACCACTCGCGCTCGGCGGCGCGGCGGCTGTTCAACCGGCGCGACCTCGAGGCGCGGATGGCGGGGATCGCGTGGGGGCACTCCGACGCGTTCCTCGATGAGCACCCCGACGCCTACAAGGACATCGACGTGGTCATGGCCGACGCCGCCGACCTCGTCGAGATCCGGCACACGCTGCGCCAGATCGTGAACGTCAAGGGCGACTGACCCCCGGGCTCTGCCCAGCCGACCTCGTGCTCTGCCCACACCCGTGGGCAGAGCACGAGGTCACGCCGGGTCGGGGAACGGCACCCCGACCGACCGGCCGAGCGCGGTGCAGTTCTCGATGACGGCGGCGTCCAGGGGGACGCCGTCGCTCCGCCGCTCCGCGCGCAGGGCCGCCGACCGCTCGCCGGGCAGCAGCACCCCGGCCGAGCCCTCCGCCGGCGGGATCGCGTGCAGCCCGTCGGCCAGCTCCCGCATGCCGCGGTCGTACTCCGCCCGGTCGACGAACGCGTCGATCCGCCAGGCGGCCAGCCAGTAGCCGATCCGCCAGTCCGGGCCGAAGGTGGCGAACAGGCCGGAGCCGGTGCCCGACAGCACGCCGCTGACGATGTCGACGACCATCCCGAGGCCGAAGCCCTTGTGCCCGCCGCTGCCGTCGGGCTGGGCGCCGAGCAGCAGGTAGCCCGCGGCCGCGGTGGGGTCGGTGGTGGGGCGGCCGTCGGCGTCGACGATCCAGCCCAGCGGCACCGACCGGCCCTCCCGGGCGGCCACCTGAACCTTGGTGCCGGCCGCGGCGGTCACCGCCATGTCGAACACGAAGGGCGGGCGGTCGGCCACCGGCGCCCCGACGGCCAGCGGGTTGGTGCCCACGGCCGGCCGGGTGCCGCCGGGCGGCGCCACCGCGGCGGCGGTGTGCGACATGACCATGCCGATCAGCCCGCGCTCGGCGGCCATCCGGGCGTAGTGGCCGGCGGCGCCGAGGTGGCAGCCGTCCCGCACGGTCACCATGCCGACGCCGTGCTCCTCGGCCTTGTCCATGGCTGCCTGCATCGCCCGGGCGGCGACCACCGGGCCGAAGCCGCGGTCAGCGTCCCAGGCGGCGGTGACCGACGACTCCCGGAGCACCGCCGGCCGCGCCGTGGGGTTCACCGAGCCGTCGGCCAGGCCGGGCGCGTAGTGCCAGTGGGTGCAGAAGTTCGACAGCCCGTGCGTCTCGGTGCCGGACAGGTCGGCGTCCACCACGACGCGGGCGCCGAGCGCGGCGTCGTCCTCGCTCATGCCGTGGGCGCGCAGGACGCCGGCGGTCCACCGCTCGAGGGCGTCGACGGCGAACCTGCGGCGGGCGTCGGGCACGGGCTGGAACGTAGCTCAGCCCCGGTCGAGCGGGTTGGCCCGCGCTCGGGCGGCGAAGCCGGAGGCGACGAACCGGCCGGCCAGGGAGCCGGGCTTGCGGCGGGCCTGGCTCTCGAAGCAGCCGACGAACTCCTCGATCAGGCCGAGCCGCGGATACCGGTCGAGCACCTCGGCGCGGAAGGCCGGCGCCCAGCCGTCGGGGTCGCGGCCGCTGATGTCCAGGCCGGTGGAGAGCTCGAGCAGGTGGCCCTCGGGGTCGGCGGCGACGTCGACCTCGTCGTGCATGTGCCGCACGATCACCTCCCCCACCCGGCGCCGCCGCTCGACCGGCCAGCCGGCGCCGGCGGCGAACACCCAGCCGAGGGCGGCACCGGCGTCCTCGAACGGCAGCGTCGCGTTGTCGAAGGCGGGCACCAGGCCGAGGTCGTGCAGCATCGCGGCGACGTAGAGCAGTTCGGCGTCGAAGGCGATGCCGTGCCGGCGGGCGTGGTCGGCGGCGAACAGGTAGGCGCGGACGCTGTGGTTGACCAGCGCCGGGGAGGCGAACTCCTCGACCACCTCGCGGGCGGTGCGGGCAGCGGCGGTGTCGGGCAGCGGGAGGTCGTCGAGGCGCACGGCTCCGGAGTCTCGCCGGGCTGGCGTGCCCCGGACAGGTGCCGGGGCCGGGTTGGCAGGGACGCTGCGGTTCCCGGCAGCCCTCGTGAGTGACGCCGGTCACGCACCGCTTAGGGTCCGCGACATGGCGAAGCAGCAGCTGACGACGGTCCTGACGGGTGGCGGGTTCTTCGAGGGCCCGCGGTGGCACGACGGCACGTGGTGGATCTCGGACTTCTACCGGCACACGGTGAGCCGGCTGGCCGCGGACGGCACCGAGACGGTGGTCGCCGAGGTCGAGGCGCAGCCGTCGGGGCTGGGCTGGCTGCCGGACGGCTCGATGGTCGTCGTCTCGATGAAGGATCACCGGGTGCTCCGGTACGCCGACGGCGAGGTGTCGACGCTGGCCGACCTCACCCCACACTGCGGCGGGCACCTCAACGACCTGGTGGTCGGACCGAACGGGCACGTGTTCGTGGGTGACTTCGGCTTCGACCTGATGGCCGGCGGGGACGCCGCGACGGCGACGCTCAAGCGGATCGACCTGGACGGCACGGTCACCGAGGTGGCCGACGGGCTGCAGTTCCCGAACGGCTCGGTGATCACCCCGGACGGCGGCACGCTGATCGTCGGCGAGACGCTCGGCAACCGGTACACCGCGTTCGACCTGGGCGTCGACGGCACGCTGTCCAACCGGCGGGTGTGGGCCGAGCTCGGGCCGGAGGTGACCGGCCGGACCACCGAGGAGGTGCTCGGCCAGCTGACCGTCGCGCCGGACGGCTGCACGCTGGACGCCGAGGGGCTGGTCTGGGCGGCCGACGCAACCGGCGGCCGGGTGGTGCGGGTCGCCGAGGGCAAGGGCGTGGTGGACGAGATCGCCGCACCGGAGGGGCTCGGCGTCTACGCCTGCATGCTGGGCGGGGACGACGGCCGGACGCTGCTGATGTGCTGCGCGCCGGACTTCTACGAGCACAACCGCGCGCCGGTGCGCGAGGCGGTGCTGGTGAGCACGCGGGTCGAGGTGCCGCACGCCGGACGCCCCTGATCGCCGGCGGCCCGGCTCCCCTGCCCGGGTGAGCCGGTCCGCCGCACGTCTGGATCACGGTGCCGGCCTGCCGCAGGGTCGGGGCGTGGCGAAGCGGAGATCGGCGACCGGCGCGGTGCTCGCGCTGCTGGTGGGCATCGGGCTGGTGGTGACCGGGCTCGTCGTCGGGCTGGCGCCGCAGCAGGCCGGCACGACCAGCTGCGGCTCGGCGTTCCTCCCCGATCCGTCGGACTCGACCGAGTACTGGAGCAGCACGCTGGGCTACCGGTCCAACGGCACCTTCTCCGACCTGGCCGAGGAGATCTGCGCCGACCGGACGAGCGAGGAGCTGCTCGGCGGGCTGGTCGCGCTGGGCGCCGGGATCCCGCTGACGGTGCTGGGTGCGGTGGTGCTGCGCCGGCGGGCGCCCCGCCCCGCTCCCGTTCCCGTCCCCTCCCCCGCCGGCCCGACCGTCGACGACCTCGGGAAGCTGGCGGATCTGTACCGGTCGGGGCTGCTGACCGACGAGGAGTTCCGCGCGGCGAAGCGGCGGCTGCTCGCCGTGGACGGAGGGTGAGCCCATGGCCTACACGCTGCCGAGCTGCCTGGACGACGAGGCGACTGCGCTCGGGTACCTGCAGGAGTACTACGGCCCGGACGGCGGCGACGCCTACACCGGCGCCCACTTCGACACCTGGGGCGGCAACGACCCCGACCGGTTCACCGCCGAGGACCTGGTCGCCGTCACGTTCCTGTCCGTGGCCGTCCCGCCGATGACGGCCCGCCGGCTGATCCGCACGGAGGCCGCGCGCTTCGCCGACCTGCTGCACGCCGTCGGCCCGGACCGTGACCTCGTCACCGAGGACGTCGCGATCGACAAGGCCTGGCCGGCCCGCCGGCTGAACAAGGCGCTCGACGACCTGCCGGGCATCGGGCCGACGATCGCCAGCAAGCTCCTCGCCCGCAAGCGGCCGCACCTGGTGCCGATCTACGACTCCGTGGTGGCGAAGGTGACCGACGCCTACGACACGCAGTGGGAGCCGCTGCGCAGCGAGCTGCGCCGCAACGACGGAGCACTGCACCAGACCCTGCTGCGTCTTCGGGAGCAGGCCGGCATCGGACCGCACGTCTCGGCCATCCGCGTCTACGACGTCATCACGTGGATGGAGGGCAAGAAGAAGGGCTACGCGCCCGCGACGCCCGCCGAGGCGATCGGCGCCGCACTGGCCGACGTCCCCGAGGACGAGTAGCCCGGACGCACGCGACCCCCGCCCGGAGGCCCGGACGGGGGTCGCTGCGTCGGTGCGGCCCGGTCAGGGGCAGCGCTCCTCGCGCTTCACGACGCCGAAGTCGATCTGCCCCTCGACGTCGCCGGTGACCTGCTGGCCGGCGGGGACGTTCTGCGTGCAGACGATCCAGTTCGAGTCGACGACCTGGTTCCGGCTGCCCAGGAGGTCGTGGGAGACGCTGTAGAAGACGCCGAACTGCTGCACCGTGTTCTGGGCGGTCTGCAGGTCCACGCCGACCAGGTTCGGCATGACGAAGTCGACGACCGGCTCGGCGGCGGTCGTGGGCGCGGGCGCCGTGGAGCTGGCCGGGGGCGGCGCGACGGGCTGGGTGCTGGGCGACGCCGTCACCGTCTCGGTGACGACCGAGGGCGTGCTCTCGGCGTCGGCCGACGCGTCGTCCCCTCCCCCGCACGCCGAGACGGCGACGCCGGCGGCGAGGAGCACGGCGAGCGCGGGAAACCGCGGGCGCCGGCGGAGCGGCGTCGATGGCAGGGACCGGAGGTGGTGCGACTGGTGCATGGGAGTGACCGTCGCACCCGCGGGAGCGGTCGTCGGGCATTTACGGTCCGACGCCGTCCCGGATGACTCCGCCGTCCCACCGATCCCGCCCGGAACGCCGACGACCCCCGCCCGGAGGTCCGGGGGGGGGTCGTCTGCGGTGGGATCAGGACGTCACTGGAGCGCGACGGTGACGCCGCCGGAGAAGGCGGAGTCGTGCAGCTCGAGCGAGGCCGGCGTCGTGCCGACCGGCACGTCGAAGATGACCTTGCTGTTCAGCGTGTTGCCGGGGTTGATCTCCTCGTACAGCGAGGCCGAGTTCGGCAGGTAGAACGAGGCCTCGGTGTCGGCGCTGAACTCCTGGCCCTCGGCGTTGCGCAGGGTGGCGTTCTCGCCGAAGAAGCTCTGCGCCTCGTTGCCGATGTTGCTGATGGTCAGGTCGACGATGCAGAAGGTGCCCTGCGCGGTGATGCTCACGTACTGGTCGCCGAGGCTGGTCGCGCTGCAGTCGACGCCGTTGACGACGAACTGGAACTTGCCGTCCAGCGCCGGCTGCCCGATGCCGACGGACGACGACTCGCTGGAGCCGCCGGAGGCCGAGCCGGCGGAGGAGTCGTCGGACCCGCCCTTGCCGGTCTGCGTCGCGATGATGGCGATGACGACGATCGCGACCAGGGCGAGGAACCACGCCTTCTTGTAGAAGGGCTTGCTCGTGGGCTGCGGGGGCGCGGGCTGCTCGGCGGGCGCCTGGAGGTTCTGGACCATGGGATTCCTCGGTGCGTCGGTGGATCGGAGCGCGGACCGGGGGCCCGCTCGACGTCGTCATCGGCGGACCAGTACCGAGACGACTCGGAACGGCCCCATTTCGGATCCCTGTGGTCACAGCACTCCCTGTCGCCTCACAGGGACGTCGGCTCCCGACGCACGCGACCCCCGCCCGGAAGGCCCGGGCGGGGGTCGCGTGGTGTGTTCGGCTGCGGGTCAGCGCACCGGGCCGCGGCCGCGGCCGGCGCCGCCGCCGCGCTTCTTGTTCTGCTCGCCCATCTGCGCGATCAGCTGCTTGATCTTGGCCTGGTTCTCCGGCTTGCGGGCCAGGTCGTAGGCCTTCTTGGCGATACCGGCGACCGCCAGGTTGCGGAGCATGCCCATGGTCGGAACCTCCCTCGGTTGGTTGCCAGGGAGTCTGCCCGCACACCGGGACGGCGAATCATCGCGCACGGGTGATCATGCGTGGCTACGGGCTGTCACGCAGCGCCGGTACGCGGCGATCTCGGAAGGGTCGGGGCCGCAGCCGTCGCCGTCCTCCGCGAAAGGGCAGGTGGGCGCGCGCACTCCGGCTCCGCAACGCCCGGATCCGCTCCCGGTCGGGCAGGCGTGTCGGCGCCGTCGGCCGGGTGGAGACCTCGGCGGGCGGTACCTAGCGTCGTCGCGGTCCGGACGAGACCCGCACCCGCTGCCGCACCCTGGCCGCACTCGCCGGACACCGCCGAACCGGGCATCCGCCCGGGCCGGGGACCCACCGATCCACTGGGGTGAAGCGCTGTCCGGGAACGGACGGCGCCGGGCGACTTCCGCGCCCGAACCCGTCAGCTGACCCGGTAGGCGGTGCACGGAACAGAGGAGAACCGTCGTCCATGACGACCATGCGCACGTCCCTGCCCCGCCGGTCCAGCCGCTCGCTGCGCGGCGCCGTCATCGCCCTGGCGGCCGGTGCCGGGGTGGCCCTCACCCCGGCGGTGGCCTCCGCCAGCGCCGAGGCCCCTGCGGCCGCGGCTCCCGCTGCTGCCGCGCCGGTCGCGGCACCCAACGCCGCGGCGCAGACCGCGGTCGACGCCGCGCTCAGCCAGCAGGGCAAGCCCTACGCCTGGGGTGGCTCGGGGCCGTCGAGCTACGACTGCTCGGGGCTGGTGCAGTACGCCTACCGGGCGGCGGGCATCGAGCTCCCGCACTCGTCGCGCATGCAGTCGACGATGGGCGCGCCGGTCGACCGGGCGAGCCTGCAGCCGGGTGACCTGGTCTTCTACTACTCCCCGGTGAGCCACGTGGGCATCTACATCGGCAACGGGCAGATGGTGCACTCCTCGACCTACGGCAAGCCGGTCGCCGTGGTCGACGTGGACGACATGCCGGGCTACAACTCCGCGCGGCGGATCGCCTGACCCTCGGGTCCGACGCCCGGAGCCCCGGCCGCCGCGCGCGGCCGGGGCTCCGGCGCGGTCAGGACCGGCAGCCGGCGTAGGGCCGGTGCGCCGGCTGCAGCGAGAAGACCGCCTCCGCGTCGCGCGGCCAGGTGCTCAGGAACAGCAGGTTGAACCGCAGGTTGTAGAAGCCGTGCGCCCCGGCGTCGCGGACGGCGGCGGCCACCGCGTCGGCGTCGTGGTGGGCGAAGCGCTCGAGCTCCCCGAAGACGGCGAGGGTGACGGCCTCATCGGCGGCGTCCATGACGACGACGGGCAGCCAGTCCTCGGCCGGCGCGGTCTGGCTGAGCAGGATGTGCACCCGGTTCGGCGCATGGCCGACGCCCGTGCGGCCGCAGGTCAGCGGAGCGGTGCGGACGGCCTCGCCGCCGTTCGGCTCGTACATCTCGGACACCGTCGTCCTCCCCCGTGTCGTGCTGGTGCTGTACCGCGCGGTGCCCAGCCCACCACCGCGCATGCACGCGGGACCGT
Source organism: Blastococcus sp. SYSU D00820 (assembly GCF_054050695.1). Lineage (NCBI taxonomy): Bacteria > Bacillati > Actinomycetota > Actinomycetes > Geodermatophilales > Geodermatophilaceae > Blastococcus > Blastococcus sp. SYSU D00820. Next base: position 14,983 of record NZ_JBJGZW010000008.1, read on the forward strand.
TCCGACCATCGGTGTGGGTGAGGGCGGCGGCGGATCGGGTGAACCGGCGGGCCTCCGGTGACGGAGCGCGACGGATCAGGGCTGCGCGAACACGCCCAGCTCGGAGACCACCGTGTTGAGCAGCACGCCGCCCTCGTCGGCCACCTCCCGCAGGTAGATGGTCTGTTCGGGGGTCTGCCCGTTGAAGGTCCACGGGCCGCGGGGGCTGTCGTCGACCTCGCCGAGGTCCTGCAGCGCGGCGGTCAACGCCTCGCCGGACACGTCACCGGCCGCTTCCAGGGCCCGGGTGAGGACGTTGGCGGCGTCGTAGGCCTGCATGGCGTACACCGTCGGGAGGACCCCGTAGGCCTCTTCGTAGGCCTGGACGAAGGCCTGGTTGGCCTCGTTGTCGATCTCCGTCGAGTAGTGCAGCGAGGTGCGCACCCCGATCGCGGACGCACCCTGGCCCTCCAGCACGCTGCCCTCCGTGAGGAACCCGGAGCCGTAGAGCGGGATGGTGTCCTTGAGCCCGAAGTCGGTGTACTGCTTGACGAAGGCGACCGCCTCACCGCCGGCATAGAAGCAGAACACCGCGGCTGCGCCCGAGGACTGCGCGCCCGAGAGGAACGGCTGGAAGTCCTGCGTCGTGCCGAAGGGGGTGAGCGCCTGCCCGGCCACGGTTCCGCCGCCGGCCTCGTAGGCCTGGATGAAGCCCGCCACCACCTCCTGCCCAGCGGCGTAGTCGGGTGCCATGACGAACACCGGCCCGATGCCCTCGGCGGCCAGGTGGTCACCCATCGCGGCCGCCACCTGCGCGTTCGTGAACGACACCCGCCAGACGTAGGGGTTGGTCGCCTCGCCGGTGATCGGCCCGGCACCGGCGTTGCCGATCAACAGCACTTTCTGCGCCTCGTTGAACTGCTCGGCCACCCCGAGGGCGGTCGCCGAGTTGACCACGCCGACGACGACGTCCACATCGGAGAGCAGGCCCTGGATGGCGGGCACGCCCGTGTCGGGCCCCTCCCCCTCGTCCGCGGTGACGGTCTCCACCTCGTACTCGCCGAGCCGGCCGTCGTTCTGGTCGAGCCACAACTGCCAGCCGTTCTGCATGTCCACGCCGATCGGCGTGTAGACGCCGGCCTGCGGGATGACGAGCCCGACGGTGATCGAGCCGCCGCCACCGCCGCCGCCACCGCCGCCGCCGTCGCCGCCGTCGTCGCCACCGAGGCTTCCGCCGGAGCACGCGGTGAGGGCCAGACCGCCGATGCCCACCCCCGCGGCACCCAGGAACTGACGGCGAGAGAGGTCGGGGACTGCCATGGATGCCTCCGGGTGTCCGGACGTGCTCCGTCGCACGTCGTCCGCTACGGGAGTTGATCGAACAGGTGCCACCGCCCCCGACCGGCCCGCCAGGGGAGATCTCGACCAACCGAGCCGGACAATATTTCTCCCGACCGGTCGGTTGACCGAATTGTCGGCAGAACCTACTCTGCGATGCAGGTCACGACAAGGGAGGTAGCCGTCATGAGCGTCGCGACGACAGGGGAACGCCGGATCTACCGCGAGGGCGACGAGGACATGCCGGAGGAGTTCCGCACGCTCCTGGTGCGGATGCTGACCCACCACCTCGAGAACTCGACCAATCCCCACTACACCGACCTGCTCAACAAGCTCTGGGTGGCCGGGATGACGCACATCCCGGACGAGAAGCTCAAGGTCACCTACGCGAAGCTCATGCAGCAGGAGGTGGAGCACGGGGTGATCACCTCCCGCATCCTGCGCAGCCTCGGCCACGGGCCGGTCGACGGCGAGATCCAGCAGTACCTGTTCCACCTCCCCATCGAGAGCTTCTGCGACCTCGCCTTCTTCAACGGCCTGGGCGACCGGGTGGGCTGCTACATCGGCGAGACCTGGGAGGGCGTGCCCTACGAGCCCCTGCTCACCGTGGCGGAGCGGCTGCACAAGGACGAGGTCTTCCACGCCACCTTCGGCATGAACAACCTGCGGCGGATCTGCTCGACCCCCGAGGGGCTGGCCGAGGCCAACGAGAAGATCAGGATCTGGTGGCCGGCCGCCCTGGACATGTTCGGCCGGTCGGACTCCGGCTTCTCGGAGAAGTACGTCACCTGGGGACTGCGCCAGAAGAGCAACGAGGAACTGCGCCAGCAGTACATCGCCGACACCCGGCCGATGCTCGAGGACCTCGGCATCGAGGTGCCCGACGACCGCGCGAACCGCCGGTATCTGTGAGCGCGGCCCGGAGGTGCCCGGCGTGACCGAGCAGGAGGCGCTGCCGGCCGCGCTGCGCACCCGTCCCCGCGCCGGCGCCTGGAAGGTCGAGCTCACCCGACCGGACCGGCGGGTGATGCTGTTCGACGTGCGTCTGTCGGAGTACCGGGAGTTCTTCCTGGTCGCCGTCGGGGACAAGTCGGTGGCCATCACCAGCCTCGACCCGAGCGACGAGACGCACCTGGAACCGCAGTGCTTCGTCTTCGCCAAGCCCTACGGCTGGGACGACGACCTCGACGGTGACGAGGCGCTGCTGCAGGTCTGGCAGGCCGTCGGGGTCCAGCGGTGAGTGCGGCGCGCATGGCCGACCCGTCCGGCGCACGGCGGTCCACCCGCCGGCCCCGTCAGCAGGTCACCTCGACCACCACCCGGTTCACCGTCCGGGGCAGCCGTAACGGCAGCCTGGTGCAGGTGACGTGGGCTGCCGGCGGGGTGCTCACCGGCGACTTCCCGACGTGCGACCTGATCGAGGTCCAGGCCGCCATGGCCCGGACGGCGCAGGGCGACCCGGCCTACGGCCGCGAGGTCGGCGATCTCTACGGCCCGCTTCCCGACGACCCGCTGGCCGAGCCCGAGGCGGCCTACCGCGTCGTGCAGCAGGTGCTCGACGCCATCCGCGAGGTGGACGTCGTCGATCCGGGAACGGCCTGACAGCCGTTCCCGCCCGGACCAGGGCCCGCCCCGATACAGCCGGGGCGGGCCCTGCCGCGTCCGGTGGTCCGGGCCGCCGCGCGGGCGTCCGCGCTCAGTCCTCCTCGGGGAAGAGCCGGTCGGAGTAGCCGAAGTAGCCCAGACCGAGGAACAGTTGCTGCTCGGCCATCTCCAGAGCACGGGCGACCGCCGGGGTGGCAGCGAGCCGGCGTTCCTCGGCCAGCCGCGACCGGAGTTCGACCAGCCTCTGCAGCTGGCCGGCGTCGCCCACGACGGGCGCGGCGGTCAGCGGGTCCCCGCCGAGTCCACGGTCGATGGTCTCCACGTCATCGCCTCCCCAGCGTGATCGACGGGCGCTCCTCGGCAGCGCGGTGGTCGAAGACGTGCTTGGTCTTCAGCTCGTACCGGGGCAGTGTCCCCGGGGCGAGCACCTGCGTCTCGAGCCGGACGCCGATCCGCTGCCGCAGGTGGTCGGCCAGGGCATGGGCGAGCGCCGGGGCATCCCGCGTGGCGTCCGGTGCCGCCTCGACCTGGACCTGCATCCGGTCGAAGCCGTCCTGCCGGGAGATGTGCAGCTCGTAGTGGCAGGTCAGGCCCGGCACGTCGCCGATCAGCTGCTCCACCGCGGTCGGGTACACGTTCACGCCGCGGATGGTGACCATGAAGTCGGCGCGGCCCAGCACCGAGCCGGGCATGTGTCCCCAGGTCCAGCCGCAGCCGTGGTCGTGCTGCTGGTCCAGCCGCACCAGGTCGTGGGTGCGGTACTTGATGAACGGCTGGCTGAAGTGGGTGTAGCTGGTGACGACGTGCTCGCCGACGTCGTCGGGACCGGTCAGCGGCGCGCCGGTCTCGGGGTCGACCACGTAGGAGTGGGCGACGTCCTCGATGACGTGCACCCCACCGCCCCACTCGCGGCAGGACTGGCCGATGAACAGCGCCTCGCCGATGCCGTAGGCGTCGAGGACGCGGTCACCGACGCCCCAGAGCTCGCCGAGCTGGCGCCGGGTGGCGGGGATGGACAGCCCCGCCTCGCCGCCGCCACCCAGCAGCCGGACGCCCGCCTCGCGCAGGTCCAGCCCCTCGGACCTGGCCGCCTCGGCGAGGTGGATGAGGTAGGTCGGCGTGCCCACGACCGCGGTCGGCCGCAGCTCGAGGATGTCCTTGATCCGCTCGGCGGTTCCGGCGCCACCGCCGGACATGATCTGGAGGTTCAGGTTGCGGGCGCCCCAGTAGAAGGTCCACAGCCCGATCCAGGGACCCCAGTTGAAGCAGAAGTACATCGAGTCGCCGGGGCGCAGGCCCTGGTCCCACATCGAGTAGCAGTACTGCGAGCCGGCCTTCTGCATCTCGTAGGGCGTGAACACCTCGTTGAGGAAGCGGCCGGTCGTGCCCGTGGTGTGGAAGTACTGCTGCCAGTGCTCCCGACCCAGGGCCACCCCTCCGAAGCCGGACGCCTGGCTGTCCTGGTCGGCCACGTAGTCGGGCTTGTCCGTGAACGGCAGCCGGTGGTGGTAGTCATCCCACGTGCGGATGTCGGCCGGCTTGATCCCGGCGTCGTCGTAGATGCGCCGGTGCAGCGGGGAGTGCTCGTAGGCCCAGCCCACCAGGTGCCGGATCTTCTCCAGGTGCAGCGCGTCCAGCACCTCGCGCGGCGCGGTCTGCGTCGGCTTGTTCCAGTACCGCTCGTCGCCCTGTGGCTCGATCACGGGTGCGGTTCCTCCTCGTCCGGGTGGTCAGCGACCCGTCCACTGCGGCGGGCGCTTGGCACCGAAGGCCGCGGCACCCTCCGCATGGTCCTGGGTGGTCTTGAGCACGCTCTGGCCGAGCCGCTCCAGGCGGCGGCCGGTCTCGGCATCGACGTCGGTACAGGTGTTGAGCACGAGCTTGGCCATCCCGAGCGCCAGCGGGGCGAAGGCGCTGAGCCGCTCGGCCAGCTCGCGGGCGCCGTCGACCGCACCGCCGTCGGGGACGACGGTGGTGGCCAGGCCGGCGTCCTTGGCCTCCTGGGCCCGCAGCGACGCCCCGAGCATGACCAGTTCCTTGGCCTTGCCCAGACCGACGTGCCGGACCAGCCGGGAGCACCCGCCGGAGCCGGGGATGAGGCCGACCTTGACCTCCGGCATGACCAGCCGCGAGCGCTCGGTGAGGACCCGGAAGTCGCAGGACAGCGCGAGCTCGAGACCGCCGCCGGCGGCGACGCCGTCGATGGCGGCGATGACCGGGATCTCCATCGCCTCGACGGTGTCGAAGACGTCGTGCACCCGGCGCACCTCGGCGCGGAAGCCGCGGGTGCCGATCTCGGTCAGCTCCGCCATGCCTCCGACGTCCTCGCCGGCGGAGAAGGCGCGGCCGCCGGCGCCGGTGATGATCAGGACGCGCAGCGAGCGGTCGAAGGCGGCGTCCTCGATGGCCTGGCGCATCTCCTGGCGCATCTGGCCGTTCCAGGAGTTGAACTTCTCCGGGCGGTTGAGGGTCAGCACCCGCACCCCGCCGGGCTCGTCGTCGACGAGCAGGTACTCGTACGTCACGACGACCGGCCGAGGACGAACGTGGCCACGACGGTGCCGTCCTGCTTCTCGACCTGGACGCCGTCCTCGGTGGGGACCAGAGCGAGCCGGTCGCCGGGGAAGACCGGAGCCGTCAGCCGGGCCTCGAGCCCGGTCAGCGCCTCGGCCCCCAGCTGGGCGACGACCAGGTCGAGGGCGAGGGCGACGGTGAGCGGCCCGTGAGCGATGACCGACGGCATGCCGGAGGCCCGGGCGAACTCCTCGTCGACGTGGATGGGGTTGAAGTCGTCCACGGCCCCGGCGTACCGGGCGATCTGGACGCGGGTGAGCTGCTCGGTCTCGGCACGCTGGAGCGTCTCGGGCGGGTGCACGCTCATCAGGCGGCCTGCCTCTCGACGAAGGTGGTCGACTGGCGCTGGATGAGCTCCGTGCCGCCGTCCCCCAGGAACTCGGTCACCACGATGCCGAACTGGTTGCGCCCGCGGCTGAAGACGTCGCCGACGCTCACCCGGACGGTCACGGTCTCCTCGCTCCGGAAGGGGCGCCGCCATTCGTAGGTCAGCCCGCCCAGCAGGGCGCGGGAGAGGTCGAGGCCGAGACCCTCGACGATCGTCCCCTCACCACCGATCGTGGGACCGAAGAAGCACACGAGGGACGCGGTCTGCTCCGCGGTCGGCGTCCCGATGGCGCGGGCCAGCGCCCGGAGGCGGGCGGAGGAGACGACCTCCTGACCCTCGTGGATCACGGTTCCTGCGGCGTGTTCGTGCACCCGTCCTCCTCCGACCTCATTCTTCCGACTCATCGGTAGAATGATGTAGGCCACAGCCGCCGTCAAGGGCGTGGGGAGTGTGGCCCGGCGGCTACCTAGGATCCCGTGAGGCCCGACGACGGGCCCGGCGCGACGACCGGAGGACGGATGGCCGGACAGGAACAGCCGCCCGCGGAATCGACCGGGGAGCGGCGCCCGCGGGGCCGCCCCCGGCTCACCGAACCGTCCGCCGAGTACCTCCGGCGGATGGACGAGATCGTGACCACCGCTGCGGAGGTGTTCCGCCGGGACGGCTACGACAACGGCTCGCTGGACGCCGTCGCCGAGCAGATGGGTCTGCGCAAGGCCAGCCACTACCACTACGTGGGATCCAAGGCCGAGCTGCTGTACCGGGTGTTCGACCGTGCGATCACCACCGCGCTGGAACAGCTCGAGGAACTGACCGGCATCGCCGACCCCGAGCAGCGGCTGCGTGCGCTGATCACCCACCAGGTCACGATCATCACCGGGGAACCGGGCATGTTCACCGTGTTCTTCGACAGCCGGCCCCGCCTCGCCGCGGACTACGAGCGGGCCATCCGCGCGAAGGAGCGGCGCTACGTCCGCATCTACGCCGAGGCACTGGAGGCCGCAGGAGCGGCCGGGGTCGTACCCGCGGTCGATCCCCGCCACGGCGCCCAGGGCCTCCTGGGCATGCTCATCTGGGTCTACAAGTGGTTCGACCCGGAGCGGGACGATCCGGCAGCCGTTGCCCGAGCCTTCGCCGAGATGCTGATCCGCACCCCGCCGCGCGCGTAGATCAGAGGACGATCCCCCGCTCCTGCACCTGGTGCGTGTCGTACGGCGGGAGCGCGACGTCGACGACGAGCTCGCCGACGTTGTAGTACGAGCCGCGGCGGTCGCGGGCGGCGACGATCGCGTCGGCCTGCGCCCGGTCGATGCGGCAGACCTCGGCGATGACCTCGGCGGGCGCGGTGTTGACGTCGACCAGTCCCCCGTCGTCGTAGCCGCGGCCGAGGTCGGGCCGGCCGATGCCGAGTTTGCGGGCGAGGACCGGGTCGCGGGTGGCGAGTTCGCGGGCTGCCTCGCGCCGCTCCCGGCCCTGCATCGCCAGGGCGAGGACCTCGTCGGAGCGGCTCGGCAGCTCGCCCGGCCGGCCGTAGACCTCGCGGCGCAGCGGCCGCAGCTGGACGCAGGCGGCGGCGATGACGGCGAGGGCGAACACGCCGGTGACCGAGCTGAGCGTCTGGTCCGACGCGATGGCCTCACCCCGGGCGTCGCGCGTGATGAAGCTGGACAGCACGCCGACCGCCGCCCCGGCGAGCGCGTACAGGACCGCCGTGCCGCGCAGCCGCGGCCGCTGGAGCCGCGTGGCGGCGTGCCAGAACGGCACCGTGGAGAACAGCCCGGCGGTGCCGATGGTGACGACGAAATACCAGCCGCCGCGGGTGAAGCGCTGCCAGAGGCTGGGGCGCGGTGCGACGTCGGTCATCGCCGGTCCCCCTCCGCCGCTGACCCCGTCAACCGCCGCACCACGGCCTCGCCACCCACCCGCCGGATCAGCTCCAGGTCGCCGCAGACGATCAGCAGGTCGCGCGCCCGGGACAGGCCGACGTAGAGCATCTCCCGCGCGCGGGCCTCGTCGCGGAAGCCGTTGATCGCGAGCACGACGGCCGGGCGCTCGAGCCCCTTGAACCCGAGCACGTGGCCGTAGAACAGGTCCTCGTCGTCCCAGTAGGTCGCCCAGTAGGCGTCCGGACCGGCCTCCTGGCGCTCGGCCTGCACCGGGTGCCGGTGGTAGGTGGTCAGCAGCGCGACCGACTCCGGCGGCCAGCCGTCGTGCAGCAAGGCGTCGGCGGCGTCGTCCGCGGCCCCGATGGCGTCCTCGCTGGCGCACGGCACGAATCGCACCGGTACGCCGTTGCCGCCGCGGTTCTTCATCTGTGTGGTGGTGAGGCTGCCGAAGGTGCCGGCGATCTGCTTGGTGTTGCGCAGGTTCTCGGTCAGGTTGATCGGCGTCAGCGCGACCGTCGGCCGGCCCTGCCGGGCGAAGACCCGCTGGCCCTCGTCGGCGAAGACGTAGAGCGAGCCGTGCTCCGGGGAGCGCAGCGCGGCCTCGACGGCGGGCCACCAGCTCTGCGCGAAGTCCTGGGCCTCGTCGATGACGATCGCGTCGAACCGCTCGTCCTCGGGCAGCTCGCCGGCGAGCTCGACCATCCGGGCGGGGAGGAACTCCTCCCAGTACGGGCTGTCGTCGTCGGAGCCGGCCGGCACGCCCCAGCCGATGCCGAGGTAGTGGAAGGTGCCGACGTAGGCCGGCCGTTCCTTCGGCTTCCAGGTCTCGACCCGGCGCTTGAGGAACTCGGCCAGGCCGCGGGAGTAGCACATGACGGCGACCCGCTGGCCGGCCATCGTGAGCCGGCGGGCCTTCTCCAGCGCCAGCCAGGTCTTGCCCGCCCCGGCTCCGCCGCGGATCTCCACCCGCGGATTGCCCTCCAGCATGTCGAGCACCCGGGCCTGGTCGCGGGTGAGCAGGTCGCACTCGGCCTCGCGCTCGGAGAGCTGGGCGAGCAGGTCCTGCTGGGGGATGCCGACGCCGGCCAGGCAGTCGACGAACGCCTCGACGTCGTCGGCGGTGGGCGGCTCGAGATCGGTCTCGCACTGGCGCAGCGCGGCGGCGACGAGCGCGGCCGCCCGCGGCAGGTCGGTGCGGTCGAGCACCGACCAGCGGGGCGCCTCGGGGCTGGCGAAGTCGTCGGGCAGCGTGGTCGCCGGCAGGGCCACCAGGTGCACCATCCGCGGGTCGCCGGCCCGCCAGCGGCCGTGCCGCCGCAGGTAGTCGCGCAGCGCGTACTTGCAGGCGACGGCCTGGTCGACGGGGTAGATGCGCTTGTCGAAGCCGTCGCCGGAGCGCTGCCGCCACTCGGCGCCGGACAGCGAGACGCTGCCGCCCTTGACCTCGATGACGGCGATGCCGAAGCCGGGCCAGGCGACGATGACGTCGGCCTCGCGGTCCTCGCGGCGGGTGGTGAACCGCTGCCCGCACACCATGACGGCGTCGTCGGGGAGCTGGTCGCGCAGGGCGTCGGCGAACTGCCGCTCGGCGTGCGACTCGAAGACCGGTTCGGCCGGGAAGACGCGCGCCGTCATCCGCGGACCGTGGACGTCGTCATGGCGTTGCCCCCGTGGCTCGCTGGAGTGGTGTCGCGGAGCATCGCAGCCGGGACCGACGGGAGCGGGGATCCGGGATCCACCCGGCGCTCACCGCAGCGTGCCGAGCGGCTGGGTGTCGTCCTCGAGCGCGTGCGGCCAGACCCATCCGGCCGGCGGGGACGCCACCTCGGAGGCGGGCATCCAGCCCTGCGCCCGCCAGGCCGCCTCGTCCTCGAACCGCCGGCGGCGTCGGGCCATCACCACACGCCCCGCCACGACGAGCAGGCCGATGATGCCGAGGCCGGTGACGAGGAGAGCTGCGGCCCGGTCGTCGTCCAGGAACATCTCGCAGTAGCCGGCGAGCACGTGCGGCGGGTCGGAGAGGCGCCCGTTGTTCTGGTAGCCGAGGACGTCGGCCCAGACCTGCGTCGTGTCGGTGCCGCTCGGCGACCCATCGGGGGCGAACGGGGAACCGCACTGCACGCCCACGGTGCTCGTGCCCGCCCGATCGAGGGTCCGCGGCTGGAAGCCCATGACCAGGCCGATGACGGCCACGACCGCGGCGATGCCGCCGACGATCCACTGCTTCACGCTCACCGGCACTCCCCGTGTCCTACGCCGACGACCCGCGGGACGTTACGGGCGCGGCACGGTCACGGGACGCTGCGGCACGAGGCGATCAGCCCCACGCACACCGTCGTCCCCCCGGCTGTCAGCGCGCCCCAGCAGCCTCCGGCGCCCGCTCCTGCGCCGCCGGCGGACCGCCCTGCTGCACGAAGTCCTTCTGCCGAATGAGCACCAGGCAGAACGCCGCGGCGGCGAACGCGATCACCATCGCGATGAGCGTGACGTGGTTCAGCGCGTCGACGACGGCCTGCGTGCCGACCGAGTCGATCAGCCCGTAGGCGGCCGCGCCGGCCTGCTCGCCGCCCTGCTGGGCGGCGTTGGCCTGTGCCGCCTCGGCCGCCGCCCGCACCTGCCCGTTGGACAGGGCCGCCGTCAGGCCGCCGAGCGCCTCGCTCGGCACCTGGCCGGAGAGCCCGGCACGGACGGCATCGGCGACCTGGTGGCTGAAGATCGAGCCGAGCGCGGCGATGCCGGTGGCGACGCCGACCTGGCGGAACGTCGAGTTGACGCCCGACGCCATGCCGGAGCGCCGCGGCTCGACGACGCCCACGGCGGTCGAGGCCAGCGGCGTGTTGATCAGCCCGACTCCGATCCCGCAGACGATCAGGCCGGGGACGAGGTGGGTCCAGGCGGAGTCGACCTCGATGCCGTGGAGCAGGAGCAGCCCCACGCCGAGCACGAGGAAGCCCGGGCCGATCAGCCAGCGGGCGGGCACCGTGTTGGTGAGCCGGCCGGCGATCGCGGCGGCGATGAACGAGGCGCCGGAGAGGAACAGGAACCGGACGCCGGTGCCGACGGCGCTGTACCCGAGCACGTTCTGCACGTAGATGACCAGGTAGGTCAGCAGCGAGAACACCGACGCCGAGACGCCGAAGGCGGCGATCAGCCCGCCGGTGAAGGTCGGCTTGCGGAGCAGGCCCAGGTCGAACATCGGCTGCTTCTGCACCAGCTGGCTGACGACGAAGGCGACAAGCAGCACCGCGGCGGCGATCAGCGACGCGACCACCCAGGTGTCGCCCCAGCTCTTCTGCCCGGCCTCGATGAGGCCGTAGACCAGTGCGGCGAGCGCGGCGCTGAAGGTGACGAAGCCGATCCAGTCGGGCCGGCCGGCACGCGGGTCGCGGGACTCGCGGACCTTGAGCAGCGTCACGACGACGGCGACGACGCAGATCGGGATGTTGACGAAGAAGATCCAGCGCCACGACAGCCCGCTGGTGAGCACGCCGCCGAGCACCGGACCGATGGCGACCGCGGCGCCCGTCGTCGCACCGAAGGCGCCGAAGGCGACGCCACGCTCCCGGCCGACGAACGCCGCCGACAGCAGCGCGAGGGCGGTGGCGAACATGGCGGCGCCGCCGATGCCCTGGAAGGCGCGGGCGAGGCAGAGGAAGAGCGTGTCCTGCGCGAGGCCACAGGCCAGCGAGCCGATGGTGAACAGCACCAGGCCGATGACGAAGACCCGCTTGCGCCCGAACAGGTCGGCCAGCGACCCGGCGGTGAGCAGCAGTGCGGCCAGGGACAGCGCGTAGGCGTCGATGACCCACTGCAGGCCCGACAGCGACGCGTCGAGCTGGGTGGCGATGTCGGGAAGCGCGACGTTCACAATCGTGACGTCGAGCAGGAGCATGAAGACGCCGAGGCAGACGGCGGCGAGCGTCCACCACCGGCCGGGGTCGGACCCCGCCTGCTCGCAGGGGCCGGCCGCGGACTTGGTTGCGTCGTGCACCTGGTGATTGTGGGCGCGGGGGGTGACGGTCGGCTCGTCCATGGAGGGTGCCGTCCGCCACGTCGGACCGACGCGAGACGGTCGGGTCTCGCAATCAGCGGTCCCCCGTGCCAAAATGCTCGCCGCGCCTTGGTCCACGGGGGAAGTGGCGCGATCGGGGGGCCCCACGTGCGTTCACTTCTGCCTGCCTTCGCTCTACTCGCTGCCGGGCTCCTCGTGGGCTGCGACAGCACTACAGCGCCCGGCGCTCCACAGTCCGAGCTGGGCTACGCCAGCGCGCTACAGCGCGAGCTCGAGGTGCCGCAGGCCGTGGAAGGCCTCGCCTCGGGTGCGGCCGCGCGTGCCGCCGCTGAGGCTGCGGCCGTTGCAGCAGCAGACGTTCAACAGAGCGCGGAGGATGCGGCCTTGACCCGGCAGGCTGCGGCGGCGGCGGAGGCAGCTGCTGCACAGCAGGCGGCCGAGGAGGCCGCTGCCGCTCAAGCAGTCATCGATGCCGAAGGCGGCTGCCCTGGTGGTTGGTATTTCGACGACGACCTCGGATGCGTCAACCCGGAGGACGACGGCTACGTCTCCTCCGACCTCGAAGTGCGGTGCTCCGAGGGAACCGCGACCGTCGAGGAGTGTTTCGGGCCGGGTTCCGACCTGAACGGCAACGGGATAGCGGACATCAACGAGTGACCGCTCCGGGTCGGCGACCAATGTGAAGCTCCTCAGCCCAACGAGAGCTGAACGACCGATCTAGAAGACGACATTCGAGCAGTCCATGCACACACCCTCGTCGCGCAGAAAGCGCTCGGGCGGCTCGAGGTGACGGCATGTTAGGCACCACCGGAACGCCTTCCGGCGGCGACGGGCGATGTCATCGGCCACCGCATTGATGGCCTCCGGTCGATCGAGGAGGTCGGTCGGATCGAACGGTCGTCGCTCCTCGACGCGCCAGACCAAATCAGCGTGCCCTGACCACCGCCACCCCGGCTTGGCGAGCCACCATTCGCGCCCGTCGGTGCCCACGGCGACTTGCGCCGGTTCGCCCTGCACGAACCAGCGCTCCGCTCCCTCGTCGGTCACCCCTGGCTCAGACCGCCATCGGGCGCCGAGCACGTCGCGCACGGTGTCCAGGTCGACAGCAAGCAGCCCCGCCAGACCTTTGTCTTCATGCGGCAACATGATCACGGCACGACCTCCGCCATCTCGACCAGCCGGCACAGCGCATTGACCTGCCGCAACTGCTGCGTCGTCCGAACCGGGGCGTCGAGCAACTCCGGGCTCATGACCACGACGGCGAGCGCCTTGGCGCGCGACACCGCCACGTTGAGCCGGTTCAGGTCGTAGAGGAACGAGACGCCGCGAGGCGCGTCCTCCGCGCTGGTGCTCGTCATCGAGTAGACGACGACCGGCGCTTCCTGCCCCTGGAACTTGTCGACCGTGCCGACGCGGGCGGAGGGCAACCGCTTCTTGATGGCGCCGACCTGGTTGTTGTACGGCGCGACGACGAGCACGTCCTCCACGCCGATCGGGCGTACGGCGCCGGTCTTGTCGACCCAACCGACGCCCTGCAACGACCGCCAGATGCGGGCCACCTCGTCGGCTTCCTCGGCGCTCTCCGCATCGGCTGCCTGCGTGTGCCGAACCAGCCGCACCGCCAGCCCGCTGCCGGCGACCGCTCCGCCGTCGAGGACGCGGATCCCGCTCATCCCGTCGGCTGACTGCAGCCTGTCCTCATATGCCAGGGCGGACACGAAGCGGGTCAGCTCGGGGTGCATCCGGTAGGTGCGGTCGAGGAAGACGCCACGGTCGGGCGGGATGGTGGCGTGCCCGTCGAGCAGGTACTCCAGGGCCGAGGCCCTGGACTCTCCCGGGTGCACGGCCTGCGTGGGCTGGGCCAGCTGCTGCGGGTCGCCGAGCAGGACGATCGCCTTCGCTGCCCTGGCCACCGCGACGGCGTTCGCCAGCGAGAACTGCCCTGCCTCGTCGACCACCAGCACGTCGACCTCGCTGGCGAGGTCGGGGCGGGTCCACAGCCACGCGGTGCCTCCGACGAGCTGCGCGGTGCCAGCGATCAGCTCAGCCGCCACGTCCGACGGCTTGCTCGACCAGCGGACGTCCGGCGCACCGCAGTGCTGGTCGGCGTCGCACTTCTGCAGCGCCGGACGGCCGACCGCCTTCAGCAGGTTGCCGATGACGGCGTGCGAGGTCGCGGTGACCCCGACCTTCTTTCCCGCGTCGAGCAGGCTGCGGATCAGCGCAGCCGCCGCGGTGGTCTTCCCGCTGCCGGGTGGGCCCTGGATGGCGAGCACCTCGCCGCGGAGGGTCGCGCCGATACGGAGGATCGCGTCGGTCGGGGTCTCGCCCGGCTGCAGCCGCGTGCCAGCTGGCACCGTTCGCTGCAGCAGCGCCTGCCCGAGGCACGGACGGCCGGCGAGCACGTCCTCGCCGGTGTCGCGGATCGCCGCGCGGAGGCTCTCGGTGTTGATGGGCCCGCCCGGACCGAGACCACGGGACACCGGCGGCGGGGCCGTGCTCTTGATGACGAGCGTTCCCCTGTCGGCGTCGAGCTCGAAGACGGTGCCCACCGACGCGTGGGAGTCGACGTCGAGCGCGTCCCCGCCCTCGCGGAGCTTGGTGTCCTGCGGCGGGAACGAGTAGCGGTAGAGCCGGCTTTTTTTCTCCGGCCCGGCGTCCACCGGCGCCGACAGCCCACCGAGCGCGCTGGCGTCCTCGAGCAGCTCGTCGTCCTCGAGGTCCTCGAACCGGAAGACGTCCCACCAGGCCGGTCGGTCCTCGCGCCGGTGCCACTGGACCAGGTCCCCGAGTAGCTCGTGACCGGCGGCGTGCAGCCGAGCCACGAGGTCGAGTTCGACGGCCTCCGCAGGAGTCACCGTGGCCGCCGGTGCGTCGGTCGCCACGACCGGTCGCGGCTGCGGACCGTGCAGCGCGACCAGTTCGGCGCGCTGCTGCTCGAGCCACTCGTGCAGCTCGCGGGTCGAGTCGACGTCGTCCTTGTTGTAGGCCTCGATGCCGGCGAGGATCGCCGGATCCTGCTCGGTGATCCACCGCTCGTAGGCGAGGACGCTGGACATGGCGTCGGCGACGTCCCCGGTGTGCGACCGGCCGTAGAAGGCCTCGACCTTCTTGATCGAGTAGGACTCCTTGCTGATCCGCATCGACTGACGGACGACGGGATAGAGGTCGACGAACCGCTCGGCTCGCAGCAGCTGGTCGAGCTCTGCCTCACGCAAGCCGTACTTGCCCGTGAGCCGCTTGAGCGCGGTGACCTCGTACGGCGCGTAGTGGTAGACGTGCATGGCGGGATCGCGACGCCACGCGTCGAGGAGCAGGTCGACGAGGTCGGCGACCATGCGCCTCTCCTCGTCGCGACTGTGCGCCCAGAGCGCGGTGAAGGCGCCGTTGGTGTCGCCGATGCCGGCGAGGTACTCGAGACTCTCGCCGTCGGCGAAGTACGGGTCGCCCTCGAAGTCCAGGTAGAGGTCGCCGGAGCTCGGATCGGGGAGCCGGAGCAGCCCCATCCCCGCGACCGGTGCCAGGAGGGTGCGCGAGGGTGTTCCGGTGAGGCGTTCGCGGAGCTGCTCGGCGGCCTGCTCGTGCAGCCGGGTGCGCGCGACGACGCCGATGCGCGACGCGGCCACCTGCTCAGGTGTCGCGGTGGCGAGCTCCTCGAGTGTCTTGATGCCGACGGCGCGCAGAGCGTCGCGGTGGTCGCGTCGCATGAAGGCCACGAGGCTGAGGTCATCGCCGCGGCGCAGCTCGTCGTCGCACCGCTGCACCCACCGGCACTGCGTGCAGTGGCCGATCGTCACCGGATCGGTGCGCGGCGGCGCCGCGACGAAGGTCTCCAGCCGGTGGCGGGCGCGCCGGGCATAGGCAGCGACGTCGGAGAGCCGCCACGGCCGGGAGACCTCGTCGCCCGTGACGACGTGGATGAGCTCCGGCGGGATCCCCTGCAGCTTCTCCAACCGCTCGGCGTAGGTGGCCATCTGCAGCAGCGCAGCGACCTTCATCTTGCGAGCGAGCTTCGTGTCGGCGATCTCGTAGGACCACCTGCCGAGAGCCGATGGCCGCTCCACACGCAGGAGGAAATCCGCCTGCCCGCCCCAGACCCCGTCGAAGAAGGTGCCCTGGAAGACGACGTGGAAGCCCTGCTGCATCGCCCGGACCGTCTCGGCCTCAGCCTGTCGACGCCCCGCGCCGTCGAATCGGGTGGCGACGGTGTGGACCGTCTTGCCTTCTTGCTGCAGGCGCGCCAGGTGCCGCTTCTCGTGTGCGTCGCCGAGCTGGAAGATCAGCTCGAGCTCCTCGCTCGGCCCGTCGGCGGGCGCGGCGAGCCTCGCCCGCGCCACCTGCAGGTCGAGCCAGGTGAGGTGGGTGCACTCCTGGTGGCGGGTCAGGTCGGTGGGGCTGAGGACGGGGTGACCGTCGATGAGCTGCATGCCGTCAGTCCTGGTCGCCCGCGAGCTGAGCCAGGAAGGCATCAGCCAGCCGTGTCAGCTCGGCAAGAGCCGGAACCAGCTCGGCCGGCGTGACGTCCTGGCTCACCGTTGAGTAGCGATAGATGAAGTTCGGGGCGAAGTGGTTGTAGGTCTTCTTCCCTGAGTAGGGCGTGATCCTGCCGGGGAGCACCCGGTCGAGGTGCTCAGGCGCCAGCCAAGCGGTGAGGTAGGCGTCCGCTGCCGCTTCTCTCGCCTTGACCAGAGCGGCACCGGGGCCGGAGAGCTCGGCTGCTTGCAGCAACGCAACTAGACGCAAGGAGCGCCCCTGCATCTGCCAACCCAGACGTACCGGCCCCAGGCCGGGGACCTCCTGCACCGCCGAGTAGTACGAGGCCGTGGGCTCCTGACGCGACCAGTAGGTCTCGAAGTCACCGGATGGCGCCTCCTCGACCCGCTTGCGGATCGACTGGACGAGATCGACGTTGCGGAGCTTGAGCAACAGGTCTCGAAACCCGACGGCGCGCAGCCGCTGATCGGTCGCCCCGTCGAGGAAGTAAGGCTCGCTCGGGTGCACGCTGGACGAGACGGCCTCCCCCAGGGCTGCCAGCGACCGTGTGAGGCCGGTGTACTGGGTCGTGAAGCTGGCGTCGAAGCCGGCCGGCAGGCGCGCGGCCACCTCACCCATCGCACGGGACACCGTGTCGTAGCCGATCCGGCGCCACGGCGCCGGCAGCTCCTCGACCGGCGGCATGAGGCTCAGCAGAACGAAGGAGGCGTTCTCCGCGATCGCCGGTGCGTGCTCCGTGAGGTCCTCGTGGTAGCCGCGCAGCTGCGTGGTGTCGGGAAGCGAACCGACCTTGTTCTCCAGCACGACGCCGGAGCCGTCGTCCAGCACGGCCGCGAAGTCCAGCTTCCGCCACTCCCGCCGGACGTCGTACGCCTCGGCGTGCGGCGCGCCCAACTCGTCGGCGAGAGGACCGGCCGCCTCGGGGTAGGACCGGAACACCCATCCGAGCACGTTGCTGTGCCACAGCTCCATGCCCGCCTGCGACGTGCGGTACAGCGGGCTGTCGTTGAGCTGGGTGACCAGCGGCTCGACGCGCGCCCAGAGTGAATCGGTCATGACACCCCCGTGTCGGTTCGGCGTGGAGCGGGGACGTTCTCACAGCCTGCCGACAAGACCGCGGTTCCGACACCGGCTCACTCCGGAAGGGGGATCAGTCGGCTCGTCGTCGCCGGTACAGCTGGGCCGGCTTGCCGACCCGTCCGGCTGATCGCTCCGACGTCTTGACGACCTCGTTCTTCATCACCCGGCGGAAGGTGTCGACGGAGTAGTCGAGACCGGCGACGGCCTCGTGCAGCCGGAACAGGTCACGCATCGTGAACGGCTCGTCGATCAGCCCGAAGGGGTCCGGACGCTCTGCGTACGCCGTCCGCATCCACTGCGCCGCCCGCCGCACGATGTCGTCGTGGCCGAACGGCAGGCCACGCACCTCGTCGACCGGGCGCAGGCAGACGTCGTCAGGCCGCGCGACCATGACCGGCTCGACCACCCGCCACGGCAGGCCGACGACATGAGCCACCGACATGACCCATCCCCGTCGGTCGCGGTCAGGATCGTCGAAGACGTGGAGTTGCTCCGTCGGCACGTCGTCCGGCAACCCCACCTTGTCCCGGAGCGAGCGGCCGACGGCGGCGGCCAACCGCTCGCGGTAGTGGACGAAGGTGCCGGGCAGCGCCCACTCCCCCGCCTCTTCATCGCCCTGACGCCGAACGAGCAGGACCTCCAAGCCGCGAGAACTCGGGCCGACGGTCAGGACGGCGGTGTCCACGGCGACGGACGGCTGCGGGTACTGGTCCAGCGTCTTGCCGGACGAGTCGCGGTACATGAGCTTGACGTTAGCGCAGCCATGCGTTATCCCTTGTTTGCGCATCGGTGCGCTAACTCGACAGGGGTGGTCCTCATGAACGGTCTCGACGTACGACTCCACATAGGGCAGGGCACGCACCGCGGCCCGCTGACGGTCTTCCCGGTCTGGACCGACGCCCCGTCGTCCTCGCGGAACTACGTCACCGGGGCGGCCGCGCCCGTCGACGTCGCCGAGCGTGCCGGGTTCCCCGTGGTCGAGGAGCTGGTCGTCACCGTCCGCGGCGACCGCCCGGTCCTCCTCCTCGCCGGCGAGCTGCTCGAGGGCGGTTGGCAGACCCGGGCGCTGGCCGCCACGACACTGCTGGCCCCGAACCGGCCGAGCGTGCAGCCGGTGTTCTGCGTGGAGGAGGGCCGCTGGGGCGGATCGGCGGAGCACGTCCGCCGGGCGCGGCGCGTGCCGCACGCCGTCCTCCCGGCGATGGACGGCGGCGAGCGCGCGCAGTCCGCCGTGTGGGAGCGGGTGCGCGGCTACGACGCCGTCGCCGGCTCCTCCCCCACCGGCTCGCTGGCCGACCGCCTCGACCGCACCGAGACGACGGCACGCGACCTCACCCGCAGCCTGCGCCCGCTGGCCGGGCAGCGCGGCCTGCTCGTCGGCATCGCCGGGAAGCCGGCCTGGCTGGAGCTGTTCGACAGCTCCCGGTCACTGGCCGCACACTGGCCGGCGCTGCTGCACGCCGCCACGATGGACGCGCTCGGCCGCCCCGCCGTCCGCACGCCGGCCGCGCTGGCCCGTGGCTTCGCCGAGCGGGTCGAGCGCACCCGGCTGGCTGCCGCCGGACCCGCCGGGCTCGGCTCCCGGCACCGCAGCGGCACCCACACCAGAGTGGACGCCGTCCGCTGGTCCGACCGCACCGTCCACCTGACCGCCGTTGCCCAGGAGGCCTGAGGTGAACACCGTTCGCCGAGCACTCACGCTGGCCAGCCGCGTAGTGCCAGGCTGGCGAGCTCAGCCAGCCGAGGTGCATGCACCCCCGACGCCGGTGTTGCACACGCAGCGCTCGTGGCTGTGGGTCGTCTCCGAGCCCGAGGACGCGGCGGTGCGAGAGCCCGGGGATCGCGGATGGTGGACCTGCGACCGGAACACGCGAGCAGGCGATTTCGCCCTCGTCTACCGAGCTGCGCCACACAAGCACATCGCCTATCTCGTAGGAGCCGTCTCAGACGCTCGACCGCTCGAGCCGGACGACGACCTGCCCAAGGCTCGCGGCTTCGCGTGCGAATACGAGCTCCTATCGCGTTTCCCCCGTCCGCTGGGACTCCCGGCGCTCCGCGCCGACGCTGCCCTCAACGATTGGACAGCTCTTCGAATCGACCTCCGTGGAGCCGTCCACCCGATTCCCTCGGAGACCTGGCAACACCTCGTCGCAACGGCTGGCCTTCAGCCGGAGCGCCTACGAGAGCTGATGCGGGCGGGCATTCTCGAATATCGGATTGAGAAGGAGATCGAGCGGTATCTCATCCGCGAACCGGACCGGTTCGCGCGCGTCGGCTACCGGGGCTTGAGATTGGTCCAGCAGCAGAGACACCTGCCTAGCGGCCGCATCCCCGATCTCATCTACCGGACGACTTCGGGCCGGCTGCTGGTCGTCGAGCTCAAGCGTGGACCTGTGCGCCAGCAGGCTGTCGACCAGCTGCGGGGTTATCTCCAAGAGGTGTGGGCGCTGGACTCACGCAGGAAGCGACCACTGGGCATGCTGGTCGGCTCCGAAATCCGACCCGATGCCGCCGCGGCGCTCCGCCGACTCGCAGGAACCGAGTTCGTCCGCCTTGACGACCTCGGCCTGCGACCGACTCTCGACCCCACCCCACGTCTCACACCATCTAAGGACCGTCGATGACCCTGCGCATGCACCGCTCCTCCCGCGTCGCCGGCGCGCTCGTCGGCTCGGCCGTCGGCGACGCGCTCGGCGCTCCGTTCGAGTTCGGCCCGGCCGGGCAGTTCACCGCCCGCTTTCCGGCGCCGGCGCGCGGCGCGAAGACCGAGATGTGCGGCGGCGGCGCGCTGGGCTGGGAGCCGGGCGAGTTCACCGACGACACCCAGATGGCACTGCTCGTCGCGACGTCGCTGGTCGACCGCGGCGGCCTCGACGAGGCCGACGTCTTCGACCGGTTCCGCACCTGGGCACAGGCCAACCCGCCCGACATCGGCAACCAGACCCGCGCCGTCCTCGGCTCAGGCCGCCCGTGGGACGTCGCCGCTGCCGAGCACTTCGCCCGTTCCGGGCACGCTGCCGGCAACGGCTCCCTGATGCGGACGACGCCCGCTGCCATCCACTTCGCCCAGCACGGCACCGCGGCCACCGTCGACGCCGCCCGCCGCATCTCGGCACTCACCCACGGCGACCCGTCGGCCGGCGAGGGCTGCGCCGTCTTCCACGAGCTGATGCGGGTGGCGCTGGATGGCGGCGACCCGCTGGCCGCGATCCCGGCCGCGCTCGAACTCGTGGCCGACGAGCACCGCGACCGCTGGGCCACCGTGCTGGCGCCCGACTGGACGCCCGAGCAGGCGACCGAACGCAACGGTGCGGTCTGGCCGACGCTGGGCCAGGCGGTGTGGGCGCTGCGGAACGGCCGGGACTTCGCCGAGGTGCTGCGCTTGGTCATCGACCTGGGCGGCGACACCGACACCGTCGCCTGCGTCGCCGGTGGGCTGGCCGGCGCGGTGTACGGGATGGGCGGCATCCCGAGCCGGTGGGCGTCGGTGGTGCACGGCCGGGTGCCCGGGCACGGCGACCGGGTCTGGCGGCTGGCCGATCTGCAGCAGCTGGCGGCCGCGCTCGACTCCGGCGTGCAGCAGAACTACGACCCGGGGGTCATCCCGCGGATCGGACCGACCGAGGTACTGCCCGGCATCTGGGCGGGCAACCTGGACGGCGCCCGCTACAGCGATGAGGACTTCGCCGTCATCTCGCTGTGCAGGCTCGGCGAGCCGTTCCCGCACGGCGTGCACCGCATGGCCTACATCGCCGACAACGAGCACAACGCCGACCTCGACGGCATGCTCGCCGACGTCCTCGACGACATGGCCGCGCTGCACGCCGAGGGGCACCGCATCCTCGTGCACTGCCACGGCGGCGCGTCGCGCACCGGGCTGGTGCTGCGCGGCTGGCTGGTGCGCGAGAAGGGGATGTCGGTCGAGGAGGCGACGGCGCACGTCGCCGAGCGCTGGCCGCACCTCGGCCTGTGGAACGACAGCTTCACCGCCGCCCTGCGGCGGCTGGCCTCAGCGGGGAGTTGACGCCCCGGGGACGGGCGGGGTCGGCCGGGACTCGCGAAACCCGGGGTCGAACCGCTGGGTGGGCTCGAGGGGCTGGTCGTCCTCGGCCGCGTGCCGGGCGGGGCGGGGCATGACGAACTCCGCCGTCTCGTCGAGCAGGTGCTTGGGCACGGTGCCGTCCTTCCGTGGTCGGTTTCCACCACGGTACGGACTGGTTCGGCTCGACGTCCGCCCATCGGGGACAGGCGGTGGCGGTGGGCTGCCTGTGACCACTGATGCGCACACATGCTGAACGAAGGAGAGCTCCATGCCCGTGTTCACCTGTCCCGTCTGCGCAGCAAGGACCTGGACGGCGTCGAGAAGCTGCCGACGGGAGTCCGAGGGCGCGTAGCTGACATCTTGCAGGCCTGCTCGGACGGGGTCGATGGGGCCGGCAAACCGCAGCGGGACATGGCGGGAGCGGAAAGAGGCGTACGTCGCCGAGCTGGTGACCAAGCCGCTCCATGCACTGCTGGTGACGGCGACGGACAAGACGCGCAACGGGTTGTGCATCGCGGCAGACATACGGCGGTACGGGCTGATTTCTCTGGTCCGTGTTCAACGCGTCGCGTGGGGAGCTGCTCTGGTACTACGGGAGCGTCGCGGCGGTGGCGGTTGAGCAGCTGCCCCGCGCGTCGATCACCGAGGCTTGCGGCGAACGGTCGAGGAGCTGCGCGCGGCCGCTCGACCAAGACTTGAACGGAGCTGCAATGAGCACTAATGCTATTGAGCGCGATCCCATCTCGTCGGAGCTGATCGGCGACAGTGGCCCCTGGACATGGGCGCTGCCGACGCTGGTGCGGGCGCTGAACGATCCCCGTGGTCCCTGGTCACCTCCCCCCGCCCCGTGGTCTCGACACACGGCGGATGTCTCTGCTGCGGACCCAATCGCCTACTGGGCGCCGTTGACGACGCTCACGTGGGGAGTGCTCGGTTGGGTAAGACCTGACCTCGGGGTGCAGCGGTGGCTGGCCGCCGGGCGGCCGACCGACACCGCACCGCTGATGGTTCTGGACCGGTGGTGGGGGGAGGATGCGCTGGCACTGACGGCGTGGATGGAAGCTTCCACCTATCCGCACAACGTCAACGTGCAAATTCATGCGATCACCGGGGACAAGCTCTCCAGCAGGCCGATTGGTTCGCCAGTCAGACGTCGGCCTGAGTGGGGCACCATGCCCGCTGCCGGCGATTCGCACCATCTCGGACACGTTCTGGACCATCTACTGGGAAGCGGGTTCATTGAGCACAGGCCCCAACTCGATCGGCTCGTACACGACTCCCCCACAGGGGCGCAGCGGGACGCCCATCTGGTGCTCGACACCTACTGCGGTTGGTACGCAACGTTGGCGCGGCTCGGCGCCGAGTTGCCGATACGAACGGACGGACGCTCGTGGCGAGTGCACGTCACGGTGAAGCCGGTGGGGTTCCTCGGGATCTACCGACGATCCACGAAGACGGGACGGTGGTTCAGCGGCCGGCATGCGCACCACATGTTCGGCGCTTCGAATGACAGCTGAGGTGACCGGAGGCACTGAGGATCCGTGCCCTCGTTGTCAGGCGGCCCCAACCCCCGCCCGCAAGCTGCAGCGGGAACTCCCCAAGGCGCTCAATCACGTACGCCGGCTCGGCGTTGTCGTCGCAGCCAACGTCGGTCACGCACCTCGGAGTTCCGTCAGAACAGCTTCCAGCAGTCCCGTGACATGCCCACCGCCGAGGACGAGCTGTCGGTCGAGCAAGCGGTTCGACGTCTCGCACGAAGTTTCGCTGATAAGGGTGCAGCCGTGGCAGGCGGACAGGTTGAGCTGGCCGCTGCCTTGCCGATCACTTTCGATGCAGACGGGGTCGTTGGAGCAGACGTCAGCATCGGCGAGGGCAGCTGCAAGCAACGGAATCAAGGCCGCGGGGGTACCGAGCCTCACGAGGCCGCCGAGAGTGCCCTGAGCGTCGCCCGCCGCGGTGTAGATGAGAATGCCGGCCGTGCGGTCGGGACGGTCCGTCTGCGCGTAAATCCGCTCCTGTAGTGACGCGGACGAGTATCCGCTGGCGAAGGCGAGCCGTCGGATCAGCAGATGTGCGATGGTGTGCAGGGCGATGAAGCGCGGCTCGGGCGTGTCGAGCCGCTGGGCCCACGGCGACGCCTCTCGACGCCGGCGGAGGATGTCGGCGCGGGCGACGACGGCATCCTGCTGCTCCCAGTCCTGCAGCCGCGTCTCGTCGAAACGCAGAAAGATTCCTTCCCCGAACATCTCCACCGCCGGGTAGACCGGTCGGCGCCGGCGATTCATCCCCAGATCGGGTCCGATGAAGTCGGCATCCGTGTTCCACCGTTGGAAGCGACGCAGGGCGCGCACCTCGCGCACGCGTCGCACCTGACCGATCGACAACAGGTTGTCGGTGACGCCGACCGGCCACTCTTGACGAGGCTCAACGGGGACCCCATCCACTACGAAGTCGCCGTTGCTCCGGTCTCGTCCAGCGTCCAGCTTCTTCAAGAAGGCCGCCCACTCCCCGTCCTTGAGCTCAAGGAGAGGAGCGTCCTTCGACACCTGCTCTCCGCCGGCGGCGAGGTCGAGGACGACCTCCCTCGTCGTGGCCAGCTCGTCGGCAATCCAACCCGCGACCATCTCGGACTGCGGGCCCCCGTTGTCGGCGACGACCTTCTCGAAGTACACGTGCGCCTTGACCTTGTCGAGCAGTTCCAGCGATGCCGGTCGCTCCTCCGGGATGTCCAATGCGGACAGGCGCTCGGCGATGTAATTGCTGGTCGCACCGCGTTGCGCCGCCGCCAGCTTGTGATCGCACGGCGCTGCTTGACCGGAGTCTTCCCAGGGCTGCGTACCCGTACAGCGGATGCCGTCCCGTGACAGCGCGTCCTTCAGGACGAGTTCCGACAGCGGGCGGGAGCGCTTGCAGGCAGCGCAGGAGACGCGGAGCGCGGCGAGGCCCTCACCCTGCTTGGCAGAACGAACGAAGCTCAACTCCTTGAAGGCACGGCAATGCCGAACAGCGTCGGTAACACCGCGGTCCGCCCCCCGGTGCGCCCACATGAACCACGGGATGTCCTGGATGTGGCTGCCCTTGGTGCAGACGGCCACGTAGCGCATGGGAACGAGCGCGCCGCCACAGCCGCAGGTGTTGCTCCAGCGACCCTTGCTCTTCCCTGTCAGTTGCGACAACTTCTGGCAGCGCTCGCAAAAGCGCCAAGCCGGAAAGCGCCAGTAGGTCAGCCCTCTGGTGTCCTTGCCCGACCGTCCCGCATGGGCCGGCGGCTGCCGCAGCTCACCGCCGCCCAGACGCAAGGACAACCGCTCGCAGTGGATCTCCGGCGCATGCTGGCGGTGCCACCAGGACGTGTCCGGTGCCATCAGAGACTCGCCTCGGATATCGACGATGGCGCCCACACCGAAGGGCGCGATCACCTCCGACAGGCGCAGGTCATGCTTGATCGGTTCCACTGGACCTCTCCTCGAAAGGCTCCTGCACCTCGATGGCGACGTTCGGGTCCACCGAACGCATGGAGTCCGCTACCAGCCAGCCTTCGCCTGTCTGGCCGAACCTCTTCAGCAGACCCCGGTCGTCGCCCGGGCGGCGGTCGTAGACCAAGTCCACGTCGGATTCCCGCGCTTGTGCTGCCCGACGATCCCAGTCCCGCATGAGCTGCCAGGCATGCTCCTCGGTCTCCTCGTACTCGTCCCGATCCGCAGCGTCGACCCGCTGCAGCAGGCCGTCCAGCAACTTCACCACTGTTGCCTTGAGATGGTCATCCTCGAGGTCGAATCGAGCAGCAGCAGCATTGGGCGCCAGCTCGGTGATGGATTGCCGAAGCAGCGCCACCAAGGCGCCTGCCAGCGAGCGGTCCCGAGACGCCAGCGACCATGGAGTGACGCTGGTCGGTTCCACCCCGCGGTACAGGGCGTCGTGATAACCGCGGAAGGTCTCGAAGTGCGACCTGTCGCGGGCACGGTTGGACCTGAAGAGCGTTGCGACCACACCGCGTGTGTCGCCCCGACCGACACGGCTCGTCGCCTGGATGTACTCGGCTGTCGTCTTCGGCTGACCCACCATGAGCATCAGTGCCAGTCGAGGCACGTCGATGCCGACCGACAGCATGTTCGACGACAGCACGACGTCGACCGCCTGATCCGTCTCATCCACACTGCGGCCGAGTTCCCGCAAGTCGTTGGGCAGCTCCTCAGGTCCACGACGACTGGTCAGCTCGAGAACACGGTCAGCTCGGACACGGCGGAGGTCCAGTGAGAGGCGTTCGGAACGAGGCTCGAGCCTCCCGTTCACGTCGTCCACGACCAGCGTCCCCGTGCGGCCGAGCTCACGCAGACTGTTGTGGTACATCACCGCAGTCCAATAGGCGTCGCGCGGCGTTTCCGGCGATGCCACCTTCAGGACCTGGGGAACCTCGAGCAAGGGCGTAGCCGCTGCCACGACGGCCGAAGCCTGTGAGACTGACTGCGGCATCAGACCCACGTAGAGGCGTCCCTCGCCACTCTCTACCGGTCGGGAGAAGAACGTACGGTCCTCGTCCAACCCGGCAGGCGGATAGAGCGCGACCTGTCGTCCGTACAGCCCGCGCACTTGTTCGGCGGCTGCGCGGATGGTGGCGGTGGAGGCGACGATCTTGGGGCGACCACCGGATCGCCCGAGCAGAACCTGTATGACCGCGTCGAAGACGGCGACCGTCGTGCCGAGTGGCCCCGACAGAAGATGGAGCTCGTCCTGGATGACGAGCGAGGGCTGCCTGAAGGTCGTGCCGATGCCCAGCAGCCGGCCCGCTTCGGGTTTGAACTGCAGACGCGCGAACTTGTCAACGGTCGCGAGGAGGATGGTGGGCGGCTGCTCGTAGAGCACCTCATCGACGACTTGGACCGGCAGCTCCTCGTGGAACTCGCAGTGCACGTTGGTGCAGTGGATCACCAGGTCCTTTCCGTCGAGTCGGAAGCCGTACGCCCGCGGGTCGAGGGACTTCTGCCGCGGCACCTGCGCGGTTCCGCACCACGGGCACGCCTCGACCTGGAACTGGTTCGCCTGCTCCGGATGTGCCGCCTTGCGCAGTCGGTCGAGCGCGCCTTTGGCCGCGCTCCTGGTCCCGGGGGTGACGTCGTTACCGACCCACAACCCGATGGAGAAAGGGCTCATGCCTCGAACACGGTCGTCGCCGTGCTGGCCCTGCCGTCTCATCAGCTCCATGGCACACACGAGCGAGGAGGCTCGCTGGAACTGCTGCGCAGTGAGGAGCCGAAGGGTGTACCTCGTCAGTACAGCTGTACCGCCGCCCTTGGCGCCGTCCGCCAGGCGACGGCGGAAGATTTCGACCGCGGCCAAGGCGAGGTAAGCCTCTGTCTTTCCGCCACCCGTCGGAAACCAGATGAGGTCGACGAGCTCGCGATCGACGTGCCGCTCGTCGAGCGTCGAGGCCAGCGCGACGAGCAGGAACCCGAGTTGGAAAGGGCGCCATTGTGGCTCCGTCCCCGGCTTCTGCCGATCTCCGCGTGCGACGGGGGCCTGGCGCATTTGCAGCCGCATGGCAGTCATGCCGAGTGCGAAGGCTGTGCGGACTTCCGGCTCTTCACGCAGGAGGTCGACGCCCGCCCGCATGCGCTCAGCAGACGTGCGACAACGCTCGACGATCGCGTGTGCGGTGGCGGCCGATCGCTCGAAGCCCGCGACGCGACCCTCCTGTTGCCGCACCCAGATCTCGAAGGCCCCAACGAAGGCTTCCAGGCTCGGCAGTACCTGTTCCGGCCGGCAATCGATCATCGCCAGGTGCGCCAGTTCCAGTGCTTGCGCCTCCGCAGTGCCGGCCCGGAATCCGGTGGTCTCGACCGCCGGGACGATGAAGGAGGGCACGGGATCCAATGAGACGCCGGAACAGACGCCGTCCTGCACCAGCCAGTCGGCCGCCATGCCATGTCCGACGGCGAACACCTTGCGCGCCCGGTACCGGAGGCGGATCTCACGCGCCTCGGCGTCCAGATCCAGACCCCGCAGAGTGTCGTACTCGTGGATCCGTCCGCCATCTGCCGGCCTGACCGCAAGGGCCACCTGGAACACCATCGAAGGGATGTCGAGGCGATCGTCGCCCGTCGACTTCGCCAGTACACGAGCGTGCACGGTCACCAGATATCTGCCGCCGGCGAAGTTCCGCCAGCGGGAACCTACTTCCACGGGCACGTCACCCGCCATGACGTCGCGCTTGGGTGCTGCACGCGACACCGTCAGGCTTTCGAAGGCGAAGGGCCGCCGCTGCCACCGCCGAGGCCCGTCGTCGTCAAGCAAGGCGTAGGTGCCACCGGAGAAGCTGACCTGAACCGAGGCCGTGTCCGTCAGGAAAGAGACGGCAACCGACGAGGGCCTCCAATCCTCCGCCAGCGGCACGCCTGCGTCTGGCTCCTCCAGCTCGCCCGGGAGGACATCGGCCAGCACGTCGGGGTCTGCGCCACCAGCGGTGGCGTCTGCCTCGGCCGTCGCATCAGCCGGGAAGAGCATGCCCACCGCGTACTGCCTGTTGGGCAGGTTCGTCACGCACTCCGTCGGGCCACCGTCCGGGCCGATCCAGCTGGCTCGCAGGTGCTCGAGGACTTTGTGCTGAGCCGGGGTGAGCGTCACTTGAGTCCCTTCAGCAGGCGCTTGAGTCGCTCCTTGTCCGCCGGCGAGCAGACGAGGTGAAGTGAGACGCGGGCGCGTGTCACGGCCACGTAGAAGCCGGCCGTACCGATGTCGTCGAACTTGCCCGGGAGGTCGCAGACCACCACGTGGTCGGCTTCCAGGCCTTTCACAAAGCGGGGCGAAGTTGTGGCGAAGCCGCGCGGGCTACGGGTAGGTGTCTCATCAGACGCCACCCGGATGATCAGCACGTTGCCGCGGCGAGCACCGTCGCTGACGAGTTGCTCGGCCAGGGCCTCGGCATCGGTGAAGTTCGTGTCGCCGGGCACTTCGTGCCAGACGACTCGCTCTCCGTGGACGATGCCCGGGTCGCCGACGTCGGCCCCTAGGTAGGTCTGCACCACGTGCACCATGGCGCGCGTGTTCCGTACGTTCGTGTCGAGGTCGACAGGAACGGCCTCTGCGCCCACGAGTGCGTGGACGTCACGGTCGAACGTGCCATCCACATGGGCCTGGTTGTTGTGATCGAGGAACATGCGCCAGCGGCCACCGGCGCGACCACCCTCCAGCACGGTGTCGAGGCGGTCCACGTCCGGCGCGTTCATCAGATCTTGCGCCTCGTCCACCAGGACCACGTCCCATCGCCTGTCGCTCGGCAGCGCCTCGAACGGGACGACGTCGACGCGTCGGTCACTCAGGTGCGTCTCGAAGAACTGACTCAAGTGGGGTGAGCGGAAGGTCACGAGTACCCGGCGACCCTGATCCGCCTCCTGCTTCGCGGCCTCCGCGAGGACCAAGGATTTTCCGGTGCCCGCGCCTCCCTGAACAAGCAGCCGTGGACTACGGGCGAGGGCTGCCAAGACCTTGCACTGCCCCTCGGTCGCACGGCTCTGCTCCTCGAGGACGGCGCCGCGCTGCGCGTCGAGCACCGGCAGGCGAGTGAACTCGCCGAAGAGCCGCACGCGGAGGTCGGAGATCCTTGCGGCCCGGGTCGAGTGCGACGGCTTCCGAGCTGCCTCCGCGACGGCATCGAGGCATGCGCGGACGCCCGCGACCGTCATCTCGTCCTTGGCCCACCAGTGCGTGGAGGACCACTCGACCGAGTTCTGCGGCCGTTCGATGTCCGGCGTCACAACGACTGCTTCGTGCGGGAACCACCCGACACCCTCCTCCTTGAGGATGTCCCGCAACGCGAAGGCGGCAGTGCGGGCCTGGTCCATCGGGGAGCTCCGTAACCGGTGCCAGTCGCCCCGCCTGTCCACCGAATACCAGACACCCTCGTGCTTACGGACGCCGCCGCCCTTGACCTCGACGACGATGACCACACCCCGCCACAGGAGGACGAAGTCGGCTTCCGCCTGCTGCTTGTACTCGTGGGAACGAAGTTTCACCGAGTGGAAGGCGACGGCGTCGTTGTCACCGTCCACGTCTCGAAGTAGCCGGGCCAGGCGCCGTTCAGCATCACTGGTAGCCGTCTTCTCGATCGTGGCCAGGTCCGGGACGAGGATCACTCGCCGCCCTCACGCCACTCGTGCTCGTACTCGCGATATCCGAGCAAGTCATCGACCTCACCGAACTTGTCCGCCATATCGACGATGAGGCACTCGGGCTTGCCGCCGTTCTCAGGGCCTCGAAGGCCACGGCCGGCCATCTGGATGTATGCGCTGGGACTGAATGTGGGACGCGCGATGTACAAAGCCCGTACACCGGGTGCATCGAAGCCCTGGATGAGCAGGTCGCAGTTGGTCAGAACCCGCACCTTTCCCTGCTTGAAGTTCTCGATGTGGTCGCGCCGCTCCTGGCGACCGGTCTGCCCGCTGACGGCCGCTGCCGCCCGCCCCCGATAGCGCAATGTCGCTGCCAGCACCTGAGCCGAGAGCACGCTGGGTGTGAAGACCAAAATGGGCCAGGACTCGTCTTGGCTCATGATGTGATCCACCAGGACGGCCATACGCTGCTGGTCCTGCCCGATCCGGTCGAGCACCGTGGAGCTGACGCGACGCTGGCTCCGCGCCTCACGAAGTTCATCCGGTTCGAGCGTCACCTGCACACCGTCGAGCACCTGATGCTCGACGCGGGCCAGGATTCCCAGGCTGGCCAGCTGTGGGTAAGGGTTGCCGTCGAAGGCAGTCAACCTCTTGTTGCCGAAGCGAGCGACGAGCGATTTGGTCCCGCTCGAGCCGCTCTTGAACGGCGTAGCCGAAAGACCCACCAACGGGCGCTCCCACTGGCGACCGGCGACCCCGAGCCACTCGAACAGCCGCGTGTACATCCGCGACTCCCCCGCGCGGTGCCCCTCGTCCACGATCACAGCGGCGGGACTTTGGAGCCACGCGTACTCAGGGTTCTCGAGGACCTGGAGCAACTGTGCGTCCGTGGCGACGATGACACTGAATTCGGTGTCCGGCTCGTGGACCACCCTCGAGTCCCAGAGCCGCCCGACGGTCAGCGGACGCTCATCACCGAGTCCGCGCCAGATGTAACTCCAGGTCTGCACGGCCTGCTCGCACAGTTCCTGTGACTGAGCGATCCAGAGGACCGGCCCCCTGAGCTCGCCGCTGATGAAGAGGCGCAAGACCGTCTCGCAGGCCACACGCGTCTTGCCGGCGCCGGTGGGCAACTCCACCATCGCCTTGCCCCGCCTACCGGTTGCGTCCAGGCTCGTGAGGACCTCGCCCAGCTGTCGGCGGATGTCCTCCTGGAACCTGTGAAGCGGGTTTAGCCGCACTGCTCCCGGCACGACAAACTCGTCCTCCTGCCGCTCGTTGCGTCGTCCGGCAAACTCGCCGCCGAAACCCATCTTCCGGAGCCAGGAGATCGTCGTGGCGCTACCCGCCCACTGTGTCGGGACGTCGGAGAAGCCCTCCTGTCGGAACTGGTCCGCGAGCTGCTTTACGGCGTCGGACCCGTAGACGGTCAGGAAAAGCTCCGATACCGAGGTCCTGTCGTCGACGAGACCCTGCAGCTCGAGCGCCTGCCACAGGCCCTTGGGCAGCGCATCCCGGAGGTCGTCAGGCCCGAAGTAGACGTCCAGGCGGTCCGCATCGGTCGGCGCGGCCTTCGCTTCCTCGCGCAGTTCTGCATGGTGCCTGTCCAGGCCCGCCTGGAGGACACTGGAGATATCGGCCTGGTTGAGGCCCAGGTCGAATGCCTGCGACGCAATCTCCAGCAGTCTCCTATCGTCCATCCGCCGGTCGACCACGAGCTCGACGCCGTCCAGAAACCAATGCAGGGATTGGTCCTCGACGCCCTCCTCGGTCGTCACCCGCTTCGCTATGCGACTGGCGCGGGACAGTGTGCTGTTGAACAGCCGGTCCTCGTAGCGGGTGTTGCGCAGGCCGGTGAACACGTCGAGCAGGGGTTCCGGGGCGAGCTGACCCTCGATCTGCATGGAGAACGCAAAGCTGTCTTCGAAGCGACGACAACCGACCTCGGCGACGAGCCGGTCGGCGTCCTCCTCGGAAGCCTGGAGATGCGGACGATCCTTCGACGTCAGGTAGGCAGCCTGCTCCTCGGACACAGCCACGAAGACCGTGTTGGGCGGCCTGGACTCCACGGTCCTTCTGATGCGGGCCGGGATCCGCGGCGGCTTGCGGCCGGCGAAGGCGACCTCCGCCGCAGCGAGTGCGAACTCGACCAGAACCGCATCGGAAAGGGTAGGCGGAAACAGGTCCGCCTCGATTGCTTGCTCGAATACGTGCGCGGGCACGGCGTCGAGGTCACGCGGCAGATCGAGCCGCTCCGCCAGAGCCAAAGACCCCTTGAACAGCGGGAGCAGGCCGTCGTAGCGCACCATCGAGGGCGCCACGGCGTCTGCTGGTGGCTTACGCCCTCGCGAGGTCGGGACGAGACCCGCGCGATCGATGGCCCATTGGACGGGCGAGGGGACCTCGTGGTCGCGATTGGTCGCGAGATCCTCGCAGATCCACTGGTGATCACGGAGCGCGAGGAGGCCGACTGTCCAACTCTCGCGCAGGGCCTCGGCGGCTCCAGCCTGCTCCAGCATGAGCAACATCGAGAACGGGCCCGGGCCCGATGTCCGCGAGAACTCGACGTTCTCTAAGGCCCGCTCCCCCGGCCCCAGTTGACGATTCAGCGTGTCGAGCACCCAGGCGCGGTACTGCTCGAACGCCGGTTCGTCGTCGAGTCGGTAGTCGCTCTGGGGCTCGCGCACGACCCCCAGTTCGTTGGCGACGTCGGGCTGGCAACGGCTGCGGTCGAGCATCCGTGCGTCGAACTGAGACCCGACGAGCCCTTCCACGTCGAAAACAAGGGAAGGTGCCGCCCAGCCGCCGTTCCTGGTCGGCACGCGCACCTTCGCGGCCTGCGCCCGCAGGGTCTCGACAGCCGCACGGGTCGGCAGATCCAGCGTCGCGTCCCACATCTTCGTGAGCGCCTCGTCGTCGTCCTCGTCCGATAGTCGGGCGAGCCTCGCGTTGAGGATCGCTTGGGCATCGAGCCCGCGGAAGCCTGCACGAGTCAGCTGAGCACGCACGCCGGCCTGCGCCAAGAACCCAGGATCGACGAAGACGGCCCCCTCGACCTCGAGGTCATCTTCATTGGCCAGGAAGACGACGTCCTTCTCAGCGAGCGAGCGCAGGCCGTCAGAGGTGGGAATGACACGGGCCTTGTCAGCCTCGAACTTGCCGTGCAGATCGAACGCGACCCTGAACGCGTTGGCCGCGGACACCGGGTCGCTGCCCTGGGCCCACTCCCTCAGCCAACTGAGAAGTCCGCGCTTGGGCGCCGTCTCGAGCGCCTTCCGCAGGTCACGGTCACCGGCGTCGAATTTCTCGTCCAGGTTGGCCAGGGTGACGAGATCGCGCAGACGGGCGATGCGGGTCGGCGTGGCGTAGCAGCGAAAGTGAGGGACGTCCGATCCGGTGTTCGGCGACTGGCACCAGGCCCGGTGTACGTCCTCGCGCACGGTCATCTCGAAGTCGAGGGGGCGCAGGTCACGCGGATGCGTCAGTGTTCCGTTGGCGTCAGGCACCAAGGCCCGTTCCGCTGCCAGGCGAGGGATGTTGTGGGTGAGGTGCTCGTCGCCGAAGCCCCGGAGCTCGCGGCCACGAGCCGGCATGTAGTCCAGATGTCCTGCCGGGTCCTCCGGCGTGGACAGCCGCGGCAGCAGGTCTACGAAGATCTCCGACAGCGTCCTGAGAATCTCCTGGTTGTAGCCGTTCGACAGCATGGTCGTCCGGTCGTCGTTGACGCTCCAGGGCGCGTTGAAGAGACCGGAGGCAGTCGTTTGGTCCTGCAGCGGGAAGTACGACCAGAATTGACCGACCGTCCGGTTGCCGAGGCTTCGCGGCAGCGCGACGGTCACCTTCACCTGCTGTCGGGAGACGGCCTCCCCGACCTGCTTGCGGGCCTCAGCCGACGGAGAATGCATCCGACCCTCGACCAGCCATTCGTCGCCCGAGCCGTCGGGTCGCTCGATCTTGAAGTTCCCCGCTCCGAGGTCCCTCGAGACGTGGCTCGTGGTGAAGCCCCCTTCACCGAGGACGCGCAGTCGCACCTCTCGCACTGCACCGACGAAGAGCAGGAATTCGGAACGGAACTCCTGGATCTCCTTCTGGAGCCGCTGGATGTCGGTCACCTGCGGGAGCTTGACGACCGTCGACGCCCATGTAGCGAGGTCAGCGAGCACCGGGTCGCGATCGAACTCTGCGACAGCATCGATGAGAGTCGCCGTCCGCAGTACGGGCAGACGGCGAGCCGCCGGGGCGATGCGACGCAGGGCAGCCTTGGCCTCCGCTGAGTTGAACTCGAAGGAGACCGAGCGACTGAAGACCTGAGGGGCGTCGGTGACGGCGAGGACGGACTTGAAGCCAAGGCCGAACCTGCCGATCTCATCACCCCGTTTACCACTGAGGTAGGCCATCGTGACGGCGGTGATGCCCGACTTCGAGAAGGGCCGCCCTGAGTTCGCGCAGTACAACGTCGAGTTACGCGCGTCGAGGACAATTTCGACCCGAGCCTCATCAGCGAGGTCAGCAGCGCCTGCAAGAGCGTCGGCCGCGTTCTGCACCAGCTCGAGCAGGGTTCGGTGAGCGTAACCGCCGGTCCTGATCGACTCCTCGTGATTGGCCTGCTCGTCAATCAGCCGCGGCTGTTGCTCGCATGCAGCGATCTGAGCCGCGAACTGGTTCTGCACCGCCTGCACCAGCTCCGGATCGGGCTGCCACAGCTTGCCATTCACAGACATCCCCACCTCAGCACCCAGTCGTCCTTGACACAGCTAGCCTGGCCATGGCCGCACCACGACCGGCGACACTCCCGACTGCGCTCTTCCTCACATCCGCACGTTAACCTGGATTTGCGCCCAAAACATCGCTCAGAGGAGGTCAGCGAGTCGACGGGAGCAAGCGCAAGAAGTGACAGGTGGTGTGGATGGCTCGTGTGAGCCGGGGTCACCACGCGTGCGATCACGCCCTGGGCGAGGGTGTCAGGAGTCGACAGCAACTGCACAAAGTAGCGTGCCGATTGAGCTCGAGAAGAGGCTCGTCGCTGGGTCAACCAAGCTTGCGAAGTCCGCGCTTTCGCCAACAGCACCGCTGCGGATATTTCGATGCCGTGATTCGCGGGCGACTCGGACGTACGGGCCGACCGAAGTCCCGTTCTTCAGCTCAAGGTGAGTCGTTGAGCCACCACATCAGCGATGGCTCGTGCAAGCGGCGGAGGGACGGCGTTGCCGATCTGTCGCGCGATCTCCGCCTTGCTGCCGCACCAAACGTGACGGTCGTCGAATCCCTGGACAACCGCGGCCTCCGCATGTGTGAGGGCTCGGTTGACCTGTTCTCCCCCGTTCTCCCACTGTGGATGCAGGAAGCGACCCTTCTCGGGGCGGAAGAACTCGGTGCGGATCGTCACCGCGGGCTCGTCCCAAGTCAGCCGGCCGAGGACGTCGCTTGCACCCCTCGTGTGCCGCTTCCAGCAGGGATATTGGAGTTCCTCCGGCAAGTCGAAGCGCCCCTTGCCAGGCCGGATGTGGGCATACCGGGTCTCGGACGTCAGGTCGTACTTCCGCGTGACGTGCAGGTCCCCAAGTTTGAAGCTCCCCGGGACCTCGTGTCCCTGAAATACGAGACTGCTCTCCGGCAGCCATGTCTTCCGGACGCCAGGCTCCAAAAGGACCGCCCCCCCGAGGAACGCTTCCCTCAGGCCAATCCACGGTCGCAGGCTCCCCACCGGCGTCTTGGCGTGCGTTTGCCTCGGACGGCTGACTGGACCGATGCGCGATCCCACCACGATGGTGCGAACGCGCCTCTGTGGCGTGCCGAAGTCCGCCGCATTGAGTCGGAAAACCTGCGTGTCGAAGCCGGCGAGCTCACCGACCTCGCTGGCCGATTCGCGGAGCAACTGGAACTCCGGGGTCTTGGCGAACCGATCGACGTTCTCGAACACGAACATGCGCGCGCCGGACTCGCGGACGACCCTCACGAACTCCCGCCACAGCTGATTGCGAGCATCCGCCGGGTCGCGCCTGCCCAGCGCAGAGAAGCCCTGGCAGGGCGGCCCACCGATCACGACGTCGCTCTGAGGAACGTCGGTGTAGCCAGCGATGTCGCCGGCGTACGTGTGCTGTGCCGTTGCGTCGAAGTTCGCGGCGTAGGTGGCGGCTGCCGCCCGGTCGAACTCCACAGCCCCGACGCTCGTGAAGGTCCCCTGGTCCAGGAAGCCTCGGGTCAGCCCTCCGCAGCCGGCGAACAGATCCAGCAGTGTGTAGCCATCCCCCCGCACCACCTCACGTTAGCCGGCGGCGGTGACAGAGGCGGCCAGCGACTCACCGCGCTACGGCCCAGAGGCGGCGGGCCTCGACGTCACAGGCGAACCCTCGAACACTCCAGCCTCCCGCGGCTCCTGACTGACGCTCGCGACGCCGGCGCTCCGACCCGAGTGCCTAACCTCGACAGGACACCAATGGGGAGGGGGCTAGGTGAGAACCAGCACCACGGAGCAGGTCGACCAGCTCTACAAGGTCTTCCAACAGTTCACGCAGTCAATGACGCCGCACGATGCCGTCAAGAACCTCCAGCTGTTCGGCGCTGACGAATCGATCATCCGCGCGGTCCGCGAGCGTCACGAGGCGGAGAGCCTCCGCATCCGGAACCTCGACGAGCCCACCTCCGTGTTCCTCGACGGCCGCCAAACCTGGTACACGGGCCCCGACATGGAGAACGACCGGAACTGGCCAGCGCTGGTCGCATCAATGCGGCACAAGGACTTCGGCGACGACAACATCGCCTCCATCGACCAGTCCTCGACGAAGATCGTTTCACTCCTCGATCACCCGAAACAGAACGAGTTCCGCACACGCGGGCTCGTCGTCGGCTACGTCCAGTCGGGTAAGACGACGAACTTCACTGCTGTCATGGCGAAGGCGGCCGACAAGGGCTACAAGCTCTTCATCGTGCTCTCGGGCATCCACAACACACTGCGGCGGCAGACCCAGGTCCGGCTCGTGAAGGACCTGGTCGACGCCAACCCCGGCCAGTGGCACCAGGTCACCAGCGACACACACGACTTCGTTCCGCAGCCGAATCCCAAGGCCTTCTTCGCCGCCACGGATCAGTGCGTACTGCTCGTCGTGAAGAAGAACGCAGCCGTGCTTCGGAAGCTCCGAACCTGGCTCGGCAAGGCCGGCGAGTACCTCGAGAACTGCCCCACACTAATCATCGACGATGAGGCCGATCAGTCGACGGTTGCCACCGCGAAGATCAACCCGCTGCTCTACGACGTGCTGGACAAGTTCCCCAAGGTCGGGTACGTCGGGTACACGGCGACCCCGTTCGCGAATCTCCTCATCGACCCAGCAGCCGATGAGGATTTCTACCCTCGCGACTTCATCGTCAACCTGCCCCGGCCGAACGGCTACCACGGGACGGAGGTCCTCTTCGGCCGCGACCTCCTCGACGGCGAGGACCCGGCGGACCTTCCCGGCGGCTACGACATGGTCAGGCTCGTCCCCGACGACGAGGTCGACGACCTGAAGCCTCGGAGCAAGAAGGAGGCCGCCGACTTCCAGCCTGCTCTGACGCATTCCCTACAGGCGGCCGTCGAATGGTTCTGGCTCGCGACAGCGGCCCGCCGCGCCCGGGGTGGGGGCAACCCGCACTCGACGATGCTGGTCCACACGACGACTGAGACCCTCGTGCACGAGGCCTTCAAGGAACCTCTCCTCCGTCTCCGCACATCCATGCTCGACCGATTGGGGGCTGCCGACGGCCGGACCGTCGAGCAGCTCCGGGAGACCTGGGAACGAGAAACGACTCTCGTCCCCGCCGCCGACTTCGGGGAGGAAAAGGTCGACTTCCCGACCGTGCTGGAACACCTTCCCGAAGTCGTGCGCCAGACCCGTGTGGTGATCGACAACTACCGGAGCAGTGACAGGCTCAACTACGAATCCGGGCCGGTCACCGCAATCGCCGTCGGCGGGAACACACTGTCCCGAGGCCTGACCCTGGAGGGACTGGTCTCGAGTCTCTTCGTCCGGGCCGTGTCCGCCTACGACACCCTCCTGCAGATGGGCCGTTGGTTCGGCTACCGCAACAGGTACGCCGACCTTCCGAGGATCTGGATGACCGACGAGCTGCGGATGTGGTTCAGCCACCTCGCGACCGTCGAGGCCGACATGCGTCGCGACATCGACCGGTACATGCACAACCCCGCCGAGACGCCGCTGACGTTCGCCGTACGACTCCGCTCTCACCCCAAGATGAGCATCACGTCAAGGGCGAGGATGAAGTCCGCCGTGCTTGCACACGCGGCCTACGGCGGGACCCTGGTCGAGTCCCGGTTCTTCGACGTGAGCGCGAACGGCCGAGACGTACTTGCCGAGAACGCCGCAGCTGCCCGAGACCTCGTCGGCGCCGCCCGGCAGCACGGGACCGATGAGACGACGCGTCCGGAGACTGCGCTCTTCACACAGGTGCCGCACGAGGACGTCCTTGCCTTCCTCGAGCGCTATACCTTCCACGAGCGGTCGGAGGACGGCGACCGCCGGCGCCTGACCGACTACATCGGCAAGCGGGCTCGACAGGGCGCGCTGCAGCGCTGGAGCGTGGCCGTCGTCGGGAACTCCCAGCCGAACTCGACGACTGACCGGTGCGACCTCGGGCACGGGATCGAGATCCGGATGGTCAAGCGCGCTCGGCTGGGGCAGGACTCCGACACCACGCTCAACCCCGTCGCGGACATCAAGACGCTGTCCAGCCGCAGGGACGAGACCATCGACCTCGATACGGACGGGAAGGATCTGGGCTCCCGCCAGCAGGTCCTCGAGCTCCGGCGGGCCCAGCGACCGGACGAGGGGCTCCTGCTCGTCTACCCGATCGAGCCCGAGTCCGACACCGGGAAGGGCGGTCGCCGGCCGCTCGATGCGCCGACCGACGACGTCGTCATCGGCGTGGCCCTCCTCTTCCCCACTCCCCGTCCAGGTAGCTCGGACTCCGAGGTCGAGTACTACAGCGCGGACCTGTCCGGTGTGCGCGTGGAGGAGGAGGACATCTCCGTCCTCGACTACGACGACGAGGCCGCGTGACCGTCCTGCCACGCGATCTCGATCTGCTCTGGAACGCCGCGGCGGATCGTCCCGTCGTCACTGCCTTCAGGAGCGCATCCGTCGGAGTGGAGACGCCGCAGGGGCCGGTCCTGGCAGGAATCGACGCCCGGGGACACCGACACCTGCTCGTGCCTCTCGCGGCCAGGCACACGCTGAAGGACATCGTGGACGGCGATGCCGTCGTCCTTCGACGACGGGCACTCGAGGATGAGAACAGCTTCCAGTCGTACGCCTCGCTCGAGCTGGTCGACGACAGCCTTTCCGAGCTTTTCAAGGCGCTCTGCGTGGAGGTGGTCGAACGGATAGCCGCCACCCCTGACCGGGCTGTCGCTGCGCTCCGTGCGGTGCTCAAGGAGTGGCGCGCGCTCCTCGCAGGCAATGCGCGCCCCCTCAGCGTCTCGGCGCTGGCCGGCCTGTTCGGGGAACTGCATCTCCTCCGCTCCGCGCTTCGCCGAGACCCCGGGGCCGTGGCCTTCTGGACCGGTCCCAACGGCTCTGCGCAGGACTTCCACCACGGTCTCCGTGCCGTGGAGGCGAAGACGACGACAGCTCCCGAGGGGCGATCCGTCCGGATCCACGGCGCCGACCAGCTCGATGCCCAGCCACCGGGCCGCCTGCTGCTGCGCTGGCTCCGCGTCAGAACCGATCAGGGCGCGTCCGTACCAGAGTTGGTGACGGAGATCCTCGGGCTCACCGACGACGGCGCCGCGTTCCGGCTGCTGCTCCACAAGGTGGGATACCGCGAGGTGGACCGCGTGATCTACGACAGAACCAGGTTCGATGTGCTGGAGGAGCACGTGTACGAGGTGGGCCCAGGTTTTCCTCGCATCACCTCGTCAGGGCTGACCGGCGATGCGACGCTCGGGGGCCTCGGGGCCGTCGACTACACCCTCGACCTGGACGTTCCGGCAGCTCAGGCCAAGCGGGTAAATATCGACCCCGCTGACTTCCTCGTGGGCGCACCGTGATCACGCCACACTGGTGGTCCCAGCCGTTCCCGCCGACCGGTGCAATCGCCTCCGAGGGCATCCGCAACCAGCTGGGCCGGCCGCCGGTCGATCCCCTCACGGTCTTCGTGCGCGAGACGGCCCAGAACTCCTGGGACGCTCGACTGCCGGACGTGGAGACCGTGTATCGCTTGGAGCTGACCACGGTCGCGCCCACGCACCGCCCCACCTGGGAGCGACTTCTCACGCCCCCGGCAGGCGTGCAGGAGCACCTCGGGGTCGGACGTGCAGTACGGACGCCGAACCTGCGCCTGCTCTCGGTGGTCGACCGGGGCACGAAGGGTCTCGGTGGCCCCACCCGTGCCGACCAACTCGCGGAAGGGCGGCGCGACTGGATCTCCTTCGTGCTCAACGTCGGCGAGAAGAGGGACACCGCCCAGGGCGGCGGCACGTACGGCTACGGCAAGGCAGTCCTGTACCGCCTGTCCCGCGTGGGCACCATTCTCGTCTACACACGGACGGCGGACGAGCATGGAGCACTCTCCTCCCGTCTCATCGGCATCGCCCTCGGCAGCTCCTTCGACAACCGAGGTCGTGTGGACGCCGAGAGCAGGCCCTTCACCGGTCGGCACTGGTGGGGCGATGTCCGTGACGACCATGTGGAACCCCTTCTCGGCGAGGACGCGGACGACGTCGCCCGGGCGCTCGGGCTCACTTCGTTCGGCCCAGGGGAATCCGGGACGAGCCTCGTCGTCATCGACCCCGACCTCGACGAGTTCGATGACATGGACCAGGCCGCACGCCACCTGGCGGACACCATCGCCTGGCAGCTCTGGCCGATCATGCTCCCCGAGCGAGGCTCCCAACGCCTTGTCCCGGAGGTCGTGTCCGCAGGGCTGTTACACCCGGTCCCGGACCCGTCCCGGGTGTACCCGCTGCGCATGTTCGTCTCGGCGTACCGCCGCCTCCACGCCGAAAGCGCAACGACCCTGGAGAGCGGCAACCCGAAGAAGCGTCTCGGCCGCTTCGCGCTCGAGCGCGCGGTCGTCGTCCCCATGTCCCCGGGTGCCGCCTCTTTGGCCGCCGGGTTCGCCGGGGTCGAAGGGGATCCGCACCACGTCTGTCTGATGCGTTCCCCCGAACTCGTCGTCC
Source organism: Blastococcus sp. SYSU D00820 (assembly GCF_054050695.1). Classification (NCBI taxonomy): domain Bacteria; kingdom Bacillati; phylum Actinomycetota; class Actinomycetes; order Geodermatophilales; family Geodermatophilaceae; genus Blastococcus; species Blastococcus sp. SYSU D00820. Next base: position 55,602 of record NZ_JBJGZW010000008.1, read on the forward strand.
GGTACTACGAGGGCCCGAGCACCAGCTCGGTGCACAGCGTCTACGCGGGCGTCTTCCGTGCCGACGACGAACTGGACGAGGTGTATGCCGCGTCCGAGCCCCCCACGCACGACAACTGGGTATACGAGCAGTTGACGGGTCCGGCCCGGACGTTCGTCAGGGTCACTTTTGCCCGGCTCCGGGAGCAACTCGCCGTCTTCCGGGCGCCGGTGCACGCCGCCGTCGCCACCAGATCACGCACGGCCCTGGGAGCTGCGAGCAACTACCTAGGTGGACTCGTAGCGGCGGCATTCACCGACGTGGCGGAGAGCCCCTCCCCTCGAGCCGCACGTCGATCCCCGGGCGCGCCCGGCGTCGCAACCTCAGAGCCCGGTTCCTCCGTCACAGGCGCCGGTCGACGGCCGGCCCCTTCGAGCCGGACCAAGGTGACGACACTGGTCGAGCCGCACCTCGAGGAGATGGACGGCGCACTCGTGGTCGTCGCTCGGTACGGGATCGATGCCGTCGGCCCCCTTCTGTTGGAGGCTCGTCTGGCCGTCGCCACATGGGAGGGCCGCGAGGACGATCCCCCTGCCGGCGCGGAGCGGCCGCGCGTCTGGCAGTGGCATACCACCGATGGCGCCGTCAGGACCGCCACCTGCACGGTCGTCGGCCCGACGGAGGTCGGCCTCGTGGTGACTCCCGTGCCAGACACCGCGACCGAGGTCGGCCTCGTCGCGACGCCCTGGACCGACCCCAGTCCTGCGAGCGCAAGATGACCCGCGTCTTTCCGTTCCTTCGCCCACCGGGCGACGTCGTCGTCGTCGGCCCCTGGTCCCGTCTCACGCCTGATGGAGGGGAGCCCCTTCCCGACACGCTCACCGACTGGGACTACAGCACCACGCTCGTCCTGCACCGCCCGCTGACGGTCGACGGTCTGCGTCTCCGCCGCCTCAGCGGTCTTCCGGAGGATGCGGCCGTCGACCTCAGCGTCCAGTGGTTGGCCACCAGTTCCGCCTTGCGCGGCCGGGCCTGGCGCTCAGGACTTCCCACCGATGACGGCGCTGGGGTCACCATCGATTTCGAGCTACCGAGTGATGACCTCGGAGGAACGCTCGAGCTGGTCACCAGCGTCACGCTCCGGCGGTCGGCTCCGGGAGCCTCGCGGGCGGCGGCGACCCGCCCCGGGAGCGTGCTCTGGTCGGACCGGCAGCGCGTGCTCCTTGAGGGAGAGAACACCCTCTTCCCCATTGCGACCGCCGACTTCCACGACCTCCCGTATCCCACTGGCGCCGGCTGGTACCTCCACATCGAGGAGGACCTCGAGGCCGCTGCCCTCGGCTCGATCCTTCTGGTCGTGAACGAGCGTCACGCCGTCGTGATGGGTGCGGTCGAGGCAGCGTCGTCTCCCACGGAGGCCGACATGCGGGTGCTGTCGACACTTCGTACCGACCTGCTGCGGGTCCTCATCGAACGGGCCCTCACGAGCGAAGATCTGACGGAGGAGAGCGACTATCCCGTGGGCTCACTGGGCGCGCTGCTCCTCACCGTCGTCCGGAACGCGTTCCCGGCCTTCTCGATGGAAGCGCTGCGGCGCGAGCGGCAGACGGCGCCTGCCCTCTTCAGCAGCCGAATCCAGGAGACCTCACAGCTGTTGGTGGCCCCATGAGCGTCCTCTATCCCCGACTGCTGGGAGACACCGCCAAGCGACTCCACCAAGGACACCTGCAATCGTCGATCAGCGAGCTGAGCGCCCGGCACGGTCTCCGGCACCCCGCGGCCGTCTTCGCAGCAACGGGTGGTCGACGCATCACACCGGACGAGCTGCAGCGGCTGCGCGATGACGTGCTTGAGATCGCCCGGCGTGCCGGCTTCCCCGACGAGGGGCGGCGGCAGGACAGGGTCTCGTTCGACCTGGAGGTCGCCCGACTGCTCCACGAGAGATGCGGCCTCGTGGCCGGCGAGGCAGCCGTGCGACCGATCTGGGCTTTCTTGGCCCTCGTCCTCCTGCCTGACGTCTCGTATTGGCGCTACCCACGGCCTCCGGGGGATCGCGTCCTCGGGACGGACATCACGCGCCACGTCTGGGGACGACTGTGGTGGCGAGCGCACCTTCTGGCCCTGCCCCAGGAGGAGTACGGGAGGTACCGCTTGCTGGACACGTTCGGTGAGGCCGCCTTCGACCAGATCTTCGCCCGCCGGCGATCCATCGGCGGCAGCAGAGCGCTCGTTCGCACCATTGCGGAGATCTGGCCATCCGTGGACCACGGGCGAGTCCCGGAGCGCGAGGTCCTCATCGACGTGCTCAAGCGACTGTCCCGGTGGGGAGCCGTCGTGGAGTTCGAGGCACTGGACGACGACGAGCTACGACACCAGGTGCGAGATGCCGCGATCGAGTCGGCCGAGCGCTTGCGCCTCCAGGCACCGATCGACGGACCGCGGCACGCGCGCGTCTGAACCGGGCGTCAGGGCGGCCGCACCACGCGCTCGATGACGTCCACGGCGGCAGAAGGGTCCTCGTGCTCCCAGAAGCGCAACACGGTCCACCCGAGCCCCCTTAGGTGGTCGTCGGTGTGCCGGTCACGTTCCTCATTGCGCTGCAGCTTGGCGACCCACCACTCCCGGTTGGCCGTCGGCGTAGTGGCATGTACAGGGCAGGAGTGCCAGAAACAGCCGTCGATGAACACGGCGATCCTCCGGCGCACGAAGACCATGTCGGCCCGCCGACGAGGAAGACCAGGCAGGCTCGCGTCGACGCGGTACCGCAGGCCCCTGCGGTAGGCCTCGCGGCGGACGGCGACCTCCGGGGCCGTATCCCGTCGGCGCGCCCGACTCATCCGGGCTGCCACCTCCGGAGTGGACGCCGGCGGCCTGTCGATCATGCGACTGTCTCACCGTCTCCGACCACATCCGCATCCTGCGCCCGCCTGCTGGAACGACGCACCCTGGGCCCCTGGCCCCACGCGGAAACCGTCAGCCGGCGCGCTTACCGTCACCCCTGAGCTGCGATCGATAGGGTCGAGCGAAGGAACGCGGGCGCCAGCTCCACGGCGGCCGCGCCGGCTAAACGGTGGGGGCTACCTCGGTGCACGAAGCTGACCGTGAGGCACGAGCGAACGGCATCAACACCCGTCCGCTTCGGGTGATCGACCTCTTCGCCGGTTGCGGCGGTTTGACGGCCGGCTTCGCAGCGACGGGTCGGTACACACCTGTCGCTGCGGTCGAACACGACCTTGCGGCAGCCGCCACGTACGCCGCCAACTTCGGCGAGGACCACGTCCACTGGGGCAAGATCGAGGACTGGGTCAATGGCGATCTGCCGGACGCAGACGTCGTCGTCGGCGGGCCACCGTGCCAAGGCTTTTCCAACCTGGGGAAGCGGAGCCCTTCGGATCCGCGAAACGAGCTGTGGCGTCACTACATGGAGACCCTCATCGCCGTACGCCCCAAGGCGTTCCTCATCGAGAACGTCGACCGCTTCGGGAGCAGCGACCAGTTCCAAATGCTGCAGCGGGAAACGCTCAAGGGCGGGCTGCTCGAGGACTACCAGATCGACGCGAAGGTCGTCAGGGCCACTGACTTCGGAGCGGCCCAGCTACGGCGACGGTTCATAGTCATTGGCACTCACCGCGAGCTCCCGGCGATCAGGATCCCCACCGGTTCCGTGCCCAGGGAGGAGTGGAAGACGGTCCGACAGGCGCTGGAAGGGCTGGCGCCCGACGTGGACCCTCGGGAGCAGGCACTGCCGTCGGCGACCTCACAGTTCTTCGGGAGAGTTGTGCCCGGCGTTTTCAAGTCGCCAGATCTGCACATCACCCGGCACTACACGGACACGTCGCTGGAGCGTTTCGGGTACATCCGACCGGGCGGTAACCGACTCGACCTTCCCGATCACCTCAAGGCGCCGTGCTGGATAGGTCATGATAAGGGCTCGTTGGACGTCATGGGTCGAATGCACTGGGACCGCCCTTCCGTCACGATTCGCACGGAGTTCTTCAAGCCTGAGAAGGGCCGCTACCTGCACCCCGATCGACACCGCGCCATCACGCATCACGAGGCAGCACGCCTCCAAGGGTTTCCGGACGAGTTCCAGTGGTGCGGCAGCAAGCTTGACATCGCCAAACAGATCGGTAACGCCGTACCCGTCGCCTTAGCCACCGGACTGGCGGGCCATATAGCGGCAGAACTTGAGAGCTGAATGTGGCATCGACTAAGGAGGCCGAGCGAGCACCTGTAGTGCTCGCGGTCACTCCATCGCCTCGCGGACTACTTATTGCCGAACTCGACCGTGCTGGTTATTGTGACCTTGCAAATCAATCTGGAAGGTGGCCGGGATACTGGTGGAGCTGAAGAACCTGGCCGTCGCCGACTTAGAGCTGGACGCAGACAACCCCCGCTTACCTGAAGATCAGCAAGGGGCCCCCCCGGAGGAGATACTCGCCTATCTCGAGCAACACGACGTCCTGACCGAGCTTGCAGCGAGCTTCGTCGGCAACGGATACTTTGAAAACGAACCGCTAGTCGTAACTCGCTCCCAGGCGAGCGGAAAATACACAGTTATCGAAGGCAACCGCCGGCTGGCTACGCTCTTCATTCTTCTGCAACATGAAGTGGCCAAGCGGGCTGGCGTGGTGTTCGATTTGGAGCCACCTCCCAGCGAGGAACTCCTGGGCGAACTCAGCACAGTCCCGTGCTATGTCACGTCAGACCGAGGGGAGGTCGCGGCCTTCCTCGGATACAGACACATCAGCGGTCTGCGGCGATGGAGTGCCGAAGCAAAGGCGCGCTACATCTGGCGCCAAGTTAATGAAGCGCGCAACACCAGCCCCGAAGAGAATCCCTTCTACACAGTTGGACGACTCGTGGGCTCCAATGCTCGAGGCGTCCGAAATGCCTATCTGTCCTTTGAGTTGTTGCGCAGCGCCAAGGCCGACCATGGCATCGATACGAACTTTGTACTCAGGGAGCGCTTCGGAGTTTGGACTCGACTCCTGGGTACAGCCAACGTACTCGACCACCTGGGGGTGCCCGACAACATACGCACGTATGAAGACGTACGGAACGGCATGACAGATGTCTCAGGGCCACGCTTGCGCGAGGTGGTTGGCGACCTCACGCCACAGAATGATCGCGAAGCGGTACTAAACGACTCTCGCGATGTAACTATCTACAGTCGGGTCATCGCTAATGAGGAAGCTCGCGCAACTTTGCGCGCGCATGGAGACCTGGCCACCGCTCGCCTGCTTGTAGAGCAGTCCAATCTGGCCGAAAGAGTGCGCCGATTAACACGCGCCTGCGATGCGCTTGCTCTCGACGCGCGTCGAATGACCATCGACGATTCTGCCCTCGAAGCGGCGGAGGAGCTCACTGGCGCCTGCGAAGCCCTTGAACTGGCATTCCGGCGCTCTAACGGGCGGGCGAAGCGAGCTCCTGTCGCATGACTACCCCGTTGGAACCCGACATCGAAGCGTATGGAACGTACGCCCGCGCATGCGCCCTAGCCGACTGGGTTGAGTTGGCAGCACTCAAGGGTATTCGCATAACTCGAGACGACTTGGCCGACATTGTCGCTGACAATAACTGGTCGCGCAAACCCGTTCGCCATTACTTCACTCGCGATGACTTTGACGACGAGGAGTCAACCCAATCATGGCATGAAGACGAGCTGGACGACCTAGACGATTCGGACGATCCAGAGACACATGCTCGAGCAGCATTTCGAATGCTACGCGAGCGACGGATCACCCTCGGAGTGAACTACCCCTTCGCACTGACCAAGGGCGCCTGGCGAAGCGATGGAGCAAGTTACACCCCATACCTTTCACTCCTGGCCATCAGCGTTGCCCACGCTTGGCCTCAATTTAACCTAACAGGGCCACAGTCCCCCGAGAATGTGCTCGAGCACCTCGTCGCGGACCGCCTTCAGCACCTGGGCCTACTGGTAGCGCGAATGGGGGCACTCGATCGCTCCAGCCACGACTTCCTGAGCACCTTAGCCACTGGTGGTGCGCAAGTAGGGCTACAACCGGCGAGGCCAGCGACTTATCCTTTGCGGGCGAAGGATGACGGTGTCGATACCCTTTCCGCATTGCCGTGGCGAGATCGCCGACGCGGGCGCTGGTCGTTCATCGGCCAAGCCACCTGTGCTAAGTCTGACGAGTGGGAAGCCAAGCTAGCTCGACCAAAGCCTCATATCTGGAAGAAGTACCTTCTTGTAGATGTGCCTCCTCTAGTTTTTTTAGCTGTGCCTCACCATATAGATCAGCCTCACCTACTTCGACTACTCGACGCAGAGCAAGGCATCCTTATCGATCGACTCCGATTGGCCGATCATCCACACGGGGTGACCAAGGAAGAGCGGGACATCATTGACATGGTCTTAGCCGCTCCAGTCAGTACCGGGGCTGCCGCAAGAGTCAAAGTGGCCTAACTTCCACAATATCGAGAGATCATGAGTTTGCGTCCACGAATGCCGTCCATGCTTTCCCTCTTCTCCGGGGCTGGCGGCCTCGATCTCGGTGCCGAGGCGGCGGGCTTCACAGTCATTGGCTGCGTCGAGAAGGACACCAAGTGCATCGCCACGCTGCGCCGAAACAGAGTGGCGAGCGATATTGAGATGAGCGACGTAACGGTCGCAGTTTCACACTTGACACCTGCCCGATTTGGCATAGGTGTTGGGGATCTCGACCTCATCGCCGGGGGCCCCCCTTGCCAACCATTCTCGACGGCCGCCCAATGGCACGTCCAGGGGAAACGTGGAATGAGAGACCGGCGCGCTGAGACGATTATATCAATGCTCGATCTTGTGGAGCGGTTTCTTCCTCGCGCGCTGCTGATTGAGAATGTCGCAGGCTTCCTTCACGGATCGGTTTCTGCCAAACCTTTCATCGCGGACCGTCTGGACCAAATCAACGCGCGACACGGAACAAGTTATGATCTCAAGGCGGATGTGGTCAACGCTGCGGACTATGGCGTGCCCCAGAATCGCAGGCGCGTGATCGGAATCGCCTTGAGAGACGGCGCCACGATCACACTGCCTCAGAAAACTCACGACGCCAATCCGACCTCGAGCTGGGATGCGATCTGGGATCTAGCCAAGGAACCAGGTCCATTGCCTTCATTGGGCCGTTGGGGCGCTCTGCTGCCCAGCATTCCCGAAGGCGAAAACTATCAGTACCTCACCAACAGGGGTGGCGGCCAGGAAGTTTTCGGTTACAGAACAAGGTATTGGTCCTTCTTGCTCAAGCTGGCCAAAGATCGGCCAAGTTGGACTCTTCCCGCGTCGCCAGGGCCATCTACTGGTCCATTCCATTGGGATAACAGGGCCCTGAGCGTTCGCGAGCGGATGAGACTTCAGACCTTCCCAGACACGTGGGAGCTGGTCGGCACCTTGAGCGATCAAATCAGGCAGGTTGGCAACGCTACGCCGCCCTTGCTCGCAGAGGTGGTATGCCAGAGTATCGCGGACACGCTTGGCATTCAGAGGGACGACCGCGAACTCACTTTTGCCATTGCTCGGGCTGCGACGCCTCCTTCGCCACCGGAATGCCCATCACCTATTCCTTCAGAATTCTCCCGATGGATCGGTCCTAAGTCCGCACACCCGGGCACAGGGAAGGGGCCAGGGCGACTACTGGTAGACGAGGGATCGACTGACCACGAAGTTGCCCGCCGTTGACCACCAGCGCCTACTTCGACCGACGCCCTTTGAGCAGACAGTGGGAGGAGAAGAGTTGGGAAGTGGATGGCGCCTACGTGATATGGGATAAGTTCGTCCCACCTCGCATCGCGACGCACAAGATCGACAAACGGTCAAATGTGCGGATCAACGATTCTAAATGGAGGCGTATGCGCTCAACTTTCTCAGTTGGCGGTCGTCTACTCGCTGGGCGCTGATGTCGAAGGGCCCCGGGTAGTACCACAAGGCCTTCTGCTTCTACGTGTCGGCCGGCCTCACCACGTGCACCACCCCCCTCCCCCGCGCCTTCGCCGAGTACATCGCTCGGTCCGCGTGGGAGAGCACCTCGTCGAGGGAGGACCCCGCGACAGCGAGAGCCAGCCCGATCGACGCCGACACCCGCACCGTCCGCCGTCCCACCTCGACCTCGTCCACCAGCACGGCCGTCAGCCCGTTCCCGATGGCCGAAGCGGTCGAGAGGTCCACGCCCGGCAGCACCGCCACGAACTCGTCCCCGCCGTACCGGCCGACCACCGCCCCCGGCAGCTCCTTCTCCACGTGCCGGCGCAGCCGGTCGGCCAGCCGCACCAGCAGCTGGTCGCCCACCGCGTGCCCGCCGCGGTCGTTGACCTCCTTGAACCGGTCGACGTCGATGAACAGCACCGCGCCGCCGAGCGCCAGCGCGGACCGGCCGACGTCCAGCAGGTGGCTCCGGTTCGCCAGCCCGGTCAGCGCGTCCTGTCGGGCGCTGCGCAGCAGCGCCTGCCGCCACCCGTCGGCCTTGGTCGCCACCGCGGTCAGCCGGTCCACCGTCTCCTGCAGCCGCAGCGCCTGGTCGGCGTCGGCGTCCACGGCCAGCGCGGCGGAGGCCGCCCCGAGCAGGTCCAGCGTCGACTCCAGCGGCAGTCCCGCCACCACCGCCTCCAGCGTCCGCCCCTGCGCCGCCAGCAGCTCGCCGTCCCACCGGTGCGCGGCCACCTGCCGGCGCAGCGACAGCACGCTGCGCACCAGCCGCACCTGGATCTCCAGCACGTCCTGCTCGGCCCGCGTGAACTCGCGGACCTCGTCGTCGAACACGCCCAGCGACCCGAGCACGTAGCCGTCCTCGTCGATGAGCGGCACGCCGAGGTACGAGCGGATCGCCCCGGCCACCACCGCCGGGTTCTCCCGGAACACCGGATGGTCCAGCGCGTCGCTCACCTGCAGCGGCGCCCGCAGGGCCACCACGTACGCGCAGAACGACAGCTCGTCGGGCACCTGCGAGTACGGCGCGCCGGCCCCGCGCTCGGCGGGGAAGCACTGCTCGTCCGGGCCGACCAGGTTGATGATCGCGATGGGCGCGTCCACGGTCCTCGCCATGTACGCCACCACAGCGTCGAGGTCGTTGATCCCGGCGTGGCCCGGTATCCGGTAGCTGGCGATCGCGGCCAGCCGGGCCGGCTCGGCGACGGCGTTGCGCGGATTGGGCAGGACGGGCGTCGTGACGGCGGCGCTCACGCGTTCGGACGCTAGCCGCCGACCGTGGTGATCGGGGCACTCTCGGTCATGGGGCGGAGGCCACGGGCCCGATCAGGGTCCAGCCGAAAGGCGACGCGCCGCCGCTCCCGGTCAGCCGGATAACCGGTCGATCACACGCGGCAAGGCGAACCGAGCGACCGACGTCAGCCACGACTCACGGGCCACAACGGACACGCCCGTTCCGGCACGCCGCCGTGTCGCCGCCGGACAGCCGACCGGCGGACTGAGGATGCGACTCGGCATCCCCGGGTCCGGCGCACACTTCGTCGGCGCCTGGCATCACGTGGCGTCGAGGAGCACCTGCGTTGACCACTCTCCTGTACCGCAACACCACCTACTCGCTGATCCAGCTGATCGAGGACATCAAGTCCGGCCGAGTGGCACTGCCGGACATCCAGCGGCCCTACGTGTGGTCGTCGGCCAAGACTCGGGACCTGTTCGACTCGATGTACCGGGGCTACCCGATCGGCGCGCTGATGTTCTGGGAGACCGGCGCCGAGGTCGGCACCCGCCAGATCGGTCTGGGAGACACCGAACGGGCCGCGCAGCTGCTCATCGTCGACGGCCAGCAACGGCTGACGTCCCTGTTCGCCGTGCTCACTGGTCGCATGGTGTTGACGAAGTCCTACGAGGAGAAGCGGATCCGCATCGCGTTCCGGCCGGCCGACGAGATGTTCGAGGTGACCGATGCGGCGATCGAGCGCGATCCGGCCTTCATCCCCGACATCACCGCGCTGTGGTCCGACGGGTACCGCCCCACTTCGCGGCGGTTCCTCAACCGGCTCAGGGATGCCCGCGACGAGGACCTGACCGACGAGGAGGCCGACGAGCTGGACGCCCGCATCAACCGGGTGCACGACCTACGCGACTTCCCCTTCCAGGTGGTGGAACTCGGCGCCGCAGCGTTGGAGGACCAGGTCGCGGAGATCTTCGTCCGCATCAACTCCGAGGGCGTCAAGCTCAACCAGGCCGACTTCATCCTCACGCTGATGTCGGTGCACTGGGAGAAGGGTCGTCAGGAGCTGGAGGCGTTCAGCCGGGCGGCGGTCGACACTTCCCTGCGGGGACCGACGTCGCGGAACCCCTACATCGACCCGAGCCCCGACCAGATGCTGCGGGTCGCCGTGGCACTCGCGTTCAGTCGCGCGCGGCTGCAGCACGTGTACAACATCCTGCGCGGCAAGCAGCTGGACACGGGCGCCTTCAGCGAGGAACGGCGTCAGCAGCAGTTCGCCCGTCTGGCAGAGGCGCAGGAGAAGGTCCTCGACCTGACCAACTGGTTCGAGTTCCTCAAGTGCCTCGGTGTGGCCGGATTCCGCAGTCGCAAGATGATCACTTCGGACAACGCCTTGCTCTTCAGCTACGCCCTGTGGCTGATCGGCCGGTTCAAGTTCGGCCTGGACCTGCGGTCGCTGCGGCCGGTGATCGCCCGCTGGTTCTTCATGGCACACACCACCGGTCGCTACACCTCCTCGCCGGAGTCGCAGCTCGAGTCCGACCTGGGTCGCATTTCCGACCTCGACGGGGCCGACGGGTCCGCATTCATCGCCGAGCTGGACCGCATCGTCAACGCCAACTTCACCAACGACTACTGGGAGATCACGCTCCCCAACCGGCTGGACACCTCCTCGTCCCGGTCCCCGGCGCTGTTCGCGTACCTGGCCGCGCTGAACCTGCTCGACGCCGAGGTGCTGTTCAGCGATGTACGCATCCGCGAGCTGCTCGACCCCGGCGTCAACGCTCCGCGGTCGATGGAACGACACCACCTGTTCCCGAAGGCGCACCTGGCGCGTCAGAACGTCACCGGCACCCGACAGATCAACGCGATCGCGAACATGGCATTCCTCGACTGGGCGGAGAACGGCGCGATCAGTGACTCCGGACCGGCCGAGTACTGGCCGGTGATGTCCGCCCGCATGCCTGCCGACCGGATCAAGCGCCAGGCCGAGCTGCACGCCCTCCCGGTCGGTTGGGAGCAGCTGGACTACGCCACCTTCCTCGAGCGGCGGCGGCACCTCATCTCCCGCGTCGTGCGCAACGGTTTCGCGACGCTACGGGCGGACGGCTCCTCGCAGGCGGAGGCGACCGTCGAGGACATCATCGAGGCCGGTGAATCGCAGACCACCGAGTTCAAGTCGACCGCACGCTGGAACCTGCACACCCAGCAGGCCGACGCCAAGCTCGAGCACGTCATCGTCAAGACGGTGTGCGGCTTCCTCAACGCGGAGGGCGGAACTCTGCTCATCGGGGTCGACGATGCCGGCCGGGTACTGGGCCTGGCCGACGACTTCCGCACCCTGGGCAGCAAGCCGAACACCGACGGGTACGAGCTCACGCTGCGGCAGATCCTCGACAGCAACCTCTCTGCGCCGACCGCCGCCAACGTGCGCATCCGATTCCCCGTGGTCCGCGGCGAGCAGATCTGCCAGGTGGCGGTTGCCGCCGCCGGCCGCCCGGTGTTCGCCACCCCCGCGAAGGGCAGCGGCGCCGGCGGGTCGGAATTCTGGGTCCGCACCGGCAACGCCACCAAGCTGCTCCACGGTGAGGACATGGTCCGCTACCAGGAGGAGCACTGGGGCTGAACGACGACGGCGTCGAGGTCGTCGATCCCGGCATGCCCCGGTATCCGGTAGCTGGCGATCGCGGCCAGCCGGGCGGGTTCGGCGACGGCGTTGCGGGGGCTGGGCAGGACGGGCGTCGTGACGGCGGCGCTCACGCATTCGGACGCTAGCCGCCGACCGTGGTGATCGGGGCACTCTCGGTCATGGGACGGAGGTCCCCGTCCCCGCCGCGACCGAGGTAGAAAGCACCACCGTGCACCGCCGCGCCGCCGTCCTCGTCACGCTCACCGCCCTGCTCGCCGGCTGCACCGGCACCGAGGGCGCGCCGGAGCCGGAGGCCAAGAACAGCAGTCCCCCCGCACACCGACGTCCTCGGCGAGCTCGACCTCGACGCCGTCGTCGGCAACGAGTCGTTCGTCATCGACCTCGCGCCGCACCCCGACGGCGCGCTGCTCGCCCTCCTCGGCCCCGAGACGTTCGGCGGCAACGTCGCCGACACCTTCCTCGTCCCCCTCACCGCCGGGGACGGCGCACCGGTCGCCGGCGAGGTCACCGAGCTGCCCACCCTCGACTGGTCCAGCACGCTGCACGTCCGCGACGACGGCACCGCGGTCATCGCGGGCCTCCTCGACGAGGGCACCGAGGAGGGCCCGCGGATCCTCGTCGTTCCGCCGGGCGCAGCGCAGCCGCAGGTCGTCGTCCCCGCCGTCCCCGGCGATTCCATCACTGCCGGCTTCTCCCCCGACGGCGCCACCGCGTACCTCGACACGGGCACTGCCCAGCTGTACGCCGTCGACGTCGCCACCGGCCAGGTCACCGCCACCGCCCCGCTCCCGGCCGGCGCGGACGCCGTCGAGCTGGCCACCGCGCCCGACGGCACGCTCACCGCCCTGCTCTCCGTCGACGCCACCAGCCGCCTGGTCACCTACGACCCCGGCCTGCGCGAGCTGAGCAGCGTCGACCTCGGCGAGAGCACCCCCGCCGCACTCGAGCTCACCGCCGACGGCGCCCTCGTCAGCATCAACCTCGGCCCCTGGGAGACCCGCCAGCGCGTGCTGCTCGGCGTCGCGGACGGCCAGGTGCGGCAGGTCGCGAGCATCGAGAACGCGGAAGACGCCCCCTACGGCCTCGCCACCGGCGGCGGCTTCGCCTACCTCACCTACGAGACGCAGACGAACACGCACGAGCTGGCCGCCGTCGACCTGGCCACCGGCGAGGTCACCACCGAGTGGCTCTGCTCCGGCGAGGGGACGTTCGACGTGCTCGCCGTCGCCCCGGACGGCGGCTCCGTCATCGCGGCCGGCGGCTGCGACCTGCCCGACGACTTCACCCGGCTGGCCTACCTCGTGGGCTGAGCCTCCCCCGCCCGGGTCAGCCGCCCCCGCGGCACCCACCACCCGGCGACCGCGTCCGGGAATGATCAACCGGTGCCTCGCACCACCGCGCTCGTGCTGCTGCTCGCTCTCGCCGGCTGCACCGCGACCATGGACGGCACGCCCAGCACCGCGACGCCGGCCGGCCCACTCAGCGACCTCCTCGGCAGCGTCGCCCTCGACGTCGAGCCGGGCTTCGTCGGCTGGCACCTCGCCCCGCACCCCGACGGCTCCTTCGCCGCCCTGCTCGGCTCGACCGACGGCGCCGACCACCGGCACCTGGCGCGCGTGGTGCCCGGCGACGAGCCCGCCCTGCGCGACCTCGTCGAGGTCCCCGCCCTCGACTACGACACCCACGTGCTGGTCACCGCCGACGGCACGGTGCTCGTCGCCGGCAGCCGGCCGGCCGACGAGGAGGGCGTCGTCGTCCACGCGCTGCGCCCCGGCGCCGACGAGGTCGACCAGCTGTACGCCGCGCCCGAGCAGGGCGACCTGCAGATCCGCGACGCCGTCCTCTCCCCCGACAGCAGCACCCTCTTCCTCGGCTACCGGCACTCCGGAGCCCGCGTTCGGGCGATCGACGTCGCCACCGGCACGCTCGTCGCCGACGTGCCGCTGCGCCTCGACGCCGAGGTCCGTGCCATCGCCGCCCGCCCCGACGGCGGGCTGAGCGTGCTCCTCACCGGCGGCACCGACCGCCCGGCCACCTCGCTGATCGACCTGGACGCCGATCTCGGCCCGGTCGGCGAGCCGGTCGACCTCGCGCCGGGCGAGCCGACGGCCGTCGGCTGGTTCCTCGCCGCGACGCAGGACGGCGACGTCCTGGCCACGGTCGACACCGGGACGGCGTCCGCTCCGCGGTTCCGCCTGGTCACGGTGTCCGACGGCGACCTCGCCGGCAGCACCGAGCTCACGCTGCGCGACCCCAGCGGCGACCTCGCCGTCGATCCGATCGGCCGCTACGTCTACCTGCCCACCGGCCGGGACACCGCCCCGGCGTCGCTCCTGGTGCTCGACCGGGAGACCGGCGAGCTGGAGCTCGGACCCGCGCTGTGCGCGGGCCGCGGCACGCTCGGCACCGTCGTCGCGGCGGCCGACGGGCGGACGGTCGCCGTGAACGGCTCCTGCGAGGCCGGCGGCCACCAGCCGGTCGCCTTCGTGGTGGGCTGACCTCACCCTTCCGGGTCAACTCGTTACCGGAACGCTCAAGATCGTTGCGAGACTGCCGAGATGCGCAACAGGTCGGTGCTCGTGCTCACCGCGCTCGTCGTCGTCCTCCTGGCGGCCGGCGGGGTGCTCACCTACCTGCTGCTCGACGCTCGGAGCACCGCGCGGGACGTCGCCGCGGCCGAGTCCGCCGAGGACGCCGCGCACGCCGACGCCCTCGCCGCCGCGGAGGCCCGCCAGGCCGAGCTCGCCGCCGACATCGACGACGCCGAGGACGACACCGCCGACGCCGAGGAGCGGATCGCCGTCGCCGACCAGGCGCGCGCCGCCGCCGAGGCCCAGGCCGCCGCCGTCGAGACGGCGCAGGCCGAGGGAGCCGCGCACGACGAGGCCGCGTTCCTCGACTCCGTCCGCGGCTACGTCCCCGGCTCCGACGCCGAGCTGCTCACCGTCGGCTACGACCTCTGCGCGCATCTCGACACGCTGCCCTACGCGAGCGTCTACGACGCCTACGACCGCGCGCTGGAGACCTACGACTACGACCAGGCCCTGCTGCTGGCCACGGCCGCCGTCGTCATGTTCTGCCCCGAGTACGACTACTGATCCGGGAGTCCCCGATGACCACGCAGGAGCTCCCGCCCGTCACCTGGCACGTGCCCCAGCCCGCTCCGCCGACCCGGCGGCGCAGCCCGTGGGCCGTCGTCCTCGCCACCCTCACCGTGCTGCTGGTCGCCGGCGTCGGCGTGCTCGGCTGGCTGGTCCTCGACGCGCGCAGCAGCGCGCGCGACGCCGCCGCCGCCGAGGCCGTCGAGGACGGCGAGCAGGCCGCCGCGCTGGCCGCGGCCGAGGAGCGGATCGCCGGCACCGAGGCCGAGCTGGCCGACGCGGAGGCCGCCGCCGACGACGCCGAGGCCCGCGCCGACGAGGCCGAGGCCGCCGCCGGCGTCGCCGAGCAGGCCGCCGCACCCAGCGAGGACGCCATCGAGGAGTACCTGTGGCTGCTCCGCGACGGCGACACGGTGTTCTGGGGCGCCACCGACGACGAGCTCGTCGAGATCGGCCTGCAGAGCTGCCGCTACATGGACGTCCACGGCAACGGCGACGCCGCCGTGGCCGAGCTCGGCGAGATCGTCGTCGAGTTCGGGCTCACATCCTTCCAGAGCGCCCAGCTGACCTCCGCGGCCATCGTGATGTTCTGCCCCCAGCACTCGCTGGACTGATCGGTCAGCGGACGGCGACCGGCGCGAGGTCGGCGATCAGCTCCGCCACCGGCCGGGGCCGGCCGTAGAGCCAGCCCTGCGCCAGCCGGCAGCCCAGCTCGGTCAGCACCCGCGCCTGCTCCTCGGTCTCCACGCCCTCGGCGATGAGCGTCAGGTCCAGCGCGTCCGCCAGCGCCACCACGCTGCGCAGCAGCCGCGCCCGCCGGCTGGACGTCGTGATCGAGGCGACGAAGGAGTTGTCCAGCTTCAGGTAGTCGGTGGGCAGGGTGTCCAGCCGCGCCAGCGCCGAGTAGCCGGTGCCGAAGTCGTCGATGGCGACCTTCATGCCGTGGGCGCGCAGCCGCTCGAGCGCCTGCAGCGACCGGGTGGTGTCGGCCTCCACCAGGCTCTCGGTCACCTCGATGACGGCCCGCGACGCCGGCCAGCCGTTCTCCAGCAGCGTGTCGAGCACCAGGTCGGGAAAGCCCGGGTCGTCCAGCTCCAGGCCCGAGACGTTGACGCTGAGGAAGAGGTCCAGTCCGGTCGCGTCCACCAGCTCGCGGGCCTCCCGGACGGCCGTCGTCCCCACGAACGTGCCGAGCGGGCGGATCAGGCCCTCCCGCTCGGCCACCGGCACGAACTCGCACGGCGGCACGGCGCCGCGCTCGGGATGCGTCCAGCGCACCAGCGCCTCGAGCCCCTGGATCTCGCCGTTCCGCGGATCGACGACCGGCTGGTAGTGCACGGCCAGGCCGGTGCCCGGGTTGGCCAGCGCGGCGGCGAGGTCGCGCGCCAGCGGGCTCAGCCCGCCGCCGTCGAGCTCGCTGCGCCCGCGGCCCACCGACTTCACCCGGTACAGCGCGGCGTCGGCCCGGCGCATCATGTCCGCCGGCGAGTCGCCGGCGGCGAACGCGGCCACGCCCACCGAGGTGCCGATGCCGGGCAGCGCGGCGCGGAGTCCGTCGGCGCAGCGCAGGGCGGCGTCCCCGTCGTGGCCGGGCAGCAGCAGGGCGAACTCGTCCCCGCCGTGCCGGGCGAGGACGGCGCCGCACGGCAGCAGCCGCGTCCACGCGTCGGCGACCCGGCGCAGCAGCTCGTCGCCGGCCGCGTGGCCCTGCGAGTCGTTGACCGCCTTGAAGTGGTCGAGGTCGAACAGCGCCGCCGACAGCGGCTCGCCCGTGCGCACCGCCGTCCGGACGGCGCAGTCGAGCGCCTCGTCGAAGCCGCGCCGGTTGGCCAGGCCGGTCAGCGCGTCCACCCCGGCGTGCGCCGCGCGCTGCGCCAGCACGCCGATCGCGCCGGCCGAGCCGAGCACCAGCAGGCCGATGACGAGCGCGGGGCCGGTTCCGACGTCGCCCCGCACCAGGACGACGACCGCACCGACGACGAGCAGCTCACCGAGGAAGCCGAGCGCCCACCACAGCGGGAAGAAGAGGAAGGCGTCCATCGATGCGAACGCCATGAGCGAGAGGACGGCGACCGCCCCGCTGACCGTCGGTGCGGCGGAGGCGAAGACGCCGATGCCGACGACGCCGACGACGAGCAGCACCTGGAAGAACAGCAGGCGCACGCGGTGACCCCACTGCATGACCGCGAGCCCGATGAGCGTGGTCGCCGGGCCGAGGGCGGTCACCGCCGGGTGGACGGCGGCCAGGCCGCCCGGCGTGCCGAGCACCAGCGCCACGGCGGCCAGCCCGCCGACCGCGGAGAGCAGCCCGGCGGTGCGGGCGACCACGCGCGGGGTCGCCACCTCGGGCGCCGTCCGGCCCTTCCGCTCCATGACTGAGAAATCGACCGAACGGTGCGGAACTGGAGCGGACACGGTGATATCCCCAATCAGAGGGCATTCGAGGGGACGATCGCCGTCCCCGTGGCCCGGTAGCGTCCGGCGGCGATGCCGAAGAGCAGGAAGCGCCGGAAGACCGCACGCCCGCCGGCCCGCCGGACGTCGCCCGAGTGGGACCTCGTCGACGCGCTCCGCGACGGCGTCGACTCCCCCACGCCAGGGCCGCTGCTGGGCACCGTCGGCCTCCTGCTCGGCGTGGCAGCGAGCGACGACGACCCGACCGCCACGCTCCGGGACCTGATCGACTCCTTCTCCGCCGCGGACCGGGTGGAGACCTCGGCCGCGGCGCTCGCCATCGCCACCCTGACCGCCGATGCCGAGCTGCGCCGGCGGGTGCGCCGCGAGATCGGCGAGCGCGGGCACGTGGTTCCGCGCTGGCTGGTCGAGCTGGACCGCACCCAGCCGGTCGGCCGGGCCGTGGAGATCAGCACCGTGTTCCGGGACGTCGACGACCTCGTCATCGGCGCCGTCGCCCCCGGCGGCCATCCACTGACCGTCGTCATCACCGTCGACAACGAGCTGGGCGCCGTCGCGACCGACGGCTACGTCGCCCAGGCCCCACTGGAGGAGGTGGTGGAGTTGCTGACCGGCGAGGACGACCCGGACGTCCGCATACGCGACCTCCCGCTCGCCGACGCCGCCGCCCGCATCCGCGCGGCCCTGGCCGAGATCGACGCCGGCCCGGCATTCGTCTCGTCGGAGCGGCTGGTCGAGTCGCGAGCCCTGATCGAGTGGCTGGTATCGCTGCTGCCCGAGGGCGGCGACGGCTCGGTGCTGCAGGAGCTGTCGGACGCCGAGCTCGACGCCATCGCCGAGCGCTTCCTGGCCAGCCCGTTCGGTGCCGTGTGGACCGATCCCGGCCTGCGACCGCTGGTGGACGAGATGCTGGCGGGCAGCAGCTCCAACGGCATCGGTGATCCGCTCGTCTGGAGCCCGCGCAACGTCGCCGCCGTCCTCGATCCGGGTGGGTTCCGCCTCGGACGCCGGACGCCGCACCTCGACCGCGCGCCGGACCTGCTCCGCGACCTCATCCGATTCGGTCACGCCGAACGCGGGCTGCGGTCGTTGCTGACCGAGGAGGCGCTGGAAGCGATCGACGCGGCCGAGGACGCGTTCCGCGCCGCGCTGCGCGACTGACCTCACCCCTCCGGAGCAGGTGAGCGCCGGCGAGCGACAACTCGTAGCCGCGCGCGCCGATGGAGCGGTGTCGCCGTTCCCCGAGGTCAGGACACCGCCGTGCCCGTCCGTTCCCGCACCGCCGCCCTCCTGCTGGCCACCGCCACCCTCACCGCCGGGTGCACGGCGAGCATGGACGGGTCGGCCTCGATGGCCGCGGGCCCGGCGCCGGAGGCCGGCCCGCCGACCGACGTCCTCGGCACCAGCGCGCTGGACATCGAACCCGACTTCTCCACCTGGGACCTCGCCGCGCACCCCGAGGGGCACTTCGTCGTCCTGCTCGGCGCGGACTACGCCAGCGACCACTCGCTGGTCACCGAGCTGGTGCCCGGCGACGACGGCCCGACGCTCCGCAACACCCTGCCGATCCCGCCGTTCGACGACGACGGCTTCCTCTCCGTCACCCCCGACGGCACCGTCCTCGCGACCGGGACGACGTGGTTCGACGGCCGCGAGGGCATCGGCGTCTACGCCCTGGGTCCCGGCGCCGACGAGGCCGAGGAGCTGTACGGGTTCGGCGAGGAGGACGAGGTCGACGTCTCCGCCGTCGCCCTCTCCCCCGACGGGTCGACCCTCTACGTCGGCTACCTCTGGTACGACGGCTGGGAGACCCTGCTGCCGCGGGTGCGCGTCATCGACGTCGAGACCGGCGAGATGGTCACCGACCAGGAGGTCAGCGCCGACGCGCCCGGCGGGGCGGACCTCACCGCGCTCGCCGTGCGCCCCGACGGCGGGGTGAGCGTGCTGCTCACCGCCGGGCGGACGATCAGCAATCAGGAGACCGGCGCCTTCCTCGTCGAGTACGACGACCGGCTGCGCCCGCTGGCCAAGCCGATCGACCTCGTCCGTGACACGCATGCGACCGGGGGCAGGTCGCTCGTGGTGACCGAGGACGGCGACGTCCTGGTCAGGGTGTACGTCGGCCCGATGCCCGGCCCGCAGGCCCACCTGCTCACCGTGCGGGACGGCGCGGTCAGCGAGACCCTGCCGCCCGCGGCCGGATCGGGTGCGTTCGCCCTCGGTGCGGACGGCGACCAGGTCCACGTGCTCGCCCCGAACTCCGAGGGCCCCGGCGCGCTCACCACCCTCGACCGCGCCACCGGCGAGACCGCCGCGGAAGCACCGATGTGCACGACGGGCGGCTCCTTCGCGCACCTGGCGGTCGCCGCCGACGGGCGGTCGGTTGCCGTCCTGGGGAGCTGCGCGGAGGACGGCGACGTGGCGACGGCGTTCCTCGTCGGCTGAGGCGGCTGGTTCTGTCGGTGGGCGGTCCTAGCGTCCGCCGGCATGACGACGACGATGTCGCCCGACCTCGACGAGATCCTCGGGCGCATGCGCGTGGGCATCGACTCGCCGAGCCCCGGTCCCCTCCTGACCATCGCCGCTTCGGTGCTCGCCACGCCTGAACCCTCAGGGAGCCTGTCCGACCTCGTCACCCGCTTGGCCGCGGACGACCACGTCGAGCTGTCCGCGACCGCCCTGGCCGTGGCGACGTTGAGTCTCGACACGGGGTTGCGACGCCAGGTGCGCCGGCAGATCGCCGAGCGCGGACACGTACTACCCCGGTGGCTCGTGCAGCTCGACCGCGCCGAGCCCTGCGACCGGGCCGTCGAGTTCAGCACGGTCTTCAGAGAGGTGGACGAGCTCGTGGTCGGCGTCGTCGTGCCGGGCGGTCATCCGCTCACCGCCGTCGTACGCATCGACAACGAGCCCTTCGAACGGGCGGACGACGGTCACGTCTTCTGGGGGCCCCTGGAGTCGATCACGGGTGCTGACGCCCCGGGTGCACGCTCGCGGGAGGTCTCGCCGGCGGACGCGCGGGCCCGCATCGCGGCCGCGCTGCATGCGAAGGACGCGCTGGACCGGCGTCTGCCGAGCCAGAGATCGGAGCAGATGGCCGCCGCGCGGCCGCTGATCGACTGGCTGCTCTCACGACTGCCGGAAGGCGGTCACCCGTCCTCCCGGTCGATCTCGGAGGCGGATCACGACGAGATCGCACGACAGTTCCTCGCAAGCCCGTTCGGCCCGTCCTGGCGCCGCTCGAGATCCCTGGTCGCGGACATGCTGGACGCGGGCGGCTGCAACGGGATCGGTGATCCGTTGATGTGGAGCCCGCGGCACGTCCGTCGGGTCCTGGACAGCAGCACCGTGTTCGACGACCGGACGGACGCGGAGCGGGCGCCGGACCTCCTCCGCGACCTCATCCGCTACGGACACACCGAGCGCGGCGTCCCGCCGGAGCTGACCGAGAAGTCCTTGGCGCAGGTCGAGGCACTCGCCGACCAGTTCCGCGAGGAGGTGCGGGAGTACTACGGCTGACGAGGCCGGCCGTTAGCGTCGGGCCATGGCCATCGACCCCCGCGGCACCGACCTCAAGCGCTTCCTCCAGGAGGACCCGGGTGGTCCCGTCGTGATGCTCAACCTGCTGCGCTTCGCCGAGGGCGGCCGCGAGTCCTACGACCGGTACGCCGCGGCCCTGCGCGACACCTTCCTCCCCCGCTACGGCGGCGAGGTGCTCTACGCCGGCAGCGGCCACACCCCGCTGGTCGCCGAGCAGGGCCAGGACTGGGACGCCGTCCTGCTCGTCCGCTACCCGTCGCGCGAGGCGTTCAGCCGGATGGTCGCCGACCCGGAGTACCAGCAGGTGACCCGGCTGCGCACCCAGGCGCTCACCGAGGCGGTGCTGCAGCCGACGTCCGCCTGGTAGCCCGAAAACTGTCATACCCGCAGGTCAGACTGTGGGTGTGTTCGACACCCAGCCGCCGCGACCGCCCGTGGAGGGTGTGCCGTGGCCGGTGTCGCCGGATGAGGTGGTGCCGCGGTGGTCGACCGAGTCGGACCTGGTGTGCGACATCTGGTCCACCGATGCGCGGATGACCCGGGAGCACGCCCGGCAGGCCGCGGCGATCGCCGAGCTGGCCCGCCGCCGGGCCGCTGAACGGGGGGCCGATCCGTGCCGGATGGGCCCGGATGCGGCGGCGGTGCGGCCGCTGGCGTTGGCGCACCTGTCCGATGACTTCGTCTCCGAGCTGGCGGTGATCCGGGGCTGCTCGGATGCCGAGGCCGAGTCGCTGGCCGCCGAGGCGGTGCTGCTGACCGGCAAGCTGGCGCCGACGTGGGCGGAGCTGTTCGCCGGTCGGCTGACCGTCCGCAAGGCCCGCATCCTGCTCGATCTGCTGGGTGACGCCGATGACGAGGTGGCCGCCGGGGTGCAGGCCCGGGTGCTGCCCGGCGCCGAGCACCGCCCGCCCTCGCGGCTGGCCGACCGGGCCCGCTACCACCTGTACCGGCTGGACGCCGACGCCCGCGACCGCCGCCGGCGGGCGGCCGAGCGGACGGCGGACGTGTCGGTGCAGCGCACCGCCGACGACCTGGGCCGGCTGGTCATCGAAGGCCCCCTGCCGCAGGTGCACGCCGCCCGGGCCGCGGTGGACTCCTACGCCCGGTGGCTGCGCGCCGACGGCGACCCGCGCCCCATCGGCCGGCTGCGCTCGGCCGCGGCGCTGGATCTGATCCTGCGGCCCTGGGACACCACCCGCCCACCGGTCACCGCGCAGCTCACCGTGCACGTCGGGATCTCCACCCTGCGCGGCGGGGACGAGCCCGGGGAGCTGGACGGGCAGGTCGTCTCGGCCGCCCAGTGCCGGGAGGTTCTGGACCAACTGGACGTGCTCGACCTGCAGAACCCGCCTGCAGGTGGGTCGCTCACCCTGTCCCTCGACGACGCGGCCACCGGCCAGACGGTGGCGGTCGTGACCCGGGCCGAGCTGGCCCGCGCCGCCGGCACCGGCCGCCGCCGCACCCGCCGCGGGACGGGCAGCGAGTCCGGTGAGGGCCCCGGTCTCCGGCGCCCGGCCGGCACGAGGGGCTACGGGCCGCGGGCGGCGCAGCGGCGTTACGTCGAGGCCCGCGACCGGTCCTGCCGGATGCCCGGCTGCCGCCGCCGACCCGGCCGCTGCGACATCGACCACGTCATCGCCTACGACGCCGGCGGCCCCACCGAGTGCCAGAACCTGTGCTGCCTGTGCCGCCGCCACCACCGGATCAAGACCCACGCCCGCGGCTGGTCCTTCACCCTCCTCCCCGACGGCCGGCTCATCGTCCGCACACCCTCCGGGGTCACCCGCACCACCCACCCACCCGGCTGGGCCACCGACCCCGAACCCGACCCACCCTGGCTCGACGACCTCGCACCACCCGACCCCCTCCGCATGTGAGGGGCGAAGGGTTCCGACTCCGGCTGCTGATCGGCGGGGCCCTCCGAACCGGTCTACCGTCCGCCCCATGCCCCGCCGCACCGTCGCGGCCCTGGTCCTCGTCCCGGCCATCGCGCTGAGCGCAGCCGGCTGCACCGCGACCGACGGCGACGGCGAGCCCGCGCCCGACGGTTCCGTCCCCCGGGTCGTCGCCACCGTCGACCTCGACGCCGCGGCCGGCACCGAGGTGCGCCCGTCCGACCTCGCCGCCCTCCCCGGCGGCACCGCCCTCGTGCTGCTCACCGCGCCCGATGACGCAGCGAGCTACCTGCTCGAGATCGGCCCCGACGGCGCCGGCCCGCCCCGCACCGTCCCCGCCGTGCGCGACGGCGCCGACCTGCTCGTCGCGCCCGACGGCACCGTGCACGTCGTCGGCCGCGACGCCACCACCGGGGAGCTGCAGATCAGCACCGGCGAGCGGGTCACACCGCTGGGCCGCCTCCCCGACACCACGGCCGGCGCCCTCTCCCCCGACGGCCGCACCGCCTACCTCGCCGTCACCTACGCCGACGGCCGCCCCCCCGAACTGCTCGCCGTCGACCTCGCCAGCGGGACCACCACGGCGGCGGAGCCGGCCGACCCCGTCACCCACCTCGCCGCCACCACCGGCGGCGGCCTGACGGCGCTGGAGGTCACCGGCTCCGGCGCGGCGCTGACCACCTACGGCGCCGACCTCCGGCCGACCGGCGACCCGACGGTCCTGAGCGCCACCGACCGGCCCGCCGGCCTGGCGGTCACCCCCGACGGCACCGCCGTCCTCACCCTCGACGGCGGCGACAGCGGCCAGCTGCTCACCGTCTCCGGCGGCGAGGTGGGGCAGCGCATCGACCTGGCCGACACCGAGGACTCCGGCCTCGACCTCGCCGTCTCCCCCGACGGCCGCTCCGCCGTCGTCCCCCTGTCCGCCTACCAGGCTCCCCCGGCCCTGGTCACCTACGACCTGGGCTCCGGCGAGCCCACCGGCGAGGTCGTCCTCTGCCCCGGCGGCAACGGCGCCCTGGGCGCCACCGCACTCTCCCCCGACGGCGGCACCCTCACCGCCATCGGCGTCTGCCGCGACGAGAACCGGGTCTCGACGGCGTTCCTGGTCCGCTGAGGCGGGGTCAGACCGGCATGCGTTCGGTCGGGCGCCGGCGCGCGGTGCGCACCGTCCGCGCCGCCGTGCGGGCCAGCCGGATCGGGCCGGTGTCCCACAGCGGCCGCCCACCCTCGTCGACCGGCGCGGCCGGCGCGGGCACGACCGGCGCGGTCGCCGGGCCGGCCTCGGCCGCGGCCATGGCGGCCAGCGCCGCCCGCTGCCGCGCCCGGATGACCTCCTTCTGCCGGTCCACCCGTTCCATCTCGGCCATCACGAGCAGCTCCTCGCGGGCCTGGGCGACCTCCAGCCGCGACTGCTTCTGCAGCTCCTCGACCTCGACGTCCCCGGAGTCGCGCAACTCGGCCAGCTTGTCGTAGGCCGACGGCGGGCCGAAGTTCAGCAGCAGCTTCATCAGCACCGGCAGCAGCTCCACGGCCATGAACAGCATCGCGAGCATCGTCTTGGCCAGCCAGAGCGTGGTGTTGCGGTCGCTGAGCCGGTCCAGCGCCTCCAGCCGCAGCAGGATCCCGCCCGAGCCCTCGTTGGTGGCGTCGAACTGCGCCTGCAGCCGGTCCTGCTCGGCGGTCAGCCGGGCCAGCTCGTCGGAGTCGGTGGCCAGCGCCGACTGCGCGGCCGAGAAGCTGCGCGCCTCCGCGGCGGTCGCCGTGGAGACGGCGTCGTCGTAGGCGGCCTGCGCCGCGGTCACCGCCAGCGCCGCGGCGTCGGCGGCCGCGCGGGCCTCCTGGTACGCCGTCCCCGTGCCGGCCTCGCCGGTGCCGCAGGTGCCGTCCAGCTCGCACTGCGCCCGCGCCTGCAGCTCCCGGTGCGAGGTCACCGCGGCGTCCAGCGCGGCCTGCCGCGTGGCGACCTCGGCGTGCACGGCGGCCAGCGCCGGGTCGGCGACACCGCCGGTCGAGACGATCTCCTGCTCGGTGGCCACCCGCTCCTGCAGCTCGGGCAGGCCGGCGAAGCGCGCGTCGGACTCCAGCGACGTCCGGTAGGCGTCGGCGGCCTCCGCCTGCATCGTGACGATCTCGGTGTCGATCTCCTTGTGGAACACCTGCAGCGTCAGCGGCGTCGCCACGACCGCGCCGAGGATCAGCGCCAGCCCCACCCGCGGGACGGCGAGCAGCAGGTTCCGCTTCACCGAGGTGTCGTGCGCCATGCCGACCAGCAGCATCCGGTCGAGGTTGACCACGACGAAGCCCCAGCCGATGCCGACCAGCAGCGCCACCGGCCACCAGACGCCCAGCGCCATCGCGACGGCGAACGCCATCGACAGCACCGCGAGCCCGCCGGTGCTCAGCAGCACCCCGCCCAGGGCCACGAACCGCGGCCGCGCGCCCGGCGCCGCGGCGAGCAGCTCCGGCCGCGCACCGCCGAGCACCGCCAGACCGTCGCCGATCCGTCGTCGAGCCGACATGTGCACGCACTCCCCGGCGACGGGGGTTGGAGCAGTCCGCCGCCTTCGGAGTCCGTCATCGGCAGTCCGCGGCCGGGCCCTGACCAGCGACGCAGGTCACCCGCGGCCGGCGAGCAGCCGTTCGGTCTCCCGGCCGGTGTTCGGGTTGCGGACGCCGGCCCGCGACCCGGCCAGCTTCGCCGCCAGGTGCTCGCCGATCGTGACCGGCAGGTAGCGGTCCTCGTGCTCGGCGTCCACGCAGCCGGGCAGCGTCTCGACGACGGCGTCCACGTTGCCGTCGCAGAAGAACGCCGCCGACCGGCGCCGCTGGATCGAGCCGTCCACGATCGGCGGCTTCACCCGGTGCAGCGTCGACATCCACGCGTCGTTGGTCCAGCGGGCCATGAGGTCGCCGAGGTTGACCAGCAGCGCGCCGTCCGCCGGCTGCACGTCGTGCCACACGAGATCGCCGCCGAGCACCTGCAGGCCGGGCACCTGGTCGGCCCACAGCACGGTCAGGATGCCGTAGTCGGTGTGCGCGCCCATGCCGGTGAGGTCGCCGTCGAGGTCGACGCTGCCCGGCGGCAGCGCGTAGTTGACCATCCGCAGGACGTCGATCGAGTGGGTCAGGTAGGCGTCGAAGAAGTCCGCCGGCAGGCGCAGCGCGTCGGCCGCCACCCGCGTCAGCACCCGCGACACCCGCTTCGCCTCGGCGAAGTAGGCCTCGACCCGCGCGCGGAAGCCCGGCATGCCCTCGGGCCAGACGTTCTCCGCGTACATGTCCGCCGGCAGCTCGACCCCGGGATGGTCGCTGACCGCCGCGCCCACGTTGAACGCCTCGAAGAAGTCGTTCATCCGCCCGGCCGACTCCACGCCCAGCGACAGCGACAGCGACTCCGCCCTGGGCGGGGTGTAGCCGCGGTCGATCTGCGGCGGCGTCCGGTAGGCCAGCTTCGCGTCGAGGTCGTGCGCGAAGAACTCGTCGATGGCCGCGGCCAGCCCGTCGGTGACCGGCGTCGGCACGCCGTGCCCGACCACCTGCACGAAGCCGACCTCGCGGCAGGCGCGGTCGAAGGCGGCGGCCACCGCCGCGCGCTGCCCGGCGTCGCCGCCGGAGACGTAGGGAGCGATGTCGACGACGGGCACGCGGAAGGTCATGGCCCGCGACGCTAGGAGCGGGCCGTTACACCCCCGTGTCGGCCGTGGGAACTACCGCGCCGACCGGCGCATCGACCACATCTGCGCGGGCCGCTCGAACTGCGTGGCGATCTCCCACGACACCGCCGTCGCCGTCTCCTTGCGGAAGTTGCCGACGGTCACCCGGGCCAGCTCCGGGTCGGCCGCCACCCGCCCGGCCAGCTCGAGCGCGCGGTCCTCGACGGCGTCGGCGTCCACGGCCTCCCAGGCCAGGCCGAGCTCGACGGCCTTCTCCCCGTGGATCTCCTCCCCGAACAGCACCATCGCCGCCGCGGCCTCGCGGCCGATGAGCCGGGAGAGCAGCACGAAGTGCCCGCCGCCGGGGTGCATGCCCCGCTTGAGGAAGCCGGCCAGCAGCCGGGCGTCGCGGGCGACGATCCGCAGGTCGGTGGCGAGCAGCATGTTCATGCCCGCGCCCACCGAGGAGCCGCGCACCGCCGCGATCGTGGGCACCTTCACCTGGCCCAGCCGGTAGAAGGAGTCGTAGATCGACGACATCTGCTCGTAGGCCTCCGGGGCGGCCGGGTCCTCGCCGGCCGCGGCGAGCACCGCGACGTCCGCCCCCGCGCAGAACGACTTCCCCACCCCGCGCACGACCAGCGCGCCGACCTCGGGCCGGGCGTCGACCTCGTCGAAGGTCGCCATCAGCGCCGCGGCCATCGCCGGCGTGAGCGCGTTGCGCCGGTCGGGCGCGTTCAGCGTCACCACCGCGACGCCGCCGTCGACCTCGAGCTGGACCTCGTCGTTCGCCACGGGGGACATGACACCACGGGCGCGGCGGCGCGGCTCACCCACCCGAGTCACTCGCCGTAGCGGAACGGTGACAGCGCGGAATGGACGGCGATAGAACGACGGGGTGTCCCGCACCCGCCGCTGCCTCGCCGTCACCGTCGCCCTCCTCGCCGCCGGCTGCTCCGCCTCGGTCGACGGCACCGCCCAGCGCGCGGGCACCGCGGACACCGCGCCCGCCGAGGCCGGCCCGCTGACGGAGTTCGGCGACCGGCTCGACCTCTCCGGCGCCCTGGGCAAGGACGGCTGGGTCGAGGCCTCGGCCGTCCGCCCCGACGGCGCGCTGGTCGCGCTGGTCGCGCTCACGACCTCCCACTACGACGACGAGGGCGCCAGCCTCGTCGAGGTGCTGCCCGGCCCGGAGGTCGGGTTCGTCGTCGAGCTGCGCCCCACCCTCCCGTCGGGCTTCCTGTTCGCCCGCGCGGACGGGTCGGTCGTGCTGGCCGGCGCGGGCGAGGGCGGCTTCGCCATGGCGATCGTCGACGAGGACGGCGGGATCGGGGACGTCCACGGCGCCGACTTCGACGGCGAGTTCGGCGAGTTCGAGTACGCGGCCTCACCCGACGGCGGCATCCTCTACGTCGGCTACGACGACGGGGACGCGCAGGGCCTCGTCGCGATCGACGTCGACAGCGGCGAGGTGCTGGCCGAGGCGCCGTGGCAGGTGCCCGGCGCGGACGGCATCGCGGCGCTCTCGGCCGGCGCCGACGGCTCCGTCACCGCGCTCTTCCGGAACGCCGACGGCAGCGTGCTCGCCACCTACGGCAGCGACCTGATCCGCAGCGGCGAGCTGCTCGACCCGATGGCCGGCCGGTTCAGCGTGCCGGTACAGCTGCGCACCGCCCCGGACGGCGCGCAGCTGCTCTCCCTGATCACCACGGACGACGCGCAGGTGTCCTGGATCGTGGTCGTCCGCGACGGCGTGGTCGAGCAGTCGATCGCCCTGTCCACCGTCTACGAGACCGACGACCTCGCCGTCGACCCGGCCGGCCACTGGCTGTACGTCTCGACCAGCCAGGAGAACGGATCGCCCTGGCTCACGACCGTCGACCTGCGCACCGGCGACGTCCTGGGTGACGTCGGCATCTGCGCGGAGCACGGCTACAGCACGGGGCTCGGCCTGGCCGCCGACGGCTCGTCGCTGACCGTCGTCGCCGGCTGCTCGGGCGCCAACGGCGCCGGCCACGTGGAGGCCGTCGCCGTCGGCTGAGGTCGCCAGCATCCCCACGCCCGGCTCCCGGCTGGTACGACAGGCGCCGCGGCCCGCTGCAAGTGCGGCACCAGCCCCGTCCCAGCGGCCCGCTCCACGCTGCCCCGGTGACCTGGAGTTCCCGCATGCCCCGCCCCCTGCTGGCGCTCGCCGCCGCCGGCCTGCTGTTCCTGGCCGCCTGCGGCGGCGACGCCGGCGAACCGCCCGCACCGGCCGCCGGCCCCCAGCTCACCGAGGTCGCCGGGGCCGCCGACCTCGAGGCCGCCGTGGGCTCCGGCGACGTGCTGGTGCTCGGCGTCGTCCCCGCCCCCGACGGGTCCTGGCTGGTGCACGTCACCGGCGACCGGGCCGGCGACCCGGGGTGGCTGGTGCCCGTCGAGCCCGGGGACGGCGGACCGGTCGCCGGCGACGCCGTCGAGCTCCCGCCCCTGGACGCCACCCCGGAGCTGCACGTCGCCCCCGACGGCTCGGCGGTCCTGCTGGAGAAGCTGCCCGACGACACCCTCGCCGTCCTCACCCTCGCGCCCGGCGAGGACGAGCCCGCGGCGCAGCCGGTCACGCCGCCGCTCGACCGCAGCCAGGCCACGCTGACCAGCGCGCTCTCCCCCGACGGCGCCACCCTCTACCTCGTCGCCGGGGCTCCGGGCGGCTCCGGTCCGGTGCGGCTGCTGTCGATCGACGTCGCCACCGGCGAGGTGGGCGCCGACGTCGCCCTGGACCTCGCCGCGGACGGTGAGCTGTTCGTGCCCGCGCGGCTCGCCGCCGGCCCCGACGGACCGGTGCTCGCCGGCACCGTGCACGGCGAGGACACCCAGCGCCTCGTCCTCGCCCGCTTCGACACCGGCCTGCGGCCCGACGGCGACCCGGTCGTGCTCGCCGAGGACGCGGCCGCGGCGGCCTCCGCGCTCGCCGTCACCCCCGACGGCACGGCGGTCGTCGCCGGCGGCTCCGGCGAGACCTCCGACGACGCCGTGGCGCTGTTCGTCGTGACCGGCGACGAGGCGACCGCCCTCCCGCTCGACGACGCCGAGGCGCCCCCGCTGGGCCTGGCCCCCACCGCCGACGGCAGCGCCGTCCACGTGCCCGTCCGTCTCGCGGCCGGCGGCACGGTCCTGCTGACCGCCGACCTCGCCGATGGCACCGTCGGGACGACCACCCCGCTCTGCGCCGACGACAGCGCACTGGTCGGCCGCGCCGCGCTGGCCGGGAACGCGCTGCTGGTCGCCGGCTCCTGCCCCGACCTCGCCGGGGGCGCGCTGGCCGCGGTGCTGGTCCGATGAGGGCCGCCCTCGTCGCCGGCGCCGTCCTGCTGCTGGCCGGCTGCACCGCCACGGTCGACGGCACCCCGTCCGCGAGCGCGCCGGCACCTCCGTCGCAGCTCCCCCCGCCCACCGGGGTGGCCGGCGCGCTCGACCTCGAGGAGCTCGTGGGGCACGACGCGCTCGTCGTCCTCGGCGTCGTGCCCACGCCCGACGGCGGCTGGCTGGTGCACGTCGTCTCCTCCGACGACGACCACCCGGGCTGGCTGGTGCCCGTCGCCCCCGGCGACGACGGCCCGGTCGCCGGCGAGGCCGCCGACCTGCCCGAGCTGGCCGGCAGCCCCGAGGTGCTGGTCGCACCCGACGGGACCGTGGTGCTCGCGGAGTTCCTCCCCGACGGCTCCTTCGCGCTGCTCACCCGCGAGCCCGGCGCCGGCGGCTTCGACGTCCGCGAGATCGACCCCTTCCCTGCGAGCGAGGAGAGCAGCATCCGCACCGCCCTGTCCCCCGACGGCGGCACCGTCTACCTGCTGGCCGGCGGCCGCGGCGACGAGGGGCCGGCCCGGCTGCTCGCCGTCGACGTCGCCAGTGGCGCGGTCACCGCCGAGACCGACGCCGGCCTGCAGTCCGACGAGGAGACGCTGATCGGCGCGCGCCTGGCCGCCGACGCCGGCGGGCCGGCCGTGCTCGCCACCCTGCGCGGCGGCGAGCTGTCCCGGGTGACCCTCACCCGCTTCGGCCCCGACCTGCGTCCCGACGGCGACCCGGTGCCGCTCACCGACGGCGAGCAGCCCGACGGCACCGCGCTCGCCCTGACCGCCGACGGCACCGCCGTCGTGGCCGCGGGCGTCGGTGACACCGGCAGCGTGTCGGTGTTCGTGGTCGCCGGCGGCGAGGTGCGCGACGAGATCCCGCTGGACGACGCCGAGGAGGCGCCACTCGGGCTGGCCGTGACCGCCGACGGCACCACCGCCCTGGTGCCGGTGCGCGCCGGCACCGCCACCGTCGTGACCACCGTCGACCTCGGCAGCGGAGCGCTCGACGACATCCCGCTGTGCGACGCGATCGGCGACGTCGGCCGCGCCGCGCTCTCGGCCGACGGCGGCGCGCTGCTGCTCACCGGCTCGTGCACCGACGACGCCGACGGCGCCCTCTCCGCGGTGGTGCTCCGGTGAGGGCCGCCCTCGCCGCCGTCGCGGTGCTGCTCCTCGCCGGGTGCGGCGCGGACCCCGAGCCGGTCCCGCCCGCCGCCCCCACCGGCTCCGCCGCCCCGAGCACCTCCGCCCAACCGACCCCGGAGCTGGACCTGCTCGCCCCCGGCGACGCGGCAGCCATCACGGCCGCCGCCGGATCCGAGGCGGAGATCCTCGGGCTGACCGGCTCCTACGACCGGGCCGTCGCCCTCGTCGCACCGGAGGACGGCCCGCTGCTGCTCGTGACGCTGTCCGAGGACACCGGCGGCGTCTCGAGCGACACCCTGACCGCCGTGGAGCCCGGCCATCCCGAGCTCACCGTCCTGCTGCCGGGCGTCACCGACCGCGTTCCGCTGATCGGCGTGGCCGGCGGCCGGCTGGTGAGCGTGCTGGTCGAGGACGGCGAGGTCCTGCGGCTCACGCCCCTGGGCGACCTGGCCGCGGCC
Source organism: Blastococcus sp. SYSU D00820 (assembly GCF_054050695.1). NCBI lineage: Bacteria > Bacillati > Actinomycetota > Actinomycetes > Geodermatophilales > Geodermatophilaceae > Blastococcus > Blastococcus sp. SYSU D00820. The sequence goes on from NZ_JBJGZW010000008.1 coordinate 86,929, forward strand.
GACGTGACCAGCCTGCGGGCGACCGCGTACGGCTACAACGAGTTCGGCTACCTCACCGTCACCGCCCCCGACGGCAGCGCCCGGCTGCTGAAGGTCAACCTGATCACCGGTGAGCTGCTGGCCGAGGTGCCCCTCGGCGAGGGCCCGGTGCGCCCGGCCGCGGTCGACACCACGGAGGACGGCGCCGTCGTCGCCGTTCCCGCCGACGTGGGCCCGGAGGGCTCCGCCACCCCGGTGCTCCTGCAGTTCGACGCCGGCCTCGCGCCCCTGGCCACCGTGCCGCTCGGCGACGCCGGGGAGACCGCGGGTCCGGTCGACAGCGGCGCCTGGGACTTCGCGACCGCGGTCTCCGACGGCGAGGTCACCCGGCTGGTCTCGGTGGAGCACGGGGAGGCCGAGGCGGAGGAGCTCGCCGAGCTCGACCGGCCGCTGCCCGCCGTCCTGGCCAACGACACCGACGTCGTCTACGTCGCCGGGGAGACGCACGACGCGGTGCTCACCTGGGTCGCGGTCGACCCCGGGAGCGGGGAGGCCGCCGGGGAGGACGAGCTGTGCTCGGCGGGGTCGCTCGACGCCGCCGACGTCGTCTCGCCCGCGTCCGGCGGCTGGCTGGCCGCCCGCTGCGCCGACGGGGAGCAGCAGGAGCTCCTGGTCTGGGCGGTCACCTACTGAGTGGAGCGGAGTGCCACGGCGCGGAGAACGCGTCCGTGGCACTCCACTGCAAGGCGGGCGCCAGTGCCGCCCAAGGACGGCGGGCGACGGTGGAGCCGCCCCGTCCGCCGTCCTCCAGGAGCGCCCCGTGTCCCTCCGCCGGCTCGCCCTCGCCGCCGCCGTCCTCGTGCTGGCCGGGTGCACCGTTCCCAGCCCCGACCAGCCCCCGTCCCCCGACGTCGTCCCCGCGGCCGACGGCGGCGCGCTGGACACGGTGACCGGCCGGGAGCTGCTGCCCGGCACCGAGGAGTACGCCCCGGTCTGGCGGCTGGCCGCCGGCCCGGACGGGCAGCCGATCGCCCTGGTGCTGCCGGTCACCGGGGCGGGCGGCCCGCTGACCGTCGTCCGCCCCGGCGCGGCGGGCTGGCAGGAGGTGACCCTGACCGAGCACGACGACCACCGGTACGCGGCCTCGCTGCACGCCGCGCCGGACGGCACCGTGCTCGTGGCCGGGTTCGCCGGCGGCCGCTACGCGGTCAGCCGCATCGCCCCCGACGGCAGCGTGGTCACCGTGCCGGTGGCCACCGACCTGCCCGCCGCCGACGGGGTCGGCATCGGCGAGGGCGCGCTCTCCCCCGACGGCGCCACGCTCTACGTGCCGGTCGTCCTCGGTGGCGCCACCCGGCTGCTGGCGATCGACCCGCTCACCGGCGCGGTCCGCGCCGAGGCGCCGCTGGCCGAGATGCCGGCCAACCTGGACGGCGTGGCGGTGGCTCCCGACGGCACGGTCGTCGTCGCCCTCGACCGGCACGACCGCGCCGACGGCGGGCAGACGCCGACCCTGGCCCGGTTCGACGCGGCGCTGGCGCCGCTCGGCACCGTCGTGCTCGCCGACGGCCCGGCCGACGTCCGCCACCTGGGCGTGACCGGCGACGGCACCGTCGTCGCCGTCGTCCACGTCGGGCTCATCGGCGCGGGGACCAGCCACCTGCGGGTGGTGACCCTGGCGCCGGGGGCCGCGGTGCCCGAGACGGTCACCGAGTTCCCGGAGCACGCGCACTCCTACGGCTTCGCCGTCGACCCCGCCGGCGGGTGGGCCTACCTCGCCGGGCTGGAGAACGGGGCCAGCCCGCTGGACCAGACGGTGACCCCGGTCGACCTGGCCACCGGCGCGCAGGGCGACCCGGTCTCGCTGTGCACGTCGCTGGCGCCGGACGGCTTCACCGTCACCCCCGACGGCGGCCGGCTGCTGGCCGCTGTCGGCTGCGACGGCGGCCGGGGGCAGACGACGCTCGTCACGGTCGCGTGAGGGCCGCCCGCCACGAGGGGTCCCGGCCGGTCATGGCCAGCAGCCGGTCGAACGGCGCGCCGTCGTCGCCGACCGGCACGGACGGGCCGAACAGCCCGGGCACCGGCCCGGCCGCGACGAGCCCGCGGACCAGGCCGGTGGCGATCTCGACCGCCGCCGGATCGGGCCGGTACCGCTGCCCCGTGGCGACGGCGAGGTCCCAGCCGTGCACCAGGACCTCGTCGACGCCGACCGCGGCGATCTCCGGCGCGGGCATCGTCACCCCGCCGACCTCGGTGCTGCCCTCCCACGCCGCGTCGTCGGTCCAGGCCGCGACCAGGGCCTCCAGCTGGGCCGGGATGCGGGTGCGCCAGTCGGGCGCCAGGGCATCGGCCGAGGCCACCGGCGCGCTCCCCTGCGCGCGCTTGCGCGCCGCGTCGCGGAAGGCCAGGGTCAGGCCGACGAGATGGTCGAGCAGCCCGGCCACCGGCAGATCCGTGCACGGCGTGGGTGTACTCAGCTGGTCGTCGCGGATGCCCGCGACCACCCGGGCGGTCTCCCCGGAGGCGGCAGCCAGGGCGGCGGTCGTCGTTCGCATGGAGGACAGACCGGCCCGCGCGGCCGGACTCATCGGACGTCGTCGGAGGGGGAACCGATGGATGCCGCACTGACCCTGCCCAGCGCCGGGCCCGAGCCGATCCCGGGCGACGACGCGCTGGCCGCCGTCGTCGGCTACGCCCGTGGCCGGCGGCCGCTGCGCTTCCGCGCGCCCAACGCCCGGGAGGGCCGCTGGGTGCACGTGCTCGCGTTCGCCTTCGAGCGCTTCGACCGCCAGGCCGCCGAGACCGGTTCCCGCATGACCGACCGCGACGTGCTGCTCGCCGAGGGGCTGCACGGCCGGCTCGGGCCCGACCGCTGGTACGCCGTCCGGGCCGCCCTCGACGCCGCCCGGCCGCGCGCCGACGACGTCGTGCGCCGGGCGGCCGGGCGGGCGTTCTGGGAGCTGCCGGAGGAGGAGATGTCGGTGCTCGCCGAGCCCGGCACCGTCGGCGCCGCGCTCCGCGACCTGACCGGTGGGGACGACGCCGAGCACGTCACCGCCGCGCTGCACCACCGCCGGCCGGAGCTGTTCCCGCTGCTCGACGGCGTGACCCGCCGCCAGCTGTGGCCGCACACCCGGGAGAGCGACAGCGGCGTGCACGCCGTCGTCCACCGCGAGCTGCAGGCCAACGCCGAGGCCTTCGCCGAGCTGGAGTCCGCCGCCACGGCGCTGCTCGGGGTGCGGCTGACCCGGCTGCGGCTGCACGACCTGCTGCTCTGGCTGGCCGGCAGCCTGCGCATGGCCACCGCGGTGGCGCTGGGCCGGGCCACGCCCGAGTGGGTGGCCGCCGGTCAGCTCGGCCCGGTGGCGCTGCGCGGCTGATCCGCCCGTCCGCGGCGCACCTGGTCCGGTGTCACGCCGAAGGCGGTGCGGAAGCCGCGGGCGAAGGTCGCCTGGTCGCCGAAACCCCAGCGGGCGGCGACGTCGGCCACCCGCACGGCGGTGCCCGACCGGAGCAGCTCCCGCCGGGCCGCCTCCAGCCGGCGGCGGCGCACGTAGGCCGCCGGGGTGTGGCCGCGGGCGGCGAACAGCGCGTACAGCGAGCGGAGCGAGATCCACGCCGCCGCGGCCAGCGCCTCCGGGGTGAGCGCCGGATCGCCGAGGTGCGCCTCGACGTGCGCGGTCACCCGCCGCCAGGTGACGTCGTCGGGCGGGCCGCCTCCGGCCAGCGCGGCGGCCAGCAGGTCGACCGCGGCATCGGCGACCGGTGTGCCCAGCCGGCCGTCCAGCTGCCCGGCGGCGCCGACCGCGGCCCCGAGCAGGCCGGTCACCAGCCCCGTGGCCGCCGGCTCCAGCAGCCGCCGCCCGCCGGGCACGGGCAACCGGGTGCGCGGCACCAGCAGCGTCCACTTGTGCAGCCGACCCGGCACCCGGAAGCGCACCGGCTCGTCGCCGCGCCACACCAGCGCCGCGCCGGCCGGTACCCGCAGCTGCTGCCCGGCCAGCTCCACCTCCTCGGCGCCGGACCGGACGAACAGCACGCCGACGACGTCGTCGGTCGTGGCGGCCAGCTGGCTGCGGCCGCGGGCGCCGGAACACGGGCCGCAGCGGCAGTCGACGAGGGTGAGGTCACCGATGCGGTAGCGGGCCAGTGAGGCGTCGGCCCCGGCGTCCGGTCCCGGCGTCAGCGACCAGGGCAGGTGGGTGGCGCTGACCAGCTCACGGAACGCGTCGACCCGGTCGGCGGCGGGCAGCGCCGCCGGGCTCCACCGTTCCGCCACGAGCGCCATCGGCGTCGTCCTCCCTCGGCCGCGCTGCCGCCGCCAGCCAACCGGCCGGGCGCAAGGTGTGCAGGGATCGTCACCGGGCTCGCAGGGATCGTCGCGACCGCACCGCGCCTGCCGAGCAGGGTCGGGCCATGCGAGAGGACATCGAGTTCGGCACCGAGGACGGCGTCACCCTGCGCGGGTGGCACTACTCCCCCGAGGGGGTCGACGGCCCGGCACCGCTGGTCGTCATGGCGCACGGCTTCTCCGCCGTGAAGGAACACCTGCTGGACGACTTCGCCGAGGCCTTCGCCGCCGGCGGGCTGGGCGTGCTCGTCTACGACAACCGCAACCTCGGGGCCAGCGACGGCACCCCGCGCGGCGAGATCGATCCCTGGCAGCAGATCCGCGACTACCGGACGGCGATCACCTGGGCGACCACCCAGCCGTGGACCGACCCCGACCGCATCGGCATCTGGGGGTCGAGCTACAGCGGCGCGCACATGCTCGTCGTCGCCGCCCTCGACAAGCGGGTCAAGGCCGTCGTCTCCCAGGTGCCCCTGGTCAGCGGGCTGGCCAACGCCCGCCGGCTGATCCGCAGCGACGCCTTCGCCGGGCTGCGCGGCATGTTCGACGCCGACCGCGCGGCCCGCTACGCCGGCCAGCCGCCCGCGATGATCCAGGTGGCGTGGGAGAAGGACCCGTCCGAGGTCGCCGCGCTGCCCACCGAGGACACCCACGCCTTCTTCTTCGGGCCGATCCAGGACCGCGCGCCGAACTGGCGGAACGAGGTCACCCTGCGCTCGGTCGAGATGTTCGTCGAGTACGAGCCCGGCGCCTACATCGCCGACATCTCGCCCACGCCGCTGATGATTGTCGTGGCGAGGGACGACCACCTGACCGTCGCCGACCTCTCCCTCGAGTACTACGAGCGGGCGCGCGAGCCCAAGGAACTGGTGCTGCTGCCGGTCGGCCACTTCGACGCCTACACCGGCGAGGCGTTCGCGACGTCCGCACCGGCCCAGCTCCGCTGGTTCCGCACGCACCTCGCCTGACCCCGGGCGGTTCGCCGGGTGCCGTCGCGGTCATGGGCAGGGCGTGACCGCCCCCTTCGCCCTCTCCCGCTTCGTCGACGCGCAGGACCGCGACGGCACCTACGACCAGGCACTGCGCGAGCTGCGCGCCGGCGCCAAGCGCAGCCACTGGATGTGGTTCGTGTTCCCGCAGGTCGCCGGCCTCGGCCGCAGCGCGACCGCCCAGCACTACGCGATCTCCGGCCTGGAGGAGGCCCGGGCCTACCTGGCCCATCCGGTGCTCGGGCCTCGGTTGGTCGAGTGCTGCCGCGCCCTGCTGGAGCTCTCCGGCCGGACGGCGGAGCAGGTGCTCGGCTCCACCGACGCCATGAAGCTGCGCTCGTCCATGACGCTGTTCGCGCGCGCCGCGCCCGAGGAGCCGGTGTTCCAGGAGGTGCTGTACCGCTACTTCGGCGGCGGACTCGACGAGGCGACGACGGCGCGGCTCTGAGCCGCCGGCAGCGGCTCCGGGCGGCCGAACAGCCAGCCCTGGCCGTAGCGGCAGCCCATGCCGATCAGCTGCTCCCGCTGCGCCTCGGTCTCCACGCCCTCGGCGGTGACCGCCAGCCCGGTGCTGTCGGCGAAGTCGACGAGCAGCTGGACGAGGGCGCGGTCGCGGTCGTCGTCGGCCATGGCCTGCACGTAGGACCGGTCGATCTTCAGGCCGTCCGCGCGGACCTCGCGCAGGTGCCGCAGCGACGTGCCCCCGGCGCCGACGTCGTCGAAGGTCACCCCGAACCCGGCGGCGCGCAGCTCGGTGAGCGGGCCGGTCGCCGCCTCGATCTGGTCGACGAGCAGGTGCTCGGGCACCTCCACGCGGACCCGGTGCGGCGGCAGCCCGGCCGACGCCGCCGCCGCGGTGAGCACGGCGCACAGCCCCGGGGTGAGCAGCCGGTCGGTGCTGACGTTGACGTTGAGCGCCGGGGAGGACCCCGGCCGGTCCCGGCACCAGGCGGCGAACTCGGCGGTCGCCGTCCGCAGCACCCAGTCGTCGAGGTCGAGCAGCTGCCCGGCGCGGGCGGCGGCCGGGAGGAAGGCGTCGGGGGTGAGCAGGCCCAGCCGCGGGTGCTGCCAGCGGACGAGCGCCTCGAGGCTGACCGGCCGCCCGGTGCGCAGGTCCACGATCGGCTGGTAGCGCAGCACCAGCTCACCGCGCGCGGCGGCCGCGGGGATGCTCGTGCCGAGCAGCGGATCGGCGTCGACCGACCGGGCGACCCGCACCGGGCCGGTGACCCGGTCGCCGCCCGCCCGCTTGCCGGTGTACATCGCCAGGTCGGCCGCGCGCACGAGCTCGTCGGGATCGACGCCCCCGGCCCCGCCGACGGCCACCCCCGCGCTCACCCGCACCCGCTGACCGGCGCCGCCGGAGCGGCCCAGGGCGGCCACCGCGTCGTGCAGCCGCACCGCGACGGCGTGCACGGCCGGATCGCCGGCGTCCGGACCGCCCGCCTCGGCCTCGATGTCGAGACAGACGGCGAACTCGTCGCCGCCGAGCCGGGCGACGAGGTCACCCGGCCGCGCCACGGAGCCCAGCGCGGCGGCCACGTCGCGGAGCAGGGCGTCCCCGACGTCGTGGCCGAGGTCGTCGTTGACCGCCTTGAACCCGTCGAGGTCCAGGTACACGACCGCGGTGCGGTGCCCGGGCTGGGTCGCGCTGCGGCGGCAGGACTCCTCGACCCGCCCGAAGAAGGCGCTGCGGTTGGCCAGGCCGGTGAGCGGGTCGCAGAGGGCCCGCCGGGCCAGCGTCCGGGCGACCGCGGCCAGCAGCACCGGCATCGGGACCGCACGGACCCCCGCCGGCCCGGTGACCAGCACGTGGTCCTGCACCTGCTCGGGAGCGCGGGTGATGGCCCGGCTGGCCGCCTCCACGACCGTCGTGCCGGAGGAGACGGTGAGGGCGTCCCACTGCGTGACGTCGGCCAGCGACCGCCGGCCGTGCAGCGACCGGCCGTAGCCGTAGGGGCCGCTCATCACCGACTCGAAGCGGCTGCGCTCGACCAGCCCCACCAGGCCGGCCACATCGGGGTGCGTCACGATCGCGCAGCTCGCGTCGTGGTCCCGCCGGAAGGTCCGGTCGAGGTCCTGGCAGGTCGCCGTGCCGGGGAGGACGGGCGCCTCGTGCGCGAGGCCCTCCACCGTCCGGTCGGCCTGGAGGTCGGCGCCGAGGTCGATCCACTCGGTCCCGGTCCAGCTCAGGTCAGTGCTCACGGGTCTGCTGTCGACCGCTGCCCGCCCGCTGAGCAGGGCTTTCACCGGTTCCCCACCCCGTCGGGTGAGCCGCCGCGCCGCGGTCGTGGTGCAGGTCACGCGAGGGCCCGGGGAGGCGCCGCCGGGCGGCCGGCCGCGTCGTCGGCGAAGGTGGACCGCGTGAGCGACGACAACAGCGGCTCGGGCTACGTCAGCCAGGGCCAGGAGTACCAGCGCGACTCGAACTACATCACCGACCGGATCACCGCCGACGGCTCCAGCGGCTGGAAGGTGGAGCCCGGCCGGTACCGCCTGGTCGTCGCCCGCGCCTGCCCGTGGGCCAACCGGTCGACGATCGTGCGCCGGCTGCTCGGCCTGGAGCCGGTGCTGTCGATGGGCATCTGCGGACCCACCCACGACGAGCGCAGCTGGACCTTCGACCTCGACCCCGGCGGCCGCGATCCGGTGCTCGGCTACGAGCGGCTGCAGGAGGCCTTCCTCGCCCGCGACCCGGAGTACTCCCGGGGCATCACGGTGCCGGCGATGGTCGACGTCCCGACGAAGGCCGTCGTCACCAACGACTTCGCCCAGATCACCCTCGACCTCTCCACCGAGTGGACGGCGTACCACCGCGACGGCGCCCCCGACCTCTATCCCGAGCACCTCCGCGACGAGATGGGCGAGGTGATGCAGCGGATCTACACCGAGGTCAACAACGGCGTGTACCGCTGCGGGTTCGCCGGCTCCCAGCGCGCCTACGACCGGGCCTACCAGCGGCTGTTCACGGCGCTGGACTGGCTGAGCGACCGGCTGGGCGACCGCCGGTACCTGATGGGCGACACGATCACCGAGGCCGACGTCCGGCTGTTCACCACGCTGGCCCGCTTCGACGCCGTCTACCACGGCCACTTCAAGTGCAACCGGCAGAAGCTGTCGGAGATGCCGGTGCTGTGGGCCTACGCCCGCGACCTGTTCCAGACGCCGGGGTTCGGGGACACCACCGACTTCCCGCAGATAAAGGAGCACTACTACGTCGTCCACGCCGACATCAACCCGACCCAGATCATCCCGATGGGGCCGGACACGTCGAACTGGCTGACCCCGCACGGCCGCGAGGACCTCGGCGGCTCACCGTTCGGCGACGGCACCCCGCCCGGGCCGGTCGCCGAGGGCGAGCAGGTGCCGGCCGAGCACGGGCCGGGGGGCATCGGGCACCGCTGAGCCGGGCTCAGTCACCGCCGCCGCCACCACCGCCGCCGTCCCCACCACCGCCGCCGTCGGAGCCGCCGTCGTGGTGGTGGCCCGACCCGCCGTCACCGGACTCCCCTCCGCCGTCGCTCCCGTCGGAGCGACGCCGCCGAGCCGCCGGGCGCGGCGGTGCGGCGGCGAGCCGGCGCGCGACGACGACCGCGCCGACGAGGACGAGGAGCACGAGCAGGACCACCAGCCACTTCACGCCGGTCACTGTGCCGTGCCGGCCCGGACGCGCGCCGGCGGGGTGCGGGCCGTCTCCGGTCCGCACCCCGCCGGTCGATGCGTGGGCGGGGAGATCAGAGGTGACGCCCTCGCCGGGCACCGCTGCCACCCCCAACCCCGATATCCCCCCGCCCGGTGGCCGCCGACCCGCCCCGCAGGGCCGGCCGGGGGTCACCTGGACCGGGAGGGACCTCAGTCGGGTGAGGCGCTGGGGTCGTCGACGACCCCCCACGCCCCGCCGGCGACCGGCGCGACGGCCGGGACGGCGCCGGGCGGGGGCATCGTGGTCGCGGCGGCGAGCACCGCGTCCTGGAGCGGGCCGCCGGCCGACGACGACGTCGACGAGGCCGGCGTGAGGAGCGCGGGGGCTCCGGGAGCGGGCGCGAGCGGAGCCCGCGTGGGCGTGCTGGGCGCTGCGGCCGGAGCCGCCTGCCCGGACGGGCTGGACGCTGCAGCGGCCGGCGCCGCGACGGTGGTCGGCGCCTCCCCGACGGCCGTGGCCGTGCGCCGCGGCTGCCAGCCCTCCAGCACCGTCGCCATCGCTGACGCGCCCGGGCCGACCCGGTTCGCTGCCGGCGTCAGCAGGGTGACCGGCGCCCGGCCGGACGTCTCGCCGGCCTCGGTGCCGGTCGCGGGCAGGACCGCCTCCACCGCGGGGGCGACGACGGCGTCCAGCGCGGGCGCGACGACCTCGACGACCGGAAGCGCTCCTCCGGCCACCGGCGCCACGACCTCGACGACCGGAAGCGCTCCTCCGGCCACCGGCGCCACGACCTCGACGACCGGAAGCGCTACTCCGGCCACCGGCTCGGCGACCTCCTCGGCCACCGGGGTGACGACCTCGGCGACCGGGAGCACGACCTCGGCCACCGGCTCGGCGACCTCCTCGGCCACCGGCGCCACGACCTCGGCCACCGGGAGCACGACCTCGGCCACCGGCTCGGCGACCTCCTCGGCCACCGGGGCCACGACCTCCGCCACCGGTTTCACGACCTCGGCCACCGGCTCGGCGACCTCCTCGGCCACCGGCGCCACGACCTCGGCCACCGGTTTCACGACCTCGGCCACCGGCTCGGCGACCTCCTCGGCCACCGGGGTGACGACCTCGGCGACCGGGAGCACGACCTCGGCCACAGGCGGGGCGATCTCTGCGACCGGTTCCGCGACCGGAAGCGCTACTTCGGCCACCGGTTCAGCGACCTCCGCGACCGGCGGCGCCACGACCTCGGCGACCGGAAGCGCTACTTCGGCCACCGGTTCCGCGACCTCCGCGACCGGTTCCGCCACCGGCGCGACGGCGTCCGCCAGCGGGTCCGCGACCGGCGCGAGGGCCGCGGGAACCGCGCTGTCGGGCGGCGTCCCCTCCCCCGCCGAGGCCGGCGCGGAGAGGGCCACCGACAGCGCGTACAGGGCGGCGAGCAGCCCGCCGAGGAGGAGCGCACGGCGCAGCCACACCGGCATCGCCGCGACCTGCGCGGCGGGGCGGGCGGCTCCGCGGTGCACACGTCCACGGTAGGACCGATCGGCCGGATCGGCTGCCCGAGTCCGGACCCGGCCGGGCTCGGAACGGCGGTCGGCTCGCCGACATGCCGCCGGGGCGACATGTCGACGAGCCGACAGGGCGACCGGTCAGGCGGCCGGCACCGACTCCGCCTCGTGCACGACGGTGCCGCCGAAGTAGGTGCGCCGCACCTGGGTGCGGTGGACGTCGGCGACGTCGATCTCGAACAGGTTCCGGTCGAGCACGATGAAGTCCGCGGCGTAGCCCACGGCCAGCCGCCCGGCGATGTCGCCGACACCCATGGCCTCGGCCGGGTTCGTGGTGAACGCCGCGATCGCCTCCTCCAGGGTCAGCGCCTGGGCCTCGTTGAGCGCGCCGGGCACCGACGGGTCGGGGTTGCGGCGGGTGACCAGCGTCTGCAGGCCGGTCCACGGGTCGGGCGTCGGCGCCGCGCACGGCCAGTCCGAGCCGGCGGCGACCAGCGCGCCTGAGTCGACGAAGTCGCGCACCGGCCAGCTGGCCTCGACGATCTCCTCCGGCACCTGCGCGGCGATGCTCTCCTGGATCACGCTCGGGTACCAGATGTAGGGCGAGAGGTCCGCGACCACCGACAGCTCGGCGAAGCGCGGCAGGTCGTCGGGGTGGATGTACTCGGCGTGCGCGATCTGGAAGCGCGGCCCCGGGCCCCGCTCGGCGCGCACCGCGGCCACCGCGTCGAGCACCCGGCGCACCGAGGCGTCGCCGGTGGCGTGCAGCTTGGCGCCGAGCCCGAGGTCGTAGCAGCGGCGCAGCTGGTCGGTGAGGTCCTCCAGCGTCCAGTAGATCTCGCCGGTGGTCGGCTCCTCGCCGTGGTGGCACTTGTAGGGCGACAGCAGCGCCGTCGTCCGGGTCATCGGGACGCCGTCGAGCACGACCTTCACGAAGTCCGGGCGCACCAGCTCGCCGCGCAGCGGCGCGACCTCCTGGATCAGCTCCTCGCCGACGATGCCCTCCTCCAGGAAGGGCCGCGCCGGGGTGGAGAGCACCACGCGCGCGGTGAGCTGCCCGGCGGCGGCGAGGTCGGCCAGCGCCCGGGCGGGCCCGGCCATGGTGGCGGCCTCCTGGGCGCCGGTGACGCCGAAGCCGTTGAGGATGCGGATGGCGGTCTCGATCGAGGTGCGGATCCGCGCCTGCGGGTCGGGCACCGAGGAGAGGAACGCCTTCTCCGCCTCCGCCGAGGCCAGCTCGTGCAGCACGCCGGTCAGCCGGCCCTCCGCGTCGCGCACGTAGTGCCCGCCCTCGGGGTCGGCCGAGTCGGCGGTGACGCCCATGAGCTCCAGCGCCCGCGAGTTGACCCAGCGGTTGTGCATGGTGTCGTCGCGCAGCAGCACCGGGCGGCCGGAGGCCGCCTCGTCCAGCCGGGCCAGCACGTCGACGTCGGCGACGACGTCCATCACCGTGCTGCCGACGATGCCGCCGACCACCCACTCCTCCGGGCCGAGCCGGTCGGCCCACTCGCGCACCTTGCGCAGCACCTCGTCCACCCCGTCGGTGGGCAGCAGCGGCAGCTCGAAGGCCGCCTGCCCGCCGCCGAGGTTCAGGTGCACGTGCCCGTCGATGAGGCCCGGCATGACCATCTCGCCGGCCAGCTGGTGGACGACGGTGTCGGGCCCGACGTGCGCGCCGACCTCCTCGGCGGTGCCGACCGCGGCGATCCGGCCGTCCACCACGGCGAGGGCCTCGGCCCACGGCTGCTGCGGGTCCTGCGTGTAGATGCGGCCGCCGGTGACGACGAGGTCGGCGGGCTGGGGGTTCGAAGCGGTCACTGGCTCTCCTCGGGATGATGCGGTCACAGCCTCACCAGGCCGGACTGGGCCTCGGTCAGGTGGTCGGAGGGGTGGAGCACGGCGCGGGTCCGGGGACCACGGCCGTGGGTAGGAACGAGCCGGCGGCGTGGATGGGGCGGGCGTACTGGGCGACGATCCAGCCCAGACGGAGGACGCCGGCCGCCGCGATCAGCACGGCCAGGAGTGCCACGACCCCGGCGTCGCGGCTGCCGCCCAGCGGCTGCCGGGGCAGCGGCGACTCGGACATCCAGAACCTCCAGCGCGACGCCGGCAGTGGGTCGCGGTGAATGTATGGATCCGAACGACCTGTGGCAAGGGTCGCACCGGGGGCCTGCCGCTAGCCAGGGCCGGGAGGCGAAGCCGTGGTCGGGGTGGCAGCGTGGTTGAGTAGCCCTGTGGGCGGCCCTACCAGCGAGATCGGACGGCGGCTGGCCGAACTGCGGCGGGGCAAGCGCCTGTCACTCCGCACGGTGGCCGAGAGCGCGGGTGTCTCCGAGAGCTTCCTGTCACAGGTCGAGCGGGGCGTCGCCAACCCCTCCATCGCCTCGCTGCACCGGATCGCGGCGGCACTCGGTGAGCCGATGGCAGCGCTCTTCTCCGGCGAGGCGCTTCCCCCGCGACTGGTCCGCGTGGAGAACCGGCAGCGGATGGCACAGCCCTTCCTGGCGGAGGAGGACCTCCTGCTCACCCCGCGCGATGCCCGCCGGGTGCAGATGATGCTGTCCACCATCGCCGCCGGCCAGGACTCCGGGGCGGAGCTCTACACGCACGGCGGCGAGGAGGAGTGCGTCATGGTCCTCGAGGGGGAGCTGGAGATCCGGCTCAAGGACGACACGTTCCACCTCGGCACGGGCGACGTCCTGCTGCTCAACCCCCAGGAGCCACACGGGTTCCGCAATCCGGGCGGCGAGCAGGCCCGGGTGCTGTGGGTGACCGCACCCCCGCCCGACACGACGCACGGCAGCTGACCGGGCGCCCGCGGTACCGGACCGCGAGCGCCCGGCCAGAGCCGGTCAGGTGCGGCGCACCTCGCGCGCCGTCTCCCCGAGGACCGCCGCGATGAGGACCACCCCGAGGGCCAGCTCCTGCAGATAGCTGGGGATCCGCAGCAGATTCATGCCGTTGTTGAGGACGGCGATGAACAGGACGCCGAGGACGACGTAGCCGACCCGGCCCTCGCCACCGAACAGCGACGTCCCACCCAGCACCGCCGCGGCGATCGACAGCAGCACATACGTCGTGCCGAGCGACGCCTCACCCGACCCCACACGGGCAGCGAGGAGAACTCCGGCCAGCGCGCTCAGCACGCTACAGAGCACGAAGGCCGCGAGAGTCGTCCCGGACGTCCGGATGCCCGCAGCGCGTGCGGCTGCGGCGTTGCCGCCGACCGCGTACATGCTCCGGCCTGCCACCGTCCAGGACAGGAACACGTACAGCAGGAGCGCCACCAGGGCCGCGACGAGGATGGGGACGGGGATCCCGAAAAGGCGCCCCGTCCCCAGGGAGCCGGTGAAGGCCTCGGCGAGGCCGGACACCGGGACACCGTTGGTGAGGAGCAGCGCGCAGGCTCCCGCGATCGACGTCGTCCCTAGTGTCACCATGAACGCCGGCGCCCTCAGGACCGCGACGACGACACCGTTGAAGAGACCGACGGCCACCCCCGTGGCCAGGCCCGCCGCGACCGCCACGACGATGCTCGTGAGCGGCGAGGCGTCGGCCAGCGACTTCAGGGTCATGGCAGTGATGACGCTGGAGAGCGCCACCGTGGCGCCCACCGAGAGGTCCAACTGCCCGCAGAGCAGCACCACCATCTGCCCGAGCGCGACCAGCAGCAGGTACACCGACTGCCGGGACAGGTTGGTCAGGTTCGGGATGGTCAGGAACTTGTCGGTACTGACCGCGAAGGCGACCAACAGGAGCAGCAGGAGCCCCGGCAGCAGCAGCGCCCGGCCACGCAGGTGCGGCACCAGGTTCCCGACGGATCCGCGGGCCGTGCGCGCGTCCAATCCGGCACTAGTGGACATCGGTCGGGGCCTCCTGCTGTTGGTTCTCGATGCTGGGGAAGAAGTGCTCGAGGACGCCCTGCTCGGTGATCTCCGCGCCCGCCAGGTGAGCGGCCACCCGGCCCTCCTGCATGACGTAGACCCGGTGGGCCAGGTTGAGGACCTCCGGCAGGTCCGAGGAGATGAGCAGTACGGCGTCCCCGCGTTCGCAGAGGCCGCGGATGATCTCGTAGACCTCGGCCCGCGCGCCGACGTCCACACCGACGGTGGGGTCGTCGAAGACATGCAGCCGAGAGGGGCGCAGCGATGCCCGGGCCAGCATGACCTTCTGCTGGTTGCCGCCGGACAGGGCCCATGCGGGTGCACGCACGTTCCGTGGGCGGAGCGACAGGCTGTCGGCCGCTGCGGCCGCTCGCGCCTGCTCCTCACGCCGGCGGATGAACGGCCCCCGGGTCAGGCCGCCGAGGCGCAGGCCGCCCAGGGTCATGTTCTCGGTGATCGGCCGGCCGAGTGCCAGGCCCTCGACCTTCCGGTCCGCGGGGTAGTAGAGGACGCCGGACAGCAGGGCCTGTGCCGGGGACAACCGCCGGCGGCTGCGCCCGTCCGGGAGCACGACCTGGCCCTGCAGGGCTCGTTCCAGGCCGACGCAGGCCCGGCCGAGGTCGGACTTGCCCGAGGTGAGCAGTCCGGCGATCCCCACGACCTCGCCGGCGGCCACCGTGATGCTCACGTTCCGCAGCGTCCGCGTGGTCACCGCCTCGAGGGCCAGCGCCTGCGCGCCGGGCCGGTGGGCGATATCGGGGTAGAGGGCGGTCTGCGCCCGCCCCGTCATCGCCGAGATCAGCTGGTCCTCGGTCACCTCGGCGACGGACTGGGTGGTGATCGCCGTCCCGTCCCGAAGGACCGTGACCCGGTCCCCGATCTCCCGGATCTCGTGCATGCGGTGGGTGATGTACACGATGGCCCGGCCCTCCGCACGCAACCTGCGGATCACCTCGAACAGCCGCTCGGTCTCGGCGTCCGTGAGCGACGCCGTGGGTTCGTCGAAGATGACGACGCGGGCGTCGGCCTGCACCGCCTTGGCGATCTCGACCAGCTGCTGCAGGGACCGCGGCAGCCGCCGGACGGGCGTGCGCACGTCCACGTCGAGGCCGACGAGCGCCGACAACCGCTCGGCCTCGCGACGCATCCGCCGACGGTCCAGGAACGAGACCCGACGGGGCCAGCGCCCGAGGACGAGGTTCTCGGCCACCGACAGCTGCGGGACCAGGGACAGCTCCTGGTAGACCGTCGCCACCCCGTGCCCCAGCGCCTCCCGCGGGCTGCCGAGCCGGACCCGTGCCCCGCCGATGCGCAGCGTCCCGGCATCCGGTTGGTACACACCGGAGATGATCTTGATCAGCGTGGACTTGCCCGCGCCGTTCTCGCCGAACAGCACGTGCACCTCGCCCCCGGACAGGGTGAGCGAGAGGTCGTCGAGGACGCGCACCCCCGGGAAGGACTTCGAGATGCCGTCCAGCTGCACCAGTTCCCTGCCGGTCACAGGGGCCGGCAGGTTCTCGAGGGACGTCACGGACCGGTCACCGGTTCCAGTGCGGGGACCCCGCCGACCAGGACCTCGGTCACCCCGATGTCCCGCAGGGCCTTCACCGGGACACGGCGGGGATCGCTGTCGAGGACCACGAGGTCGGCACGCTTCCCGACCTCGATGGTCCCGACCTCGCCGTCGACCCCCAGCGCGCGGGCGGAGTCGACCGTGAGCAGTCGCAGCCCCTCCATGACCGAGATCGCCTCCTCCGGTTCCACCGGCTCCCCGTGGTAGCCGCGCCGCGCAACCAGGCACCACAGCATGTGCAGCGGATGGGTCTGCCCGTCCTCGGCCCCCAGCCCCGCGTCCGAGCCGGCGGCCAGCGGGACCCCCGCGTCGAGGAGTGACCGCAGGGGCATGCGCCCGGCCGCCCCGCTCGGACCCACGACCTCGGGGAAGAAGCTGCCGATGTAGCTGTGCAGGAACGACGGGTTGACGACCGCCGTGACCCCCGCGGCCGCCCAGGCGGCCGGACCGGCCCAGTCGCTCACCCAGTTGCCGGCGTGCTCCAGGCGCAGGCGTGCCTGCCCGCCGGATTCGAGCCAGGCTCGCACGGCGAGGTCCTGCGCCCGCTCACCGTTGACGTGGACGGCGACGGGGACGTCCTGCGCCGCCGCGGCCGTGAAGAGCTCGACGAGGGACTCCGGACTGGCGTTCAGCTCACCGCGCCACCCGGCCGGCGTCATCCTGTCGGGCGTGTAGGGCTCCCGGACAGCGGCGCCCCGTGACGAGTAACCGCCATCGGCGAAGACCTTGACCCCGCGGACGACGACGCGTCCACCTCCACCCACGGCGCCGTCGGCCGCCAGCCGGAAGGCCTCCTCGAGTGGGGCGGCCGACGGCATCAGGTGGGCCACGATCCGGGCCGCCACCCGGCCGTCGGCGGTCAGCTCCTCGAGGGTGGTCAGCGCGACGAGGTCGTCGACCATCTCCCCGATCGTGGTCACCCCGTGGCGCGTGAACTGTTCGGTCACCGTCTGGACCAGCGCGCTGCGGATCTCCTCCGCCGTGGGTCGCGGCAGGGGCAGCAGCGCGTCCACCTCGCTCACCACCCCGCTGGGGCTGCCGTCGTCACCGAGGACCACGTGCGCCTTGCCGGTCTTCCCGGCACCGGCCGCCCCGCTCATCAACCCGGCCAGCTCGAGAGCCGCCGTGTTGAGGACCGAGGCGTGCCCGCCGGCGCGCACGATGATCGGCCGCGTGGTGGACACGAGGTCGAGGTCGTACCGGGTGGGCAGGCGCCCGTCGGCGAGCTTGCGGTCGTAGAAGAGGTTGCCGTAGCCGACCAGGACCTCCCCGGCCGGCAGTACCGCATCCTCGCCGCGCAGGAGCTCGACGAGTCCGGCCACGTCCCGGATGCGGGGCACCCGGCAGTCGACGGCCCCGACGGCCCCGAGGGCCAGGTGGCCCAGGTGCGTGTGCGCGTCCACGAAGCCCGGGAGGACGACGCCGTCACCGGCGGGACGGACGTGCGCCCCCCGCCGCTGGGCTGCCTCGGCCACCTCCGGCCCACCGACGGCGGTGATGACCCCGCCCTCGACCTCGACGGCCTGGGCCTCGGCGTCGCCCACCATGGTGAGCACCCGGCCGGTGTAGACGACGTGCTGTGCGCTCTCTGTCACGGTCACCCCTCCTCAGGGGATCGGGGCCCCGGTCCCACCGGGGCCCCGATCGCGTCGACTCAGTAGCCGACCTCGGACACCGGGCTCCAGTCCTCCGGCGCGAACGCCGTCGACTGGTCGAACGAGTCGAAGTTGTCATCGGCCCCGGCCGCCGGCCCGCAGATCAGCACCGGCGCCGGCGCGGCACGGGTGACGTCACCCTCGTACGGGATCTCCTCCAGCGTGCGCACGGCCAGGTCCACCATGACCCGCGCGAGGTTGATCCCCTGGTCGTTCGGCGCGCAGGCGGCCCCGCCGCCCTCCAGGAGGTCGACGACCGACGGCGAGATGTAGGTGCTGTACGTCGAGATCCGGTCGGCCAGCCCCCGCTCCTCGAGGACGGTCGCAGCGACGTCCACGGTCACGCCGGTCCCGACGATGACGTCCACCTCGGGGGAGGCGGACAGGGTGTCCTCCACGAGCCCCGTCTGGACCTCCGCCACGGGATCGCCGTACTTGGTGGCGACCAACTCGACCGCGGAGCCCTCGATGGCGTCGGAGAAGCCCTCCACCGACCGCTCCGACCAGCCGACGCCCGCCGGCCCCGGGAACAGCGCCACCTGCACCGCCTCGCCCTTGGCCGCGAGGTACTCGCCGATGGTCCGGCCCATGTCGTAGTAGTCGAGGACGGCACGGGCGTCGACGTCGGGGGACGCGACGCCGTTGCCGCCGTCGATCACCGCGATCCCGGCGTCGCGGGCCATCTGCAGGGAGGGGTTCAGCGCGTCCGCGCTCACGGCGCCGACGATGATGGCGTCGACCCCCTGGGCCACGCAGTCCTCGATCTGGGAGTTCTGCTCGGCGATGTTCTCGTAGCCGCCCGCGTCGTGGAACTGCAGGGCGACACCAAGGCGCTCGGCCTCGGTCACGACGCCGTAGTTGATGCCCACCCAGACGGGGTCCTGCAGGTGCGGCACGGTCGCGCAGATCTCCCAGTCGCCGCTGACCTGCGACGGGCTCAGCGAGGTGTACTCGCCCTCCGTGCCCTCTCCCTGGCAGGTGCTCTCGTCGGTGTCCGGTGCCGAGCAGTCGACGAAGACGGCGGGCACCGTCCACGTCGACGTGTCGGTGGACCGGGCCTGGTCGTCGCCCTCGCTGCCCCCGCCGCATGCGGCGACGAGCAGGGCGGTGGTCAGGGACAACCCCAGGACGGCGCCCCGGCGGTGCGGGGGGCGGATCCGGATGGGCTCGGTGCGGTGCAGGGCCATGTCGGAGCTCCTACTCGAGCGGCTCGGGTGGTCAGTGGGTGGAACGGGGACCGATGGAGGGGAAGTGCGTGGCGGCGCGGTTGATCCGGTGCTGCAGGGCAGGACTGCGCAGGACGGTCCGCAGCAGGACCGACCGGAAGCCCTCGAGGGCGCGCGGCCAGCGCGTGCCGATCCGCCCGTAGAGGTGCGCGTAGCGCTGGGTGTCCTCCGCGATGCCGCGCTCGCTGCGCTCCCAGGCCTGGAGCGCGTCGGGCACGTCCGGCACCGCGTCGAGCGCCTGGCCGAGGGCCACCGCGTTCGTCATGCTGACGCAGGCGGCCTGCCCGAGGTTCGGCGCCATGCTGTGCGCCGCATCGCCCAGGAGCGCCACGCGGCCGTCCACCCAACTGCGGCAGACCACCTCGTAGAACGGCGCCCAGCGGCCGTCCGGGTGCTCCGGGATGCGGTCGATCAGGTCGCGGTAGTGCGGATAGCTCTGCACCCACGGGCCGGGGTCGAAGGGCGTCTGGCGGGTCGCCTCATCGCCCTCGGGAGCGCAGAGGAAGAGGTAGACGTCGTCCCGCCCCACCGGCGCGATGCCCAGCCGGCGCCCGCCGTTCCAGGACTCGATGGTCGTGTTGACCGGGTCCTCCGGCCGGCGAGGCACGAGGTAGCGCCCGCAGCCGTCCCGCAGGTTCACCTTGCGCAGCGACAGGTCGAGGGAGTCACGCACCCGCGAGTTGACCCCGTCGGCACCCACGACCAGGTCGGCGCGGAGTTCCTTGCCGCTGTCGAGCACCAGCGTGCCGTCGGGCCGGGCCGCGGCCACGCCGGAGCCCGTGACGATCTCAGCTCCGGCGTCGACCGCCGCCTTCGCCAGGCTGCGGTGCAGGTGGGTGCGCTTGACCGTGTAGAGACGGGTCTGTCGCAGCCAGTTGTCCTGGAGCAGCCGGTGCTTGTGGTCGCGCAACTGGTGGCTATCGACCCGCTCCCAGTCCTTAGACAGTTCCTCGAGCGCGCCGATCTCCTCCAGGGACTTGAGCGCGTTCTCCCAGATGAAGATCCCCGCGCCGATCTCACGGAGCTCATCGGCCCGCTCGTGCACGCGGACGCTCCAGCCGCGCTTCCCCAGCACCGCGGCTGCGGTGAGGCCGGCGATGCCGCCGCCGGCGATCTCGGCATGTCGCTGTGGAGCCATGACGTCCTTTCGAGAGCATGAAGCAGCGACCCCCGCTGGGATGAACCGTCGCTGCACGTTCTGAAGTGTCACTTCAGGAGTGCGGAGAAGATGCCACAGCGGTGACCGCGGACACAAGCCATTGGTCACAGGTCGTCTCGATCGGCCGCACGGGCCGCTCGGCACGCGGCCGGGCTCAGCGCAGCAGCTGCAGGGCCAGCCAGAGCTCGGCGCGGACGCCGGCGGAGTCCAGGTCGCGGCCCAGCAGCTGCTCGGCGCGGGCCATCCGCCGGCGCAGGGTGTGCCGGTGCACGCCGAGGTCGGCGGCGGCGGGCTCCCACTGGCCGTGGTGGGCCAGCCAGGTGCGCAGCGACCGCAGCAGCTCCCCGCCGTCCTCGTCGGCGGCCGACAGCGGTGCCAGCAGCGACGCGGCGAACGCCTCGGCCGCGCCGGGGTCGAGCAACGCGGTCACCCCCTCGGCGGCGAGGTCGGCGAAGCCCACCGCGCGCCGGCTCCCCCGCGCCGCCCGCGCGGCCGCCTGCCGCGCCTGCTCCAGCCCCTCGGCCAGCCGCGACTCCGGCAGCGCCGCCGAGCTGCCGACGGCGAGGCCCGGCACCCGCGCCGCGAGCTCCGCCCCCATCCCGGTGCCGGCGAGCACGACCAGGACGCCGTCGCGCTCAGCGGCGAACGCCCCGGGCGTCAGCTCGCCCGCGACCTCCACCGCCGCCGCGCGCTGCGCCGGCGTGCCCTGCGCGACGTGCACGACCACGGGCTCCCGCGGCAGCTGCTCGCCGATCCGGCCGAGCGCGGTCCGCGCGGCCGCGGCGTCCCCGGCCAGCAGCAGCTCCAGCAGCGCCGAGCGCAGCGCGGCCCGCGCGTCGTCGAGGGCCCGGGACTGCTCGCCGCGCAGCGTCAGCAGCAGCGCCGCGGTGTTCACCAGCAGCCGCTCGGCCGGCGGCACCGGGCCCTCCCGGCCGACGACGAGGAAGCCGCGCGGCCGGGTGCCCGTGCCCAGCGACTGCAGCAGCACGGTGGCCTCCGGCCCGCTCACCGCGGCGCTGGCCGGCGGCCGCGCCCGGCGCAGCTGCGCGAGCTCGCCACTCAGCTCGGCCGCCCGCGCGGCGGCGGCCGCCGGCACGGCCTCGACCGGCTGGCCGGCGCCGTCGAGCAGCAGTACCCAGCCCCCGACCGACCGCGCCAGCCGGGTCAGCAGCGCGGGACCCTCCCCCGCGCGCAGCGCCGCCCGCGCGAGGTCCTGCTGCGCCGACGCCGACCGGGCCACCGTCGCGTACTCCTCCGCGGCCAGCGCCGCGGCGACGCTGCGGGAGATCGCGATGAACGGCGTCCGCCGGGGCACCTCGAGCACGGTCAGCCCGCCGGCCTCGGCCGCCGACACCAGCGCCGGCGGGACGGCATCGTGCGCCACGCCCGTGCCGAACCCCAGCGCCGCCACCCCCGCGTCGACCAGCCGCGCCACGTAGCCGGCGACGTCGTCGCCCAGCGTCAGCCCGGTGGTCAGCAGCAGCTCCCCGCCGTCGAGGAACGGGGTCGGGTCGGCGAGCTCGCTGACGTGCACCCACGAGACGGGGCGGTCGGCCGCATCCGCCGGAGTGCAGCGGCGCAGCGACAGGGACGGGTCGCGCAGCAGCGACCCCACGGTGACCGGCACGCGCGGACGGTGCCATCCGCGCGGACGGTCTGTCCACCCGCCACCCCCCGACGCGACGATCCGTACACACGCGGGGGACGCCCGCGGGGTCGAGACTGCGGGGGGAGCCGCGCGAGCGGCTCCGGACCGTCGACGCCCGAGGAGACCCTGTGACCGCCCTCTCCGACCCCGCCACGTCACTCGCGCAGGAGCGCCGGCTCGTCACCGAGATCCCCGGGCCGCGCTCCCGCGACCTGATGGCCCGGCGCAGCGCCGTCGTCTCCGCCGGCGTCGGCACCACCCTGCCGGTCTTCGTCGAGCAGGCCGGCGGCGGCGTGATCGTCGACGTCGACGGCAACTCGCTGATCGACCTCGGCGCCGGCATCGCGGTGGTCAACGTCGGCAACGCCGCGCCGAAGGTCGTCTCCGCGGTGCAGGAGCAGGTCGCGGCGTTCACCCACACCTGCTTCATGGTCACGCCGTACGAGGGCTACGTCGCCGTCTGCGAGGAGCTCGCGCGGGTCACCCCCGGCGACCACGAGAAGCGCTCGGCGCTGTTCAACTCCGGCTCCGAGGCCGTCGAGAACGCGGTCAAGATCGCCCGGCACGCCACCGGCCGGCAGGCCGTCGTCGTCTTCGACCACGCCTACCACGGCCGCACGAACCTCACGATGGCGCTGACCGCCAAGAACATGCCCTACAAGCACCGCTTCGGGCCGTTCGCCTCGGAAATCTACCGGGTGCCGATGTCCTACCCGTTCCGCGACCCCGAGGGCCTCACCGGCGCCGAGGCCGCGGCCCGCGCGATCCGCCAGATCGAGACCCAGGTCGGCGCGGCCAACGTCGCCGCGGTGCTCATCGAGCCGATCCAGGGCGAGGGCGGGTTCGTGGTCCCGGCCCAGGGCTTCCTGCCGGCGATCGCCGACTGGTGCAAGGAGGCCGGCGCGGTCTTCATCGCCGACGAGGTGCAGACCGGCTTCTGCCGCACCGGCGACTGGTTCGCCTGCGACGCCGAGGGCGTCGTCCCCGACCTGATCACCCTGGCCAAGGGCATGGCCGGCGGGCTGCCGCTGGCCGCGGTCACCGGGCGCGCGGAGATCATGGACGCGATCCACACCGGCGGGCTCGGCGGCACCTACGGCGGCAACCCGATCGCCTGCGCCGCGGCCCTGGCCTCCATCGAGACCATGCGCGAGCTCGACCTGGTCACCGCCGCGCGCCGCATCGGCGACACGATGATCCCGCGGCTGCGCGCGCTGGCCGAGCGGATCCCGGCGATCGGGGACGTCCGCGGCCGCGGCGCCATGATCGCCGTGGAGCTGGTGAAGCCCGGCACCGACGAGCCCGACGCCGCGCTGGCCGGCAAGGTCGCGAAGCTGTGCCACGCCGAGGGCGTCGTCGTCCTCACCGCCGGCTCCTACGGCAACGTGCTGCGCTTCCTGCCGCCGCTGGTCATCGGCCAGGACCTGCTCTCCGAGGCGCTCGACGTGCTGGAGGCGGCCTTCACCGAGGCGACCGCCGGCGCCACCCCGGCGACCGGCGGCACCACCGTGGCCACGCCGGCCTGATCGTCCCGGCGCCCGCACTCCGGCGCCGGGAACCCGACCGGGCGGGGCGCGGCAGGTGATCCCTGCCGCGCCCCGCCCGTGTCACGTCCGCCGCCTCACACCTCGATGCCGGTGAGGACGAGCACCCGCTCCTCGGTGAGGTCCTCCATGGCCGCGTGCACGCCCTCGCGGCCCGCGCCGGAGTCCTTGAGCCCGCCGTAGGGCATCTGGTCGGCCCGGTAGCTCGGCACGTCGCCGACCACCACGCCGCCGACCTCCAGCTCCCGCGCCGCCCGGAAGGCCAGCTGCAGGTCGCGGGTGAACACCCCGGCCTGCAGGCCGAACCGGCTGTCGTTCACGCGGGCGAAGGCCTCGTCCACCGAGTCGACGGTGTCCAGGACGACGACCGGCCCGAACACCTCCTCGCACGACACCTTGGCCGTCGCCGCGGCGTCGGCGAGGACGGTCGGCGCGTACGCCGCGCCGTCGCGGGTGCCGCCGGTGAGCAGCCGCGCGCCCCCGGCGACGGCCTCGGCGACCCAGCTCTCCACCCGGCGGGCGGCGCCCTCGTCGATCAGCGGGCCGACGTCGGTCGCGGCGTCGGTCGGGTCGCCGGTGACCAGCTTCTCCACGGCCGCCACCACGCGGTCGGTCAGCGCCGCGGCGACGTCGCGGTGCGCGAACACCCGCTGCACCGAGACGCAGGACTGCCCCGCCTGGTACATGGCGAAGGTGGCGATCCGCTGCGCCGCCCAGTCCAGCGCGGCGTCGTCCTGGTCCGGGGCGACGACGACGGCGGCGTTCCCGCCCAGCTCGAGCGTGACGTGCTTGCGCGGCACCGCGTCGCGGATCGACCAGCCGACCGGCACCGAGCCGGTGAACGACACCACCGGCAGCCGCGGGTCGCGGACCAGCTCGGCGGCCACCTCGTTGGGCACCGGCAGCACCGACCAGGAACCGGCCGGCAGGGCGGTCTCGGCCAGGATCTCGCCGAGGAGCAGCGCCGACAGCGGGGTCGCCGGGGCGGGCTTGAGCACGATCGGGGCGCCGACGGCGATCGCGGGAGCGACCTTGTGCGCCACCAGGTTGAGCGGGAAGTTGAACGGCGCGATGCCCAGGACCGGCCCGCGCGGCGCCCGGCGGACCAGCGCCATGCGGCCGGTGGCCGCCGGGTCGGTGTCCAGCCGCTGCAGGGTGCCCGACCACCGGCGGGCCTCCTCGGCACCCCAGCGGAACGTCGACACCGCCCGGGAGACCTCCAGCCGCGACCACTTCAGCGGCTTGCCCGACTCGGCGGTGATCAGGTCGGCCACCTCGTCGGCCCGCTCGGCCAGCCGGCGGGAGACGGTGTCCAGCGCGGCGGCGCGCACGTGCGCCGGCAGCGCCGCCGTCTCCGCGGCCACGGCGGACGCCGCGGCGACGGCGGCCTCGACCTGCTCGGCGGTCGCCGTCGTGGTGACCCCGGCGACCGCGCCGTCGTGCGGCGAGACGACCTCCAGCCGCTCGGTGCCGGTGGCCGGCGATCCGGCGATCCAGAAGGGGCGGGGGGACTCGGTCATGCGGGGCTCCTCGGGTCCGGGGGCACGGCTCGGGGGACGGGCGTGGTCCCCCGAGCCTGGAGCCCGGCCGGTTCCGGTGGAGGGTGCCGGATCGGCACCCAGCGGCCGGCGGGTGCCGGAACGGCGCGCCCGCCGGCCGGGGTCAGTGGGCCAGCCGCTCGCGGATCCGCCGGGCGGCCTCGTGCAGCGGCTCGAGGAGGAACGCGACGTGGTCCTGGCGGCCGTGCCGGTGGGTGACCGGACCGGCCCAGGTCGTCCGCGCCCGCTCGGTGACGTGCTCCTCGACGCCCTGGATCAGCGCGAGCATCTCGGTGAGCACCGACGCGTCCGTGCGGTCGTAGACCTCCCCCGCCGCCAGGTACACCGGCGAGGTGTGCGCCATGATCGGCCGCTCCCAGACGTCCCGGTGACGGGCGACGCCCTCGCCCGGCCCGTAGCAGCGGGCGGCCACCCAGGAGCTCTCGGCCACGGTCACGTCGAGGGCCAGCTCGCCGGAGAGGACGGGCTCCGGCCACTCCTGCTGGGCCGCGACCCGGCCGTTGACGACGATCTCCAGCCGCTCGACCGGGAAGATCGACTCGAACCGCGCCAGGGCCCGCGCCGAGCGTCCCCGCGCGCCGCCGAGGACGGTGCCCGGCGGGCAGTCGTCGACGGCCAGCGTGAGCACCGGCCCGCTGGACACGACCGTGTCACCGGTCCGCACGCCGGCGCACCAGTCCCAGTAGGTCATCTCGTCCGGGTCGGGGACCTTGACGTAGGTGCGCACCAGCCCGATCGGCACCTCGCTGCTCATCT
Organism: Blastococcus sp. SYSU D00820; assembly: GCF_054050695.1. Taxonomy (NCBI): domain Bacteria; kingdom Bacillati; phylum Actinomycetota; class Actinomycetes; order Geodermatophilales; family Geodermatophilaceae; genus Blastococcus; species Blastococcus sp. SYSU D00820. The sequence goes on from NZ_JBJGZW010000008.1 coordinate 112,403, forward strand.
TGTCGGTGCCGCCCACCAGGGCCAGCCGGTACCCGGCGTCGAGGTACCGGTAGTACTGCCCGATGTTGTAGTCGTCGTAGGCGATCATCTCGACGCCGTCGAGCCGGCCGGTCGCGATGAGCGCGGCGGCCTCCCCGTTGGGCACCGGGAAGTGGGCCAGGACGACGGTGCCGCCCTGCGCGTGGCACTCGTCGGCCCACCGCGCCAGCGTCGTCTCCAGGCCGCCGCCGAGGTCGCTCTCCTCGGCACCGCCGGTGCACCAGGGCAGCACGGGCTCGCGGATGCCGAGCAGGTTGATGTGCCCGAGCATCGCCGTCCGGTTCTCCTGGCCGGCGAAGACGCTGGTCCGCCCGTCGGCCGACACGTGCGGCCGGCCGGTGAACTCCTCGCTGTTGGTGAACAGGTGCCCCCACTGGCTGAGCAGGAGGTTCACCACCCGCACGCCCTCGCCCCGCGCCTCCAGCTCCGCGCCGAGGGTGGAGACGAAGTGGACGTGCGTGTCGCCGCCCACGTAGCCCGCCGCCTCCGGGTCGACGGCGCGGCGCAGCCGGAGCTCCAGGGTCCGCTGCCCCGGGCTGATCTCCAGCTCCTCGCGCAGCGGCGTGTACTCGAACCCGCGGGCGACCTCGACGACCACCCGGCCGGTGGGCAGCCAGCCCTCGCAGCTGCCGTCGACGTAGGCGTAGGTGCGGGCGCCGAGCCGCACGTCGCCGCCGATGTCGAGGTTCCAGGTGTTGCCGTCGGAGTTGATGTGCGCGTGGTGGCCGTACGGCGCGACCGGGATGCCCTCGGCGGTGTGGAAGTGCACCCGGCAGGCGAGCGGCTCGCCGGTCCCGTCGTCCACCACGGTGGTCCGCACCCAGGTGCGACCGGCGCCCTGCAGTTCCCAGCGGGTGCCGTCGCCGGTCGTCACCGCGCCCTGCTCCAGCAGGTCGCCCCAGCGCAGCACGGCGACCGGGACGTCGTCCTGGAGCAGGGTCACGTCCGCCGACGGGACGGCGGCGATGCGCACGTACCCGCGCTGCTCGTCGGCCCCGCCGCCCCACCCCGGCGGCACGGTGCTGCTGCCGTCGGCGGTCCGGTAGGCGTAGGTGGCCGTCCCGCGGTCGACGGCGACGGCGACGCGCTCGTCGACGACTCCCTCGGCGCGGGCGAAGGTGACGTCCTGGGCGACGGTCCGGCCGAAGGGGTCCTCGTCGTCGCGGCCGACAGTGACCGCGCCGATGAGCACCGAGGGGCCGAGGCTGCGCACCTCGAGCGTGCGCACGGATACCGCCGGCCGCGGGTTGCGCCACGGCCACAGGTAGAAGCGGTAGGGCAGGACGTAGGGCGAGCGGGCCTGCGGATCGTCGATGTCGACGAACCGGGCCCCGGCGGCGTCGAACCGCCCGCAGGTGCGGTGCATCAGCCGGTGCTGGGCGTCGGGCACCGCCAGGAACGGCGTCTGCCCCCAGTCCAGCGGCAGCGGGCGTCCCGCCCAGGTCCGCGGCGTCGGCCCGATCTCGAACCGCTGCCGGACCGGCACTGCCACCCGCTGCCCGTCCTCGTACACCAGCGTGTACTCGGCCAGGGCGTCCCCGACCCGGCCGCCCTCGAACAGCTCGGGCTCCTCGACGGCGTGCGCGAGGACCAGCCAGGTGCAGGTCTCCCCCACCGGGATGCTCACGAGGGGGTGGTCCCCGCCGGCGCGGACCAGGCCCGGCTCGGTCACCGGCGCGGTGGTGAAGGCGAACGGGAGCCCGTACAGCGACCGGTTGCCGGTCAGCGACTCGTCGACGTCGTCGAGGAGGTCGAACGGCGCGTTCCAGGAGCCGGCGAGGTCGAGGGGCCGGTAGCCGCGGTCCCAGGTCATGCCGGCTGCGCGGGGGTGGCGACGTCGTCGTCCCGGCGGGTGCGCGGCTCGTCGTCGGGCAGCGCCTCCTCGATGTCGCCGTCGACGCGCAGCTCCGTCAGCCGGTCGTAGCGCGCCCGGTCGCGGCTGCGCAGCCACAGCGCCGCGGCCACGCCGCCGACCACCGCGACCACGCCCAGGCCGATGATCACGGTGTTGGTGGTCGTGCCGGCGCCGGTGAGCAGGTCCATGTTGGCGAAGGTGAGGGCCAGGACGACGCAGAGGCCGACGAAGCTGATGCCCGGGGCGATCAGGCTGCGCCACACGCCGGTCTCGGGTGCCCGCCGCCGCAGGTAGACGATGACCGCCAGGCAGCACAGCGCCCACAGCGTGATGATCCCGACGAAGCCCAGCCCGCTGCCCCACAGGAGCAGCCCGAGGTAGGGGTCCAGGTCGAAGACGGCCCACACCACCAGGACGGCGACCGCCAGGCCGCTCTGCACGAGGCCCGCGACGTACGGCGAGCGCCGGGTCGGGTGGGTGCGGCCCAGGGCGGCCGGCAGCAGCCGCTCCCGGCCCAGGGCGAAGAAGTACCGGTTGGCGGCGTTGTGCAGGGCGAGCAGGGCGGCGAAGGCGCTGCCGAGGAGCAGGACCTGCATGATCTCGCCGACGAAGCCGGGGGTGTAGTTGGTGAACACGGTGACGACGAGGTCGACGGGGTCGGCCACGGCGGCGTCGCCGACCGCGGAGGCGCCGTAGGCGGTGGTGACCACCCAGGTCATGAGGGCGTAGAAGACGGCGATGAAGGCCACCGCCACGTAGGTCGCGCGGCGCACCGTGCGGATCCCGCCGCGGGCCTCCTCGCTGAAGATCGCGGTGGACTCGAACCCCATGAAGGCACCGAAGACCAGCGCGAACAGCGGGCCGTTCTCGACGGACAGGACGTTGCCGGGGTCGAACGAGGTCGCCGAGAAGCCCTCCGGACCGCCCTGCACCAGGACGGCCACCGCCAGCACCACGAGGACGGCGACCTCGAGGCACAGCAGGACGGCGAGCACCCGCGCGCTGGTGTGGATGCCGCGGATGCCCAGCGCCGCCACCAGCACGACCGCGACCAGGCCGAACACCCACCACGGCACGCTCACGCCGAAGTACCGCTCGAACGTGCCCTGCGCGTAGACGCCCAGCGCCCCGTAGGTGCTGATCTGCAGGCCGTTGTAGGCGACCAGGGCCAGCATGGCCGCGCCCGAGCCGGCGGGCCGGCCGAGGCCCTTGGCGATGGTCGCGTAGAAGGCGCCGGCGTTGCGGACGTAGCGGCTCATCGTCATGAAGCCGACCGCGAACAGCGCCATGACGACGCCGGCGACCAGGTAGGCCCCGGGCACCGACGAGCCGCCGATCAGGAAGTGCAGCGGAGCGACCGCGACGATCAGCGTGAGGGGCGCCAGCGCGGCGAGCACGGTGAAGACGAGGTCCCTCGTGCCCATCGCGTTGGCCGCCAGGCCGGTGGATCGGCGGCCGGAGTTCGTCTCGGTCATGGTCTCTCCGAGGAGGGAAGGGCCCGCAGTGGTCGGCGGGAGCAGGCGGCGCCTAGGGCTGCCAGCACGCTAGGGAGTGCCCGATTCCCGACGACATTGGACGGAGCGCACAACCTCGGGGCGTCGGCTGGATCAATCCTCCAACGGCTCCCCGTCGGCGTCGCCGTCCGGTGCCTCCGGCCGGGAGCCGTGCCACTGCAGGGCGAACCACAGCTCCATGCGGGCCTGGGCGTCGGCCAGGTCGAGCGCCAGCAGGCGTTCGGCCTGCGCGATGCGGTGCCGGACGGTGTTGCGGTGCACCCCCAGCGCGACCGCGCTGCGGTCCCAGTTGCCGTGGTGGGCCAGCCACGTGCGCAGCGTGGGCACGAGGTCGGGGATGCGGCCCCCGGCCGCGAGCAGCGGCTCCAGCAGTGCCGAGCTGAACGCGCCCGCCCGGCCCGGGTCGACGGTGGCGGCCAGCCCGGTCCGCTCGCGCGAGTGGACCGACGTGGCACCGCGCAGCCGGGCCTCCTCGTGCGCCCGCCCGGCCTCCTCCGCCGCGGCGGCCAGCCGCGACCAGGGATGCGGTGCGCTGACCCCGGCCACGACCCCGGCGTCGTCGAACGCCGCCGTGAGCGCGGCCGGCTCGACGGCGCCGTCCAGCAGCACGAGCAGCCGCCCGGCGTCGAGCCGGACGAACGGGCTGCGCAGCGCCCGGGACAGCCGCCGGCCCAGCGAGGCGTCGCCGTCGGGCCCTTCGTCGGGCGCGGTGCCGACGGCGACCCGCCACTGCGCCGGCGGGGGATCGCCGATTGTGGCGCCGAACCGGGCGGGCGCCTCCCGGGGAGCCAGCACCGCGCTGAGCGCCGCCGCGCCGAGCTCGCCGGCCGACCACTCCGGCTCGGGGTCGGTGAACAGCAGCGACAGCGCCGAGGCCGCGACGCCCACGATGGCCCGCTCGACGACTCCGGAGGCGGGGTCCCAGCCCACCGCGAGCGCGTAGCCGGAGCGGACCGGCCCGGACAGCCACTGCACCTCGACCTGCTGCCCCGGACCGGTCAGCGCCGCGCTCGTGGGCGCACGGGCCGCGGCCACCCGGTCCAGCTCGGCGAGGACCTCGGGGGTGACCGAGGGATCGCCGGCCTCCCATCGCCGGCCGACGTTGCGGTCGACCAGCACGACCCAGCCGTCCACCGCCTCGGCGAGCCGGTCCACCACGGTGCGGATCGGCGCCGGCCCGCCGGCGGCCTGGATGACCGCGCGCTGGGCGTCGGCCAGGCGCTTGAGCCCCCGCAGCTCGGCGGCCGCCAGCTCCTCGTACAGCAGCTCGCTGACCGCCAGGAACGGCACGCCGGCGGGCACCTCGAGCAGCGTGAGGCCGTGCTCGGCGCAGGCCCCCACCAGCTCCGCGGGCACCTCGTCGAGCACCGGCGTCACCCCCACGCCGAGCGCGAGCACGCCCGCGTCGACCAGCGACCGGACGTACTGCGGGCTGTCCGCCGGCCGCAGGTTCGTGCCGGCGGACAGCAGGAACTCGCCGCCGCGCAGGTACGGGGCAGGATCCGGCAGTTCGCTGACGTGCACCCAGCGCACGTCCTGCTGCAGACCGCCGCCGGGCACGAGGACCGGCAGCCCGAGCCGCTCGGCGAAGGTCTGGAGCGCAACCACCTCAGCAGGCTAGGACCGGGACCGGCGACGGCCGCGCCCTGCCCGGCCGTCGCCACCTCACCGGGTGACGGCGACGAACACCTTCGCCGAGGGCTCCACGGTGACCCAGTCACCGGCCAGCCCCTGCGGCACGAAGAAGGCCTGCCCCGCGGCGAACTCCTTGCGCCCGCCCGCGCGGTCCACGACCGCGACCCGCCCCTTGAGGACGACGCAGATCTCGTCGTAGGGCCAGGCGTCGAAGCGGACCGCCCCCGGCTCGCCGGTCCAGAAGCCGCCGAAGTAGGACCGGGCCTCGCCGCCGAAGGCGCGGTACTCGACCTCCTCCCAGCGCGGGGAGAGGACGTCGTAGTCCTCCACCGGGGGCACGACGGCCGAGCCGCTGTCGGCGGAGACCAGGACGACGTCGTCGATGGTGGGCTGCTGGGTCACGGACACGGGAACTCCCGGGGATCGCGGAGCCGCGTTCACCGGCTGGTGAAGCGGTCGAGGACGTTGCGGACGATGCGGTCGACGAACGGGTCGCCGACGGAGAGCGCGTAGGGCCACTCGGTGCAGCCGCCGTTGAAGACCTCGCCCTCGCCGCGGGTGAAGGCGGCGATCATCCCGGCGCCGCGCATCTCCCCCTCGTGCACGTAGTCGGGGAGGTCGTCGCCGAGCGCCCGGTTGTAGTCGTAGACCTCCTCCTCCGGGCCGCCGATGGGCAGCCGGCCGCCGAAGCGGTCCTCCTCGCCGCGCACCGCGGGGACCAGCGCCAGGATCTCGAGGGTCTCGGGGGCGCCGTCCTCGAACGTCGGGTAGGGCAGCCCGCGCCGGAACGTGTACTCCACCGAGTCCACCTCGAAGGCGGCCAGGAACGTGGGCGCGCCGCCCAGCAGGTCGCCGTAGTAGAGGTCGGTGCCCTCGAAGGCCCAGTGCTCCGGCCGGTAGACGGTGAAGCCGCCCGACGAGCGCGGCGTCGCCGTGCCGTAGCGGGTGTAGATGCCGCCGAGCCCGTTGAGGCCGATGGTCGTGGCGCCGGGGCGCCCGACCGACTTCGCCTCCCAGTTGGTCGTGGCCCGCTCCGGCCGCTGCGCGGCCTCCGGGTCGAGGGAGGGCAGCCGGTAGCAGTACTGGGTGCGGCCGTCGTCGCTCAGGCGCACCTGCCACTGGTAGTTGCCGCCGAGGCGGGCCAGCCCTCCGCCGCCGTCGACGAACCGGTCGACGGCGTCGCGCATCTCCCACGACCAGTACTCGTCGTGCCCGACGACGACCACGCAGGAGTAGCCGTCCAGCACGGTGACGTCCTCGTGCAGGTCGTGCTGCGTCAGGTAGTCCAGCTCGTAGCCGCGCTCCTCGGCCCACACCACGAACAGCCGCTCGTAGGTGGCCCAGAAGCTGTCGGCGTGGTGCCGGCTGTAGCCGTTGAGCCGCGCCCACTCGTAGGACGGGTAGCGCGGGGCGCCGCCGATGGGCGGGGTGGTGTGGTTGGCCTCGCGCGGCGCACCGGCGGGCTTGCGGATCATGCCGCGGGCGATGGGCCGCTGGGTCGAGGACAGGGGGCTGCCGGCGTCGCTGCGCGGGTTGTCACCGAGACCGCGGTAGTGGTTGGCGCCGCCCCAGTCGTTGTAGGCCAGCATCGTGCTGGTCGTGAGCACCAGCGCGATCGCCGGCCGCTGCTCCCGCGCGGCCCGGAGGGCGAAGAAGTGCTCCCGCTCCCACAGCTCGCCGTCCGACAGCACCGCCCGCACCGTCACGACGTAGAAGCCGGGCCGCCAGTCGGCGGGGATGGGCACCTCGAGCCCCACCGGCCAGCCGCAGCCGTTCGCGTAGGCGTCCTCGGGCGCGGGGTGCCGGTCGGCGGTGACGCCGTCGCGCGACCAGACCACCTCCGGGCGCGCGCCGTCGCGGCAGATCTCCACGGTGAAGCCGGGCACGCTGGCGCTCAGGTGCAGTGCGACGGTGTCGCCGGGCGCGTAGGAGAACCGGTCGGCGTACACCCAGACCTCCTCGGCGTCCGGCCGCGCGTAGGCGCGCTCGGACGGCCAGCCCGACGGGGACCAGGCGAAGGCCGGCTTGCCGGCGACCGAGGCCGTCCCCTCCCCGGGCGCCGCCTCCGGAGTGCTGCTGGGGGCTTCCACGGACATCCGGCCTCCTGTTCCTCGCCCCGGCGCTCCGCCGGGTGCGCTGCTCACTGTGCGGCCCCGCGACCCTCGGACACCGGGGCGGTTCGTCCAGTCCAGCATCCCCGCTTGGACGAACCATCCAATCGAGGGCGGTCGTCCAGGTGCTGTTGCATGGCGCGGAGGCCGGGCTCCCAGCCCTGTGCCCCCATCTCCCGAGGAGTCGTCCCCCCATGCTCGAGCCACCGCGCCGCGTCACCGCCGACGGCCGCGTCGGTCCGGTCGACGCCAGCGTCGTCCCCCGCTTCGCGGGACCCGCGACGTTCGCCCGGCTGCCCCGGGTCGACGAGGTCGGCGACGTCGACGTGGCCGTCGTCGGCATCCCCTTCGACGCCGGGGTCAGCTACCGCCCCGGCGCCCGCTTCGGGCCGGCGCACATCCGCGAGTCCTCGCGGCTGCTGCGCCCGTGGAACCCGGCGGTGGAGGTGGCGCCGTTCGGCCGCCAGCAGGTGGCCGACGCCGGCGACATCGCCGTCAACCCCTTCTCCATCCCCGAGGCGATGGCCACCATCGAGCGCTCCGCCGACGCCGTCCTGGAGCGCGCCGGCCGGCTGCTGACCCTGGGCGGCGACCACACGATCGCGCTGCCGCTGCTGCGCTCGCTGGCCCGCAGGCACGGGCCGGTGGCCGTGGTGCACTTCGACGCCCACCTCGACACGTGGGACACCTACTTCGGGGCGGCGGAGACCCACGGGACCCCGTTCCGACGGGCGGCCGAGGAGGGGCTGCTGGACGAGACCGGATGCCTGCACGTGGGCACCCGCGGCCCGCTCTACGGCGCCGACGACCTGGTGCAGGACGCCGAGCTGGGCTTCCAGGTCGTGCCCGCCCGCGACATGGAGGACCTCGGCACCCGGGGCGTCATCGAGCGCGTCCTGGACCGCGTCGGCGACCGGCCGGTGTACGTCTCGGTCGACATCGACGTGCTGGACCCGGCCTTCGCCCCCGGCACGGGGACGCCGGAGTCCGGTGGCCTGCTCAGCCGCGAGCTGCTCGCCGTCCTCCGGGCGTTCGCCGGCACCAACCTGGTCGGCGCCGACGTCGTCGAGGTGGCCCCCGCCTACGACCACGCCGAGATCACCGGCATCGCCGCGGCCCACGTGGGCTACGAGCTGCTGTCGGCGATGGCCTGCCGGCCGGCCGGGGGTGCCGCGTGAGCACCACGACCGACACCGCGCAGCGGCCCGTCGTCGTGTCCAACGTGATCGACGGGCGCAGCGTGCCGGCCGCCTCGGGCCGGACCAGCGACGTCGTGGACCCCTCCACGGGGGCGGCCTACGGCACCGCGCCGGTCTCCGGGCCCGAGGACGTCGACGCGGCGTTCTCCGCCGCGGCACGGGCGTTCGAGACCTGGCGGGACACCACGCCGTCGGAGCGCCAGCGCGCCCTGCTGCGCATCGCCGACGAGCTGGAGCGGCGGGCCGACGAGTTCGTGCGCGTCGAGGCCCGCGACACCGGCAAGCCGATCGGGCTGACCGCGACCGAGGAGCTGCCGCCGATCGTCGACCAGATCCGGTTCTTCGCCGGCGCCGCCCGGGTGCTGGAGGGCCGGTCGGCCGGCGAGTACCTGCCGAACCTGACCTCGATGATCCGCCGCGAGCCGGTGGGCGTCTGCGCGCAGATCACGCCGTGGAACTACCCGCTGATGATGGCGGTGTGGAAGTGGGCCCCGGCCGTGGCGGCGGGCAACACCGTGGTGCTCAAGCCCTCCGACACCACCCCGGTCAGCACCGCCCTCATGGCCGAGCTGATGGCCGAGTTCCTGCCGCCGGGCGTGGTCAACGTCGTCTGCGGGGACCGCGACACCGGCCGGCTGCTGGTCGACTCCCCCGTGCCGCAGATGGTCTCCATCACCGGGTCGGTCCGGGCCGGGATGGAGGTCGCCGGCCACGCCGCCCGGGACCTCAAGCGGGTGCACCTGGAGCTCGGGGGCAAGGCGCCGGTCGTCGTCTTCGACGACGCCGACGTCGCGGCCACCGCCGAGGCGATCGCCGCGGCCGGGTACTTCAACGCCGGCCAGGACTGCACCGCCGCCACCCGCGTGCTGGCCACCCCCGGCATCCACGACGAGCTGGTCGCCGCGCTCGCCGAGCAGGCCCGCGCGGTGCGCGTGGGTCGCCCGGACGACGCGGACGTCGCCATGGGCCCGGTCAACAATCCGCAGCAGCTGGCCCAGGTGGAGGGGTTCCTGTCCCGGCTGCCCGACCACGCCGCGATCGCCGCCGGCGGCGGGCGGCTGGACGGCGACCTGGCCGCCGGGTTCTTCCACGAGCCGACCGTGGTCACCGGCCTGCGGCAGGACGACGAGATCGTGCAGACCGAGGTGTTCGGCCCGGTCATGACCGTGCAGCGGGTCGCCGACGAGGAGGAGGCCGTGCGCTGGGCCAACGGCGTCCGGTACGGGCTGGCCTCGAGCGTGTGGACCCGCGACCACGCCCGGGCGATGCGGCTGGCCAGGCGGCTGGACTTCGGCTGCGTGTGGATCAACACGCACGCGCCGCTGGTCGCCGAGATGCCGCACGGCGGCTTCGGCCACTCCGGCTACGGCAAGGACCTGTCGATGTACGGGTTCGAGGACTACACCCGCATCAAGCACGTGATGAGCAACCTCGAGGGCTGATCCGGGGAGGCCGTCCGGCGCCGCGCGCCGGACGGCCTCCCGCGGTCAGCCCGGGAAGTGCTGCTCGATGAAGGCGTCCACCCCGGCCTGGTCCTCCTCGAGGATCCGCGCGCCGGCGAGGTCACCGTCCCGGAAGTGGTAGAGGCACCGCCGGCCCATGACCAACTCCTCACCGGTCGCCGCGATCGTCAGGCGCTCCCGGTAGTGGCTGAGCGCGTACTCCTCGTCGCCGGCGATCGGCGAGAGCAGCTCCTCCTTGACGATGTCGCCCTTCTCGCGGATCGCCGGGAAGTAGGTCTCGAAGGTCCACGCGGTGTCGTGCACCCCCGAGAACCGGTGGTGTCCCGGGTAGTGCAGCACCGTCCCGGCGGTCCAGCGCTCCCGGGCCCACGCGCCGTCCCCGCTGAGGAGGTCGTCGTAGTACCGGCGCAGGAGCTCCACCGCCGGGACGGCGGTGCTCACCGGTGCGCCAGCGTGGTGCCGCCGTTCCAGGAGACGCCCACCTGGCGGTAGTAGCCGCCGATGATCTCGCGCACCGGCAGCAGCGAGCCCAGCTCGTCCCACGGGGAGTCGGCGAGGGTCAGCTCCGCGTCGCCGGCCCAGGCCGGGCCGAGGTCGGCGTCGTAGCCGCCCATGGTGACGATCTCGTCGAGCGCCCAGTCGCCGCCGCGCTCGATGGCCCGCACCTGGCGGTGGTGGACCATCGGGTGGGCGTTGACGAAGCCGTTGCTCTCCGCCGGCCCGGTGATGGTGAGCCGGGCGGTGGCCAGCCGGTGGTCGTGGGCGGCCAGCGTCGCGCCGAAGCGGCCGCCGGGCGCCAGCCGCGGCGCGGCCTTGCCGTGCGGCATCGCCCGCGTCATGTGGATCGAGCCGAGCTTCTTCGGATAGCCCTGGTGGATGCCGCGGGCGATGGCGAAGTCGGTGGTCACCCAGATGAGCACGCAGCGGGAGTACGTGACGCCCTCGTACCGGCAGCGGACGACGGCGAAGGCCTCCTTGTACTGGCTGCGCGTCGGCTCCAGCAGCTCCTCGCCGCCGTCGGAGCAGGACTGCCAGTCCGCCCAGATCAGCGCGACGGCCTCCGGGTCGTCCTCGGCGAGCTCGAGCTCGGGCGGCAGGAGGGCGCGCACCTTGTCGACGTCGGTGCGGTACTCGACGGTGAGCAGGTCTCCGCTGTAGTGCCACGGCGGGGAGGGCACCAGCGCCGACTTGCCGCTGGCGGTGAACGGCGGGGCGAAGCCGAGGAGGTCCGACACGAGGGTCCTTCCGTGGTCGTTCGGGTCCGTACGAACATAGGCGGCAGAGGGTGCGCCGTCCAGGGGGCGGGGCGGTGCGGGAGGGCTCAGGCCCGCTCGAAGACGACGTCGCCGTCCAGGACGGTCATGTCGACCGGCAGCTGCGGGATGTCGTGCGGGTCCGCGGTGAGCAGGCTGCCGCCGAGCACGCAGAGGTCGGCGACCTTGCCGCGCTCGAGGCTGCCCTTCCAGTCCTCGGCGAGGTCCTGCCAGGCCGGCTCGATCGTGTAGGCACGCACCGCGGTGGCGAGGTCGACCCGCTCGGCGGCGCCGCTGACCCGGCCGGTGGCCTTGGACTCGCGCAGCAGCATCCCGGCCACGCCCACCCGCCAGTCCGGCGCGGTGACCGGGGCGTCCGACGAGCTGGCGACGTGGATGCCGGCCGCGACCGCCGAACGCACCGGCCACTGGGCGGCCGAGCGCTCCTCCCCCAGCATCTCGTCCATCAGGTCGGAGATCGTGGCCTTGATGCCGGGGTTCATGTTCAGCCCCCAGCCGCCGGCGGCCAGCCGGCGCCGGGCCTCGGGGCCGGTGAAGTCGCCGTGGATGAGGTAGTGCCGGGAGGCCGCGCCGGGGTGCGCCCGCTCGGCGGCCTCGAACCCGTCGAGGACGGCGTCGATGCCGGCGTCGCCGGTGACGTGCACCCCGACCTGCAGGCCGGCGACGTGCAGCAGCCGGATCATCTCGGCCAGCTCCACGGCCCGCTCGTGGTCGTTGTCGCCGTGCACGCACAGCGAGCCGTGCCCGCCGTCGGCGTAGGGCTCGTGCATGAACGCCGTCTTGTTCGGCGGGATGCCGTCGGCGAACAGCTTGCCGCCGACCAGCCGCACCCGGCGCGGGTCGACGTCGCCGGGCAGGTCGATGTCGCGCAGGCTGCGCGCCACCTCCGCCGCCGAGCCGGACATGTCGCTGGGCAGCCAGAGCACGCTGACCCGGGCACCGAGCCCGCCGCTGCGGGCGAGGTCCAGGTAGGTCTCCAGGGTGCGCGCGCCCATCGCGCCGCCCATGAGGTCGCCGCCGCCGGTGCCCAGGCCCGGCTCGGTGTAGCTGGTGATGCCCAGCGCGTTCAGCCGGGCCACGGTCGCGGTGATCGCGGCCCGGCGGCGCTGCTCGTCGAGCTGCGGCAGCACCTTCTGCACCAGGGCCTGCGCACCCTCGGCGAACAGGCCGGTCAGCCCGCGCTCGGGCTGGCGGTACACGACCCCGCCGGGAGGCGCCGTCGCGTCCTCCGGCACGCCGGCCAGCTCCAGCCAGCGGGTGTTCACCCAGGCCAGGTGCCGGGAGAAGTCCTGCAGGTAGACCGGGTTGTCCGGCGACACCTCGTCGATGTCCCACCGGGTCGGCAGCCGCTCCCCCGTGCGGGTCTCTGCGAGGTAGCCGAGGTCCCAGCCGTTGCCGACCAGCGGCACGCCCGGCCCCTTCGCCGCGACCTCGGCGGCGATCGCGGCGCGGACGTCGGCCAGCGAGCGCGCGACGTCGGAGGAGACGTCGAACTCCAGCGGCGGCAGGCTCGCGCCGTAGGCGCAGCCGTGCAGGTGCGAGTCGTTGATGCCCGGCAGCACCGTGCGCCCGCCGAGCTCGACCACCCGGGTGGCCTTGCCGGCCAGGGCCAGCACCTCGGCCGTCGTCCCGGTGGCCACGATCCGGCCTCCGGAGACGGCGACGGCCTCGGCGACGGTGAAGTCGCGGTCGACGGTGAGCACCTCACCGTCGACGAGCACCAAGTCCGGCGCGCTCACCGGGTCTCCTCGCTCGCCGTCGCGCCGTGCGCCTGGACGCCGCCGTGCCCGTCCGCCTCGCCGGAGAGGTAGGCCTGCCGCAGCAGGTCGGGCCGGGCGCGGAGCACCGCGGCGTCCTCCGACAGCAGGATCGAGCCGCGCTGCATGACGTGCGCGGTGTCGGAGATGGTGAGCGCCAGCGCGGCGAACTGCTCCACGAGCAGCACCGCCCGCCCCTCGTCGGCCAGCTGCCGCACCAGGGTCATCAGCTGCCGGACGATGACCGGCGCCAGGCCCAGCGACAGCTCGTCGAGCAGCAGCACCTTGGCGTCGCGGCCCACGGCCCGGGCGATCACCAGCATCTGCTGCTCGCCGCCGGAGAGCAGCACCGCGCGCGAGTCCTGCCGCTCGCGCAGCCGCGGGAACAGCTCGTAGGCGCGGTCCAGCGACCCGGCGCCGCCGGCGGCGATGAGGTTCTCCCGCACGGTGAGCTCGCTGAACACCGTCCGGCCCTGCTCGACGTGCGCGACCCCGGCGCGGGCACGCTTGAGCGCGCTGGTCCGGGCCAGGTCGGTGCCGTCGAGCTCGATCCGGCCGGAGGTCAGCGGCAGCGCCCCCGAGACGCCCTCGAGCAGGGTGGTCTTGCCGGCGCCGTTCGGGCCGAGGAGCACGGTCACCTGCCCGGCCGGCACCTCCAGGGAGACGTCGCGCACGACGGGCAGCCCGCCCCGCGCGATCGACACACCGTGCAGCGACAGCCCGCTCACGCGACCTCCACCTCCTCGCCCAGGTAGGCGGCGACGACCCGCGGATCGGCCAGCACCTGGGCCGTCGGACCGGTCGCGACCAGCTTGCCGAAGTCCAGGACGGTGACCGTGCCGGCCGCCAGCTGGACGTGCTCCATGTCGTGCTCGATGAGCAGCACGCCGACGCCGAAGCGGGCCGGCATCTCCCGGATCCGCTCGGCCAGCACCAGCGACTCCGACTGGGCCAGGCCCGCGGCCGGCTCGTCCAGCAGGAGGACGGCGGGCCGCGCGGCCAGCGCCCCGGCGATCTCCACCAGCCGGCGGGTGCCGATGTCCAGGCTGCCGATCGGCACCGAGCCGTCGGGGAGGCCGAGGAAGCCGCGCAGCTCGTCGAGCTCCGCGGTCGCCAGCCGCCCGCGGGCCGCCAGCCGGACGTACTCGGCGATGGTCAGCTCGGGGATGGTCCGGTCGGTCTGGAACGTCCGCCGCAGCCCGGACCGCGCCCGGTCGGTCGCCGACCGGCGGGTGATGTCCCGCCCCTGGAGCCGGATCGCCCCCTCGGTGCGCGGGGCGAAGCCGGTCGTCACGTCGACGAAGGTGGACTTGCCCGCGCCGTTGGGGCCCACCAGGGCGGTCACCGCGTGCGGGTGCACGGTCAGCGAGACGCCGTCCAGCGCCGTCACCGAGCCGTACCGGACGACGAGGTCCTCGACCTGCAGCACCGGTTCCCCGGTCTCGGCCGGTGGCGGCGGGATGTCGCCGGGCACCGGGCCGGTGAGGTCGGCGGTCGTGCGCTGCCCCTTCGCCCGTCTGGCGCGGATGCCGGTGCGGATCTGCTCGGCCAGCCCGCCGCGGCCCCGGCGCAGCGCGTCGATCGCGCCGATCGCGAAGACCAGGTCACCGATGTTCTGCGGCAGGTCGAGCTGGCGCAGCAGCTCGGGGAAGAACACCGTGAGCGCCCCGGCGATGAGCGCGCCCTCGATGAACTGGGCGCCCATCATCACCGCCACCGCGAAGACGACCAGCGAGAGCACCGGCCGGAAGTTCTCCGACGACAGCAGGCCGTTGAGGCCGCCGAGCAGCGCGCCCGACGAGCCGGCGAGGAACGCGCTGACGACGAACGCGGTCAGCTTCGCCGTCCGCACGCGCACGCCCATGGCCGCCGCCGCCCGCTCGCTGGAGCGCACCGCGCGCCAGGCCAGGCCGATGCGGCTGCGCAGCAACAGGGCCACGCCGATGCTCACGACGAGGAAGTAGCCCCAGGCGAAGAAGAAGTAGTTCACCGGGTCCAGCAGCGTGTCGCCCGGGTCGATGCCGATGCCCTGGCCGGCGCCGGGGAAGCTGCGGCGCACCAGGTAGGTGTCGACGGCCGCGGCGAAGCCGAGCGTCACCACCGCCAGGTTGATGCCGCGGACCCGCAGGGCCGGGATGCCGAGGAGCAGGCCGACCGGCACGGCGGCCAGGCCCCCGATGACGACGAGCAGCGGGAACGGGACCGGCCACTTTTCCTGGCTGCCGAGGGAGACCACCCATCCGCCGACCGCCGCGAAGCTCATCGTGGCCAGCGAGAGCTGGCCGGCGGCGCCGGTGACGATGCCGACGCTGCGCGCGGCCAACGCGGTGATGATCGCCGAGGTGATGAGGAAGAGGTTGTAGCTGGTCACCAGCCACGGCGAGGCGGTGATCAGGACGACCGCGAGGGCGCCCAGCACGAGCATCGGGTCAACGCGACGCATCCCAGGCCTCCTTCCGCTTGCTGTACAGGAGGACGAGGACGATCACGAGGAAGGAGATCGACCCGCGGTAGGGCGCCACCTCGTCGACGGTGACGATCGCGCCCTCGAGCAGACCGATCAGCAGACCGCCGAGCACGGTGAGCCACAGGCTGGTGAACCCGCCGATCAGCCCGGCGGCCAGGCCCGGCACCACGAGCAGGCTCAGCGAGGACACACTCGCCGTGCGGGACGGCGCGACGAGCAGGATCGCGATGCACGCGGCGGCGCCGCTCAGCGCCCAGACCGCCACCGACAGGCGGCGGGCCGGGATGCCGAGCAGCTCGGCGGTGCGGGGCCGCTGGGCGATGGCCCGCAGCCGGACACCGACGACGGTCCGCTTGAGCAGCAGGGTCACTCCCCCGGCCAGCAGGACGGCGAAGGCGATCGCGCCGATCGCCGTCCCCGGGATGACCACGCCGGCCACCTCGGGACCGCTGGCAGGGAGCACGTCGGGCGTGGCCCGGGCGTCGTCGCCGAACACCCAGAACCCGACCGCGAGGATCCCGATGAGGACGGCGATCGACGCCGTCGACCGCACCTCCACCCGGGCCTCGCCGAACCACAGGGCCATGGCGGTGCCGGTCAGCGTGGCGACGGCGGCAGCCACCACCACGCCGACCAGCACCGCGAGCACCAGGGGCAGGTCCTGCGCGTAGAGGATGAAGGTGACGTAGGCACCCGCCACCCCGATCGCGGCCTGGGCGAAGTTCAGGACCCCGACCATGCTGTACAGCAGGACGATGCAGACGCCGATCGCCGCGTAGACGCCGCCGGACACCAGCCCGCTGATCGAGGACTGCAGCATGGAGCGCTTCTCCGGATTCCGGGGGAGATCAGTCGGGCAGGGTCTGCCAGTCCTCGGAGATCGTCACCCAGCCGTCCGGGGTGGCCTGCACGATCTTGCTGGCCTGGTTCGGGTTGTGGCTGTCGGCGTCACCGAAGGTGTAGGGCGTCCCGATGAGCGGGGTCTCGATCGGCTCCAGCTCCTTGAAGGCCTGGGTGACCGACTCGCGGGTGATGTCGCCGTCGATGCCCTCGAGGACGTCGACCATGATCGTGGCGGCGACGTAGCCGGCCAGGGAGTCCGAGCTCTGCGGCAGGCCGTTGTCGTCCATCAGCGTCCGCCAGTCCTCGAGCGCCTCGGAGTCGCCCGACCAGGGCTCGAACTCCGAGTTCACGTAGAGACCCCAGGAGTTGTTCGCGGCGAAGGCGTCGAGGATCTCGGTGTTGTAGCTGACCGTCAGCGCGATCCAGTCGATCGTCTCCAGGGCACCCTGGGCCTGCGCGGCCTTCATGACCGTGACCGTCTGCGGCGGGTTGGAGTTGAAGGTGACCGCCTGGCAGCCGGCCTCCTTGGCCCGCAGCACGGCCGGGGTCGGGTCGTCGTTCACCGTCAGCGAGGTGTCGACGAACAGCGGCTCCTTGCCGGTGATCTCCGTCCAGCGCTCGACGGCGGCCTCGTAGCCCTCGGTCAGCCCGGGGACGGTGAGGATGACGGCGCAGACCTGGTCGTGGCCGAGGGTCTCCGACGCGAAGTACAGGAGGCTGGTGTAGCCGGCGAACGGGCCGGTGTTGACCGGGCTGATGTTCGGCGAGGAGAAGCAGGCCGGGTCCACGCCCAGGCCCTGCACCGCGACCAGCTCGCTGCGCTGGTAGGTGGCCGCGTTGGCGCTGCAGTCGACCAGGCTGGCCGACCCCACGTTGGCGACGACGTTCTGCTGGTCGATCAGCTGCCGGCTGGCCTGCGCGGCGGCCGAGGGGTCGCCGCGGTCGTCGACGACCGTGTAGTTGATCTCCCGGCCGTTGATGCCGCCGTCCTCGTTGACGCGGTCGAACACCGCCTGGGCCGCGCCGGTGGGGTCGGCGAAGGCGACCGGACCGCTCAGCGAGGACACCGCGCCGAGCTCGATCGGGCCGTCGGTGTCGCCACCGCCGCCGCCGGCGGCGGAGTTGCCGCACGCGGCGACGACCAGGGCGACGGCCGGGACCGCCAGCAGTCGGGTGGGCCGGGAGAGGAGTCTCATGACGGGGCTCGCAATCTCAGGGAACCGCCCGGCGAAGGCGGCGGCGGGGGTGACGGGAGGGCCGGAGAGACCGGCCACAGGTCGTTCGGGACCGGTCGTTCGGGCCCGTACGTGTGCGCAAGAGGGAGTAAAGGGGGCGCCCCCGCCCTGTGTCAATGACTTGACGTGGCCTGCCTCACAGCCGTAACACGGACGCCGCACGCCCGTTGCGAACCGCTCAGCGCGCGCGGACGGCGAAGTCGAACGGCACCGTGCCCGGGTCCACCAGCACCGTGCCGCCGTCGACGGTGAGGCACGCGCCGTTGACGTAGGAGGCGTCCGGCCCGGCCAGCCAGGTCACCGCGGCGGCCACCTCGGCGGCCTCGGCCGGGCGCTGCTGCGGCACCAGCCGGGTGACCTCGGCGTAGGCCTCGTCGCGGGACAGGCCCAGCGGCCCGCCGAACTCCGCCATCTCCTCGTCGGCCATCTCGGTGCGCACCCAGCCCGGGCAGACCACGTTGGCGCGCACCCCGCGGGCGGCGAAGTCGCGGGCCACGGTCTGGGCCAGCATGACCAGCCCGGCCTTGCTCACCGCGTAGGCCGCCGACTCCCCCGGCGCGCGCAGCGCGGCGATCGAGCTGACCGCCACCACGGAGCCGCCGACCTCGAGCAGGTGCGGCAGCGCGGCGCGCAGCAGGTGGAAGACCGAGGTCAGGTTGGTGTCGAGGACGTCGTCCCACGCCCGCGGGTCGGTGTCGAGCACGCTGCCGGTCGCCATCACCCCGGCGTTGGCGACGACGCAGTCCAGCCGGCCCTCCACGGCGACGACGTCGGCCACGAGCGCGGCGACCCGCTCGGGGTCGCGGACGTCGCAGACCGCCGGCCGGGCCCCGGTGCGCGCGGCGACCGCCTGCAGCGGCGCCTCCCGCCGGCCGGTGACGACCACCTGCCAGCCCTCCCGCGCGGCGCGCTCGGCGACCGCCGCCCCGACGCCGGTGCCGGCGCCGGTCACGAGCATCGTGCGGATGCCGCTCACGAGGTCAGCGCCTCGACCTTGCGGGTCAGCGTGGCGAGGAAGCCGGGCAGCTCCTTGGCGTCGTCGATGTACATCGACGGCTTGAAGCAGATCGTGGTGAACCCGGCCTCGACCTGCGCCGGCAGCGCCTCGAGCGCCTCGTCGAGGTCGGCCGCGGCGGTGGCGTCGGGGAACCGGCCGCGGATGCCGCCGATCATCTCCAGCTCCTCGATCGACCGGCCGGCCGCGGCCATCCCGTCGGCGAGCATCGCGAGGTCGGCCTCCGACGGCGTGCCCAGCGGGCTGAACCCGTGCCCGTAGCGCACCAGCCGGCGCAGCAGCGGCGGGTGCATGTGCTGGCCGCCGAACCAGAACCGCGGCCCGTCCGGCCGCCACGCCCGCGGCTCGACCCACACGTCGTCGAAGGAGAAGAACTCCCCCGAGTGGCTGATCGGCCCCGGCCCCCAGCACTTGGCGAGCACCTCGAGCTGCTCGTCGAGCACCCGCCCGCGCTTGGCGAACGGGACGCCGAGGGCGGCGTACTCGTCCTCGTGCCAGCTCACCGTGGGGAGCACGACCAGCCGGCCCTCGGCGAGCAGGTCGAGGGTGGTGAGTTCCTTGGCCAGCATCAGCGGGTGCCGCAGCGGCGCGATGATCGCGCCGGCGACGATCCGCAGGCGCTCGGTCGCCGCCGCGATCCCCGACATCAGCACGATGGAGCTCGGCCAGGACATGTCCGGCTCCTGGTTGCCCGGGTACGCGTAGTCGCGCGGGTTCTCCATGACGCCGAGGGCGCCGGCCGAGGGCCCGAGCACCACGTGCTCGCTGAGCTGGACGGCGTCGATCCCGGCCTGTTCGGCCTCGACCGACATGCGGACCAGGGCCCGCATGTCCCGGGGATCGGTGATCGTCCAGTTCTCGGTGAGCACCATGACCAGCTTCGGGCGCAACGTCTCTCCTGTGGCGTCGGGGGGAGGGTGGTGCGGGAACTGCGGGGAGTGCTCAGGCGCCGGTGACCTGCGCGACCCGGCCGACCTTGGCGCGGTAGGCGTTGACCTCGCGCAGCATGCCGAGGCCCACCACGCCCACCAGCTCGTCGTCGCGCGAGTAGCCGAGGACGCACTCGCCGGACAGGTCGCCCTCGAGCAGCCGGATGCCGTCGGGCTCGGCCAGCGACGGCATGCCGTAGGACTGCAGCCGCAGGTCGTACTGGTCGCTCCAGAACGCCGGCAGCACCTGCCAGTCCTGGGCGACGGCCTCCTCGTAGCCGGCGCCCGAGAGGAGCGCGGCGAGGACGGCGCCGGCGCGGCGGCCGGTCTCGGTGGGGATGTTCCAGTGCTCCACGCGCCAGGCGGCGTCGTCGAAGCGCGTGTTGGGGAACCGGGCGATGTCGCCGACGACGGCGACGCCGTCCAGCGGGCCGACCCGGTCGGCGGCCGCGCCGACCACGACCGGGCGCAGCGCGGTGTCGGTGAGCACGCCGTCGGCGAGGTCGAGGCCGTGGCCCTCCAGCCAGTCGGTGTTGCACCGCGACCCGAGCGCCTCGACGACGACGTCGGCGGCCAGCTCGGTGCCGTCGCTGAGGACGACGCCGCGCACCCGCTCCTCGCCGGTGAACTCCCGCACCCCGGTGCCGAGGTGGAAGCGCACCCCGCGCTCCTCGTGCCGGCGCTGCAGCTCGGCGGCCAGCTCGACGCCCAGCGGGCGGACCATCGGGTGGGAGTCCACGGCGACGCAGTCGACCTCGCAACCCAGCAGCCGGGCCGTCGCGGCGACCTCGCAGCCGATGAAGCCGGCGCCGATCACCACCAGCCGGGCGCCGGGCACCAGCTCGGCGCGCAGCGCCTGCGCGTCGTCCAGGGTGCGGACGACGTGCCGGCCCGCGGCCGCCGTCGCCGGCGGGCCGGGGACGTGCAGCCGCCGCGCGCTGACCCCGGTGGCGGCGACCAGCGCGTCGGCGGAGATGCGCTCGCCGGTGGCGGTGGTGACCTCGCGCTCGTGCAGGTCGGCGGCGGTGACCGTCTCCCCCAGGCGCCAGGTCACGTCCGCGACGCTGGCGCGCATTCGGAAGGCAACGGTCGCGTGCTCGACCCCGCCCTTGAGCGCCTCCTTGGACAGCGGCGGGCGGTTGTACGGGGCCCACGGCTCGTCGCCGAGGACGAGCACCTCACCGGTGAAGCCGCCGGAGCGCAGCCCCTCGGCGGTGCGCAGCCCGGCCATGCCCGCGCCGACCACGACGACCCGCTGGGCGGCCACGGCTCAGCCCTCGATGGTGATCGCCTGCACGGGGCAGACGTCGGCGGCGTCCTCGCAGGCGGTGCGCAGCGACTCGTCCGGCTCGTCCACGAGCACCTCGAGCCGGCCGTCGGCGTTCAGCTGGAACACGTCCGGCGCGGCGAAGACGCACTGCCCGTGGTCCTGGCAGACGTCCATGTCGACGACGACCTTGAAGCTCATCGCGCGTTCTCCGGCTTCTCCTCGACGAGCGAGGGGTAGAGGTCCTTGGACGGGGTGCGGATCCCCCGGTACTCCCAGTCGCCGCCGAGGGCCGTGGAGACGACCTCCTCGCTCTCGGTCGGCTGGGCCCCGACGTCGCCGCGGATGGCGACCGGGCCGGTCACGATGTGGTTGGTCAGCCGGCCGAGGCCCTCGACCTCGACCTCGACGACGTCGCCCGGCTGCACCGGCCGGCTGAAGGCCGGGGTGCCCGAAAACAGCATGTCGCCGGGCTCGAGGGTGATGGTGCGGGCGATGTCGGCGACGAGGTAGTGCATGTCCCACTCCATCTCGTCGGTCGACGCCTCCTGCTTCACCTCCCCGTTGACCAGGGTGCGCAGCGTCTTGCCGCGGAAGTCCCAGCCGGTGACCAGGCCGGGGCCGACCGGGGCGAGGGTGTCGCTGCCCTTGACCCGCAGCATCGAGCCCGCGTCGGTGTCGCGGAAGTCGTGCAGGCCGTAGTCGTTGCCGACGGTGTAGCCGGCGATGTAGTCGGCCACCTGGTCGGGGGCGACGTTGCGGCAGGTGCGGCCGATGACGATGACGATCTCGCCCTCGTAGTTCAGCCACTTGCAGCCCTCGGGCCGCACCACCGCGGCCTTGTGGCTGTTGAGCGCCGAGACCGGCTTGTGGAAGTACGTGGGCGCGGCCGGCAGCCGCGTCATGAACTCCTCGGTCCGGCTGGTGTAGTTCAGGTGGACGGCGATGATCTTGCTGGGCTGGCCTGGCGGGAGGTGGATCGCCTCCTCGACGCCGACCTCGCGGCCGTCGGCGGCCACGAGGGTCTCCCCCTCGCGGCGGACCTGGACGGGGTAGCCGTCCAGGAGGACCCGGCGGTACTCGGTCATGCGGCGGCCTCTCCTCGGGCAGCGGTCCAGCCGGCGGCCGGACGGTCGAACCAGATGTGCACCTGACCGGTGCCGACGGAGTTCTCGTACTCCCCGTACAGCCGGCCGGGGGCGGTGACCGCCTCCTCGCCCAGGGCACCGATCATCTGCAGGTAGTGGCAGAACTTCGCCTCGGGCTTGTACCGGAGGAACTCCGGCATCGTCTGCAGCACCCGGGCGTGGTCACCGGCCTCGAACCAGGCGATCCGCTCGAGGTCGGCGGCGCAGGCCTCGGGGGTGAAGATGTTGCTGAGGTCGGCGCTCTCGTGGTCGCGGATCTGGCGCAGCGGCCAGAAGGTGTGCGACATGGCGCCGGAGGCCAGCAGCAGCACCTTGCGGTCGGTCGCCTCGATGGCGTCCCTGATCGCGCGGCCGGCGCGGAGGAAGTCCTCGGTGTCGCCGGTCTGGCAGACGCTGATGCTGATCCACTTCTTGTCCGGCAGGCCCCGGCCGAGGTAGTGCCAGAGGTTCACCGTGGCGTAGAAGATCGGCAGGTAGGGGTCGTCGATCGCGGTGATCCAGGTGTCGCGCCCCGGTGCCGCGGCCTCGATCGCCCGCGCCAGCTCCGGGTCGCCGGGGAAGTCGTAGGGGATGCGGCACATCCCCCGCGGCAGCTCCTCGGAGGTGAACAGCCCGGCGCGGCGGTCCTGCGCGGTCACCACGAACTCGACCGTCGTCGCCCAGTGGCTGTCGAGCACCAGGACGGTGTCGTAGTCCAGGACGTCGAAGACCTCGCGGCGCAGCTGCTCGAGCCCGGAGACGAGGGTGGAGTCCTCGCCGTTGTTGAGCTCCCGGCGGGTCTCCTCCGGCAGCATGATGGTCGGGACGTGCGCGAGCAGCCCCGCTCCGACTACCTGTCCCATGGTCAGGCCCACCCTCCCGGCGCGAACACGCTGTTCTTGACGTCGCAGTAGAAGTCGAAGCTCCAGTCGCCGCCCTCGCGGCCGATGCCGCTGCGGCCGTTGCCGCCGAAGGGCGCGGCCAGGTCGCGCACGAAGAAGCAGTTCACCCAGACGGTGCCGGCGTTCAGCGCGGCGCTGATCCGCTCCGCCCGCTCCTTGCTGCCGGTGACGAGCGTGGCGGCCAGCCCGAACTCGGTGTCGTTGGCCATGGCCACGCCCTCGTCCTCGGTGCCGAAGGTCTGTAGCGTCAGGACCGGCCCGAACACCTCGTGGCAGACGATCTCGCTGGTCGGGTCGATGCCCGTGAAGACCGTCGGCCGGTAGTAGGTGCCGCCGGTGGCCTCGTTCAGCTCGGTGTTGGGCTCCCCGCCGAGCAGCACGGTGGCGCCGTCGGCCTTGGCCCGCTGCACGAACCCGTCGACCCGCTCGAGGTGGGTGCGGCCGATCAGCGGGCCGATGCCGGTGGCCTCGTCGCGCGGATCGCCCTGGACGACCGCGCGCGCCTTCTCCAGGAACGCCTCGGTGAACCGCTCGGCGATCGACTCCTGCACCAGGATCCGGACGGCGGCCAGGCAGACCTGGCCGGAGTTGTCGAACTGCTCGACGGCCAGGTCGACGGCGAGGTCGAGGTCGGCGTCGTCCATCACCAGCAGCGGGGACTTGCCGCCCAGCTCGAAGGAGACCGGGGTGATGTTCGCGGCGGCGGACTCCCCGATCTTCTGCGCGGTCGGGACCGAGCCGGTGAAGCTGATCCGCCGCACCCGCGGGTCGGCCACCAGCGGCGCGCCGGCCTCGGTGCCCATGCCCTGGACGACGTTGAACACGCCGGCCGGGAGGCCGGCCTCGGCGGCGATGTCGGCCAGCAGCGAGGCGGTCAGCGGTGCCCACTCCGGCGGCTTGGCCACCACGGTGTTCCCGGCGGCCAGCGCCGGGGCGATCCGCCACGTGGCGAGCATCAGCGGCGCGTTCCACGGGGTGACGACGGCGGTCACGCCGGCCGGGTCCCACGAGACGTGGTTGCGGTGGCCGCGGGTCTCGAAGTCGTCGTGGTGCAGCTTGAGCAGGTGGTCGGCGAAGAACCGGAAGTTCATCGCCACCCGCGGCATGACCCCGCGCCGGTGCGAGCGCAGCAGGGAGCCGTTGTCCCGGGTCTCCAGCTGGGCGAGGTCCTCCAGCCGCTTCTCGATGCCGTCGGCGATGCGGTGCAGCACCGCGGCCCGCTCCTCCGGCGCCGTGCGCGACCACGCCGGGAACGCCGCGGCGGCCGCGGCGACCGCGCGGTCGACCTCGGCGGCGGTGCCGCGGGCCACCTGGGCGATGACGGTGCCGTCGATCGGCGAGACGTCGTCGAAGGTGTCGGCGCCGGCGACCCGCTCGCCGCCGATCCAGTGGCGGGTGTCGACCTCGACCCCGGCGACCACCGCTGTGTGGCTCATCCTCGCTCCTCCACGACGGCTTCCCGGCAGGCCCCCTGCCGGACTATCGTTCGGGCCCGAACGTACGGACACCACCCAGGGGAGTCAAGACGTGCCGCGCAGCCCGCTCATCGCCGTTCCGGGGCGGTTCTCCGCGTCCGCGTCGGCCCTCCGCTACCGGGCCCTGGTCAACGCGCAGGCCCTGCTGGAGAGCGTGCGCGCCGCCGGCGGTGAGCCTCTCACCGTGCTGCCGCACGCGCCCGGCGGCGAGGTGGACCCCGACGCCGTCGGGGAACGGCTGGCCTTCGCCGACGGCGTGCTGCTGCCCGGGGGCGGCGATCTGTCGCCGACCCGGTACGCGGCGGCGGCCGCCCACGACGAGGTCTACGACGTCGACGACGAGCAGGACGCCTTCGACCTCGCGGTGGCCACCTGGGCACTGCGCGAGGGCGTGCCGCTGCTGGCGGTCTGCCGGGGCCTGCAGGTGGTCAACGTGGCCACCGGCGGCACGCTCGAGCAGCACATGGAGGTGCCGCACCGGCACGTGCGGCACGAGGTGGTCGTGGACGGCGGCTCGCGGCTGGCCGGCACCGTGGGCACCCGCGCCGAGGTCTCCTGCTACCACCACCAGCGGATCGACCGGCTGGGCGAGGGGCTGCGCCCGGTCGCCAGCTGCACCGACGGCGGGGTGGAGGCGGTGGAGGCCGACGGCGCGCGGGGGTTCTTCCTCGGCGTCCAGTGGCACCCCGAGGACACCGCCGCCGAGGACCCGCGCCAGTCCGCGGTCTTCGCCGCACTGGTCGACGCGGCCCGCTGACCGGCCGGCGGCCGGCCGGCCTGGGGGCCGGTCAGTCGCTCAGGACCCCGGCCTCCGGGTCGCGCGGCGGGCCCTGCACCTGGGCGACGACCTTGCGCAGGGCGGCGGTCATCGAGGTCGTCTCGGCGTCGCTGAGGCCGGCGACCACGAAGGCCTCCTCCTTGTTGAACTGGGGGAAGACCGACTCCATGAGCTCCTGCGCCGCGGGCGTCAGGGAGAGCAGCACCCGGCGCGCGTCGTCGGGGTGGGTGCGCCGGTGCAGCAGCCCCCGCGCCTCCAGCGTCTTGGCGACGCCGGTCAGCGTGCCCTTGGAGATGCCGGCCTCGGCGGCCACGTGGCGGGTCTCGATGTCACCCCAGATCCACACGACCCACAGCACCACCCAGCCGGTCCAGGTCAGGCCGTGCGGCGCCAGCACCGTGCGCTCGAGGTGGTTCCGGATCTCGCTGGCCGCGCGGTAGACGTTCTGCACCGCCGCCATCGCGTCCATGTCCAGCGACAGGCCGGCGATGCGGTCGACGACGGCCTTCTCGGTCGCGGCGAGCGTGTAGTGGCTCTGGCCGGGCGCGGCGTCGACGGCCCTCGCGTAGCGGCTCACCGCGCGCGGCCGGGGACGCGGCGACTCCGCGTCCACCCTTGTCCAGCCATGTGTCGGAGCCTACAGTCCACCGCAACGTTCGGGAGCAAACGAAGTGGACGGGAGACCCGGAGGAGTGAGCCGTACACCGGACGAGGTCGATCTGTCCGACCTCGACGCGTTCGAGCAGGGCCGTGCGTGGGAGATGTTCGACGTCCTGCGCGAGCAGGAGCCGCTGCACTGGAACGAGGAGCCCGCACCCAACTCGGGCTTCTGGTCGCTGACCCGGCACGCCGACATCGTGAAGGTGACGCGGGACGAGGAGACCTTCTCCTCCGAGCTCGGCGGCGCCAACCTCGAGGAGCTCGACGCCGAGCAGATCGAGGTCCGCAAGTCGATGCTGGAGACCGACGGCGTGCGGCACGCCGCGCTGCGCAAGCTCACCCAGCGGGAGTTCACCGCCCGCTCGCTGGTGGGCTACGAGGCGTTCCTGCGCGGCCTGACCCGCAGCACCGTCGACGCCGCCCTCGCCCAGGGCTCGTTCGACTTCGTGCACGAGGTGAGCGCCGACTTCCCCATCCGCGTGCTGGCCCGCCTGCTCGACGTGCCGGAGGCCGACGCCCCGCAGCTGATCGAGTGGGGCAACCGGATGGTCGGCAACAGCGACCCCGACTACGCCGACGTCCTCGCCGACTCCCCGGAGAGCGAGCAGTACCGGCTGCTGCCCTTCCGCTCCCCCGCCGCCCTCGAGGTGTTCGAGTACGGCTTCGAGCTCGCCCGGCAGCGCCGCGGCGCCGAGGGCCGCGACCTGGTGAGCAAGCTGGTCAACGAGACGCCGGAGGACGGCCTCCCGCTGTCCGAGCGGGACTTCCGCAACTACTTCCTGCTGCTCGTGGTCGCCGGCAACGAGACCACCCGGCACGCCATCAGCCACACCATGGCCGCGCTGCTCGAGCACCCCGACCAGCTGGCCCTCCTGCAGGAGCGCCCGGAGCTGATCCCCGGCGCGGTCGAGGAGTTCCTGCGCTGGGCCTCGCCGGTCTACCACTTCCGCCGGACCGCGACCCGCGACGTGGACCTCTACGACCGGACGATCCGCGCCGGCGAGAAGGTCGTGGTGTGGTTCGCCTCGGGCAACCGGGACTCCGCCGTCTTCGACGACCCGTACCGGTTCGACGTCACCCGCACGCGGGTCGACCACCTGACCTTCGGCAAGGGCGGCCCGCACTTCTGCCTCGGCAACCAGCTGGCCCGGCTGGAGCTGCGGATCATGTTCGAGGAGCTCATCCCCCGCATGACCCCGCCCCTGGCACACACCGGCCCGGTGACCCGGGTCCGGTCCAACTTCATCAACGGCATCAAGACCTTCCCGGTCGCCGTGCCGTCGCCCGTCCCCGTCGGTTGAGGAGAGACCACATGAGCAGCGAGCGGAGCACGGCCGAGGTCGCGGCGGACCTCCGGGAGCGGGGCATCGACATCGTCCGCGTCTCCTACTCGGACCTGATCGGCACCGACCGCGGTCGTGACGTGCTGGTCGACGAGCTGGGCACGGCGATGGGGCACGGCCTGGCGTTCTGCCGCGCCGTCTACCACACCAGCCCGCAGGGGGACGTCATCCCGGTGACCGGCGGCCTGGAGGACGGCCTGCCCGACATCAAGGTCGTCCCCGACCTGTCCACCCTCGCCGACATGCCGTGGGAGCCCGGTGCGGTCTGGGCCATCGGCGACGCCCACGACCCCGACGGCGAGCCCGCCGCGGAGTCCCCGCGCGAGCTGGTCCGGCGCATCTCGGGGCGCCTGGGCGAGCTGGGGGTGAGCGCCGTCGTCGGCCCGGAACTGGAGTTCTTCGTCGTCCAGCCCGACGGCAAGGGCGGCTGGAGCCGGTACGGCGACGACCCGGGCAACGTCTACGTCGTCGGCCGCAAGGGCGACCCGCACGGCATCCTGCTGACCATGCTGCGCCAGCTGCGCGCGGCCGGGTTGCGAGTCACCGCCGCCAACCACGAGTTCTCGCCGGGCCAGTTCGAGATCAACCTCGACCACTCGGAGATGCTCGACTCCGCCGACCGCGCCTTCCGGCTCAAGTCCGGCGTGCAGGAGATCGCCCGGCACAACGGCTTCATGGCCACCTTCATGGCCAAGCCGTTCAACGACGAGGGCGGCAGCGGCTTCCACCTGCACATGTCGCTGGTCGACCACGCGGGCGAGAACGTCTTCGGCGACCCGGCCGGCCCGCACGGCCTGTCGGCCACCGGGCTGTCGGCCATCGCCGGCGTCCTGGCCCACGCGCCGGCGCTGGCCGCGCTGCTCAACCCGACGATCAACTCCTACAAGCGCTTCGGGCCCGACACCCTCGCGCCGTGGCTGATCGACTGGGGCCTGGACAACCGCAGCGCGATGATCCGCATCCCCCCGGAGCGCAGTGGCGCCAGCCGGATGGAGGTGCGCCTGGGCGACGCCACGGCCAACCCCTACCTGGCCAACGCGGCGATCGGCGCGGCCGTCTACCTCGGCATCAAGAACGGCCTGGAGGCCCCGGCACCGCTCGAGGGCTACGGCTACGACCCGGAGAAGGCGCCGCTGCTGCCGCAGCGGCTGGCCGACGCCCTCGACGCGCTGGAGGCCGACACCGAGCTGCGCGAGGTGCTCGGCGACCGCTTCGTCGAGTCCTTCCTCGCCTACAAGCGCAACGAGGTCGAGCGCTTCGAGCGGCACGTCACGGACTGGGAGTTCCGCGAGTACGCGTACCACCTCTGAGGCCGCCCCGTTCCGCACCACCCAGACAAGGACCAGGCATGACCGCACAGCACGTCGACCACCTCGCCGCCCCGCTGGCCGACCCCGACACCTTCGTCGACGGCCCGCCGTACGAGCTGTTCGCCCGCCTCCGGGACGAGGACCCGGTGGCGTGGACCCCGGAGCCGGCTCCGCACAGCGGTTTCTGGTCGATCACCCGCCACGCCGACATCGTCGCCGTGAGCCGCGACTGGGAGACCTTCACCTCCAGCCGCGGGGTGGCGCTCGAGGAGCTCGACGACGAGCAGCTCGCGCACCGCACCTCGATGATCGACACCGACCCGCCCCGGCAGACCCAGCTCCGCCGCGCCGTCGCGTCGTCGTTCACCCCCCGGGTGGTCAACGGCTTCGAGACGTTCCTCCGGGGCGTCGTCGGCCGGGCCCTGGACGCCGCGCTGCCGAAGGGCACGTTCGAGTTCGTCGAGAACGTGTCCAGCGAGGTGCCGGTGCGGGTGCTCTGCCGGCTGCTCGACGTGCCGGACACCGACCACCACAAGCTGACCACCTGGGGCGACCGGCTGGTCGGCCACACCGACCCCGAGCTCGCCGACGTGCTGCTGCACAGCGAGGAGAGCGAGCAGTACCGGCTGCTGCCCTTCCGCTCCCCCGCCGCGCTGGAGGTCTTCGAGTACGGCCGGGAGCTCGCCGCGCAGCGGCGCCGCCAGCCCGGTGACGACCTGATGACCAAGCTGGTGACCGCCGAGGTCGACGGCGGCCCGATGACCACCCAGGACCTCGACAACTTCTTCCTGCTGCTGGCGCTGGCCGGCCAGGAGACCACCCGGCAGGCGATCAGCCTGGCGATGTGGACCCTCATCGACAACCCCGGGGCCCTGGCCCTGCTGCAGGAGCGGCCCGAGCTGCTCGACGGCCCGGCGCTGGACGAGCTGCTGCGCTGGGGCCCGCCGGTCTACCACATGCGCCGCACCGCCACCCGCGACGTCGAGGTGGCCGGGGTGCAGATGAAGGCCGGCGACAAGCTGGCGATGTGGTTCCCGAGCGGCAACCGCGACGAGCGGGTGATCCCGCACGCGGACGTCCTGGACCTCACGCGGAAGAACGTCGACCTGCTGACCTTCGGCAAGGGCGGCCCGCACTACTGCCTGGGCTCGTTCCTGGCCAAGCTGGAGCTGCGGGTCACCCTGCAGGAGCTGGTGGCGCGGATCGACACCGCGGCGCTGGCCGGCCGCCCCGAGCGGCTGCGCAGCAACTTCGTCAACGGCGTGAAGCGGCTGCCGGTCACCGTCACCACCCGCTGACCGCGCCGCGTCGAGGGCCCCTCCCCCCGCGGGGAGGGGCCCTCCGCGTCGTCGCGCCGTCCCGTCGGCGTGACCTGGCCGTGACGGCGGCCACCTACCCTCGGCAGCGACGCAGGCCGGCCCGCGCGGCGCGGGCCCACCCCTCCCGGAGGCATGCATGCAGCTGGTCGCCGGACCACGCGGCACCGTCGTCCAGGCCTACCTCGACCCGGCCGGTCCGCGGACGCCGAGCCCGCACGACGCCGTCCTGGTGCGCTCGGCCGAGCCGGAGATGCACGTGAGCGCGTCGCCCTGGCAGGTCGGCCGGATCTCCGCCTGCGCCTTCCGGGACACCGCCGACGTCGTGGTGACACCGCTGCCGATGGCCCGCCGCTTCCCCGGCTTCTACCTCGGCGTCCTCCTCGACGGCCGGGGCACGCTGACCCAGGCGGGGGCCGACGGCGTCGAGCACACCATCACCCTGGGCGCCGACCGGGTCGGCATCTACTCGCGCTCGCGGCCGTTCCGGCTGCAGATCCGCGGGCCGTACCACTACCTCGTCGTCGAGGTGACCCCGGAGCTGCTCGGCGTGCGGACGGAGACGCTCACCGCCGCGACCGCCAGCGACGAGCTGGCCGGGGCGCCGTCGGCGGCCCTGCTCACCGGGCTGCTGGGCCAGCTGGTCGACCTCGCGCCGCGGATGTCGGCGCCCATGCGGCTGTCCGCCGCCGACGCGGTGACCTCGCTGCTCACCGGGCACGTGCGGTCGGCTGTGCCCCCGGCCGGTGCCCCGGACCCGCTCGAGCCGATCCTGCAGTGGATCGAGGAGCGGCTCGGCGACCCGGACCTCGCACCCGACGCGATCGCCGCGGCGCACCACGTCTCCACGCGGTACCTGCACAAGCTGTTCAGCCAGCAGGCGCTCACCGTCGCCGGCTACGTGCGCGCGCGCCGCCTGGAGCTGGTCCGGCGCGACCTCGGCGACCCCGCACTCCGCGACCTGTCGGTGTCCACCGTGGGCCGGCGCTGGGGCATCGCCGACCCCAGCCAGCTGAGCAAGGCCTTCCGCAGCCGGTACGGCAGCAGCCCGCGGGAGTTCCGGGAGCGGGTCGCCGTCGGGATGCTCTCCGACGGCGACCCGCTCCCCCGCTGAGCGGCGGTCAGGCGAAGCGGGGCGGCCGCCGGTCGGCCCACGGCATCGCCTGCTCCAGGGCGGCGGCCAGCCGGACCAGCACGTCCTCCCGCCACGGCCCGGCCACCAGCTGCACGCCGATCGGCATGCCGTCGGTGGCCACGTGCAGCGGCAGCGAGATCGCCGGCAGCCCGGCCAGGTTCACCCAGCTGGTGAACGAGACCATCCGCAGCTCGGTGAAGCGCGGGCCCTCGGGGTCGGCGTTGGCCTCGTCGACCAGCTGCCCCGCCGGCACCGGGACGGTCGCCATCGTCGGGCTCAGGACGACGTCGAAGTCGCGGCCGAACTGGGCGACCACCTGCCGGCTCTCCCGCTGCAGCCGGTGCGCCGCGGCCACGTAGTCCGCGGCCGACGCCCGCCGGGCCCGCTCCATGCGGTACTGCAGGTAGGGCTCGGCCAGCTCGGGGCGCTCGTAGGGCAGCGCGGTGACCGAGGCGTCCATGATGTGGGTCATGTAGCCGACGACGGCCTCCTGGCTGTAGCCGGCGAGGGTGGCCGGCTCGACCGTGTGGCCCAGCTCCTCGAGCACCTTCGCCGCCCGGAGGGTGCCCTCGACGCAGTCGGCGTCGACCGGGACGCCGGTCGGCGCCTCGGTCACCAGGCCGATCCGCAGCCGGCCGGCGGGGGCGCCGAGCTCCTCGACCAGCGGCCGGGCCAGCGGCGGCGCGTTGTAGAGGGCCAGCGGGTCGGGGTGGCTGATCGCGTCGAGGACGGCGGCGGCGTCGCGCACGGTGCGGGTCTCCGCGCCGTCGGTGGCGGCGTGCTCCCAGCCCGACACCGACGCCGGCACCCGGCCGCGGCTGGGCTTGAGCCCGACCACCCCGCAGCTGGACGCCGGCATCCGGATCGACCCGCCGCCGTCGGAGGCGTGCGCGACCGGCGCCAGGCCGGCCGCGACCGCCGCGCCCGCGCCGCCGCTGGAGCCGCCCGGTGACCGGGTGGGGTCCCAGGGGTTGCGGGAGATGCCGAACCGGCGGCTCTCGGTCACCGACATCGTCCCGGCCTCGGGGGCGGCGGTGCGGCCCATGAGCACGAACCCGGCCGCCAGCAGCTGGTCGACGACCGGCTCGCTCTCCTCCGCCGGCGTCTCCGGCGTCCCGAGCGAGCCGAACCAGCACGGCTGGCCCTTGGCGGGGGTGAGGTCCTTGATCGGTACCGGGACGCCGTGGAACGGGCCGACCTCGGCGCCGCCGGCCAGGGCCGCGTCCGCCGCGCGCGCGGCGGCCAGCGTGGCCTCGGGGTCCACCCAGACGACGGCGTTGATCTCGGGGTTCAGGCGCTCGATGCGGTCGAGGTAGCCGGAGACGACCTCCTCCGAGGTGGTCTCGCGGCGGCGGATGAGATCGGCGATCTCGGTGGCGGGCAGGAACGGGTCGAACACGCAGACCTCCGGGGAGTGCGGGGAGCCGGGAGGTGGCTCGGGACGGGGTAGGGGTCCTCAGCGGAGGACGAGCAGGTCGGACACCCGGGCGGCGGTCTCCTCGGTGACCACCTCGTCGAGCACCAGCCGGCCGGCCTCCATGACGAGCACGCGGGAGCACCACTGCGTGAGCACCGACGGCGACTGGTCGACCAGCAGGAGTCCGACGCCGGCCGCCGCGAGCTGCGTGGCCACCTCGAGCACCTGGGTGACGATCGAGGGCTGCAGGCCCTGGGTGAGCTCGTCGACGGCGATCAGCCGGGAGCCGGCGAGCACGGCGCGGGCGAAGCCGACCAGCTGCTGCTGCCCGCCGGACAGGGTGCCGGCGGGCTGCCGCGCGCGCTCGGTGAGCAGCGGGAACACGTCGCGCGGATCGACGGCGGGCCGGTATCCGCGGCGCCGGGCGAGCTCGAGGTTCTCCGCCACGCTCAGCGTGGGGAAGACCCCGCGGTCCTCGGGCAGAAAGCTGGCGCCGAGCCGCGCGGGGAGGTCG
Source organism: Blastococcus sp. SYSU D00820 (assembly GCF_054050695.1). NCBI lineage: Bacteria > Bacillati > Actinomycetota > Actinomycetes > Geodermatophilales > Geodermatophilaceae > Blastococcus > Blastococcus sp. SYSU D00820. The sequence continues at coordinate 144,983 of NZ_JBJGZW010000008.1, forward strand.
GGCCGGCGCGGCGGCACGGGGGTGTCGGCGATGACGACCTCCCCGCCGAAGCGGGTGGCCAGGCCGAACGCCGTCCGCAGGGTCGTGGACTTGCCCATGCCGTTGCGCCCGGCCAGCCCCACCATCTCGCCCGGCCGCACCTCCAGGTCGACGTCCCGGACGAAGGGCACGGCACCCTGGCCGCCGGTCAGTCCGGTGAGACGGAACAGCGTCACGACGCCCCCAGGTACGCGGTGCGCACGCTGTCGTGCGCGACGATCTCGTCCATCGACCCGTCGGCGATCACCGCGCCGCGCGAGAGGACGACGACGCGGTCGGCCAGCTGGCGGACCAGCTCCATGTCGTGCTCCACGACGACGATGCCGCAGCGCTCGGAGGCGGCCACCGCGCGGATCCGCGCGGCCAGCGCGCCGGTCTCGTCGTGCGAGAGGCCGGCGGCCGGCTCGTCGAGCAGCAGCAGCTCCGGCGACCCGGTGAGCACCATGTCCAGCTCCAGGTGGCGCCGGTCGGCCATCGACAGCTCGCCGGCCACCCGGCGCTCGTCGGCGGGGTCGACGTCGACGTCCCCGGCCGGGACGCCGGCCATGACGGCCGCGGCCCGCCGGTTGTCGGCCACCGACAGCTGGTCGAAGACGCGGGGCACCTGGAACATGCGCGCCATGCCGTGGCGCACCCGGCGGTAGGTGGGCTGCCCGGTCACGTCGACGCCCTCGAACACGACCGAGCCGCGGGCCACCTCGACGGTGCCGGCGATCGCGCCGAGCAGGGTCGACTTGCCGGCGCCGTTCGGGCCGATGAGGCAGACGACCTCGCCGCGGTCCACGGTCAGCGACGCGCCCTGGAGCACCGGGGTGCCGCCGAAGGAGACCTCGACGTCGCGCACCTCCAGCACCCGGTCACCCGCGCCCGACGGTGCCGCCGGCCGCTGCAGCGGCCGGATCCGGCGGGGCAGCGCCGGCACGTCCCGCCCGCGGCCCAGCAGCTTCCGCACCAGGCCGGCCAGCCCGTCCGGCGCCACCTGGACGACCAGGATGAACAGCGCCGCGGTGCCCAGGACGTACCAGCTCTGCAGGGTTCCGCCGAGGGTCTGGGTGCCGATGGTGAGCAGCCCCGCGCCGAGGAACGGGCCGGCGATCGAGCCCTTGCCGCCCACGGCCAGCCACACCAGCACGCTGGCCGACAGGGCCAGGCCCAGCGAGGCCGGGGTGACGATGCCCGACACGGGGGCGAACAGCGCCCCGGCGAGCGCGGAGACCCCGCCGGCCGCCACGAACGCCACCCACCGGGTGGCCCGCAGGTCGACCCCGAGGTGCTCGGCGCGCAACGGGTTGGCCAGCGAGGTCAGCTGGAACAGCCCCCGGCGGCCCTTGACGAGCAGGCCGGCGGTCAGCGCGACGGCGACCACGCAGCCGGCCAGGACGACGTAGTAGCCCTCGACCAGGCCGAACACCGGCGCCAGGCCGCCGTTCGCGCCGCCGGTGAGGTCCCGCAGCGAGGTCGCCGTCCGCTGCAGCAGCTGGCTGGCACCCAGGGTGAGCAGGATCAGCAGCGGCACGCTCGTCGTCTCGGGCACCGACAGCGCCACCGCGCCGATCAGCGCCGCCAGCAGCGCCCCGGCCGCGACGCCCAGCAGGCCGGCCACGGGGAGGGAGAGCCCGGCGTCGGTGCCGATGACCACGGCGTAGGCGCCGGTGCCGAAGAAGGCCGCCTGGCCGACGCTGATCAGCCCGACCCGGCCCCAGGCGAGGTCGAGACCGTAGGTGAACAGCCCGTAGACCAGCCCGAGGGTGAGGATGCCGAGCGCGAACGGCGCCAGCCCGAAGGGGGCCAGGGCCAGCGCCCCGACGGCGACGGCGGCGAGCGGGGCGGCCCACCGCCGGGCGACCGGCCCGCGGGGGCGCGTCGCCCGCTCGCGGGCCGGTGCGGCGACGGTGGTGGCCGTCACTGGCAGCTGACCGTGGTGTCGTCGACGACGCCGTGGTCCTCGGCGACCGCGTAGCCGTCGTCGGTGACCGTCGCGGTCAGCATGTCCGCCTGGAACAGGTGGCCGCCGCCCTCGGTCTCGACGAACCGGGTGCCCTCGCCCAGCGGGGAGTCGAAGGAGAACTCGCCGAGCGCCGCGTTGATCTCCTCGCGGGTGCCGGCCTCGCTGTCGTTGATCGCCCCGGCGATGAAGAGCATCGCGTAGTAGGCGTTGGCGGCGACCTCGGACACCGGCAGCGACAGGCCGGTCTCCTCGAGGTAGGCGTCGACGAAGGCCTGGCTGTCCTCGTCGTCGAGGCCGTCGGCCCACCGGACGACGTGCTCGCGGCCGGTGGTCACCGCCGCCACGGCGCCGTGGTAGTCGCTGTCCAGGGGCGCGCCCTCGTAGCCGATCTCCGGGGTCAGCAGCCCGAACTGCGCGCCCTGGAGGGTGAAGGTGACCGCGTCGCTGCCGACCACCATGGCGAGGATCGCGTCGGGCTGCGCGGCCGAGAGCCGGCCGATGGTCGACTCGAAGTCGGTGGTGCCGAGCGGGCTGTACTCCTCGGCGACCATCTCACCGCCCTGCTCCTCGATGAGCTCCCTGGCGGCCTCGGCGTAGTCGCGCGGGAAGTTGTAGTCCGAGCCGACGAAGGCGATCCGCGGGCCGTAGTCCTCGATGAGGTTGGTGACCTGGATGTTGAGCAGCTGGCGGCTGGACTCGCCGAACGGCCAGGCGTAGGCCGAGCAGACCGGCGGGTCGCCGAGGATCGCGGTGGCGAACGGCATGCCCGCCTCGTCGGCGATCGGCTGGACCGCGGCGGCGGTGTCGCCGGTGATGGTGCCGAACAGCATGTCGAACGAGTTGTCCTGGCTGTAGCGGCGGGCGATCTGCGAGGTGGTGGCGGGGTCGCCGGCGTCGTCCTGGATCTCGTAGGTGACGTCCTGGCCGTTGACGCCGCCCTCGGCGTTGATCCGCTCGACCGCGAGCTCGAACCCGGCCTGCATGGCCAGGCCGGTGGCCGAGGCCAGGCCGGTCGCCGGCACGATGAAGCCGATCTTCAGGTCGTTCCCCTCGGCCTCCTCGGCGCTCCCGACGCTCGACCCGCAGGCGGCGAGGACGAGGGAGAGCGGCAGCAGCGCGGCGGGGAGGGCGCGGCGCAGCGGCATCCTGCCGCTCACGCGGAGACGCTGCGCGCGGGGCGTGCCGGACGAGCGGACCATGACAGGAGCCTCCTGGTGTGGGGGTTGGCGCGGACGACGACGGCCACGAGGACGACGACGTAGAACAGCGAGTCGGCGACGGTGTCGGGGAAGAACCGGCGCAGGACCACCTGCAGGGCGACGACCAGTGCCACGGCGAGCACGGCGCCGCGGAAGGACGCCGGCCGGGCGAGCAGCACCGCGACGAAGCCCGGGATCAGCAGCGAGAAGCCCATGGCCGGGGTGACGCCCAGCAGGGGGCTGTAGAGGGCACCGGCCAGCACGGCGAGCAGCCCGGCGACGGCGAACACCAGCGCGCGGGTGCGGGCCGGCCGGGTGCCCAGCAGCGCAGCCATCTCGGGGTTGTCGGCGACCGCGCGCAGCCGCAGGCCGGCGCGGGTGCGGTAGGCGACGACGAGGACGGCGACGACCACGGCGAGGCTGACCGCCGCGATGACCAGCCGGTAGGTCGGGTAGACCGAGCCGAGGACGGTGGTCGACCCGGCGATCGGCTCGGTCACCGAGCGCGGCGTGGCGGTGTAGACGACCTCGAACACCTGCCGGATGGCCAGCCCGATCCCCCAGGTGACCAGCATCCCGGCCAGCCCGTCGCGGATCCGGCCCAGCAGCCCGCGCTCGAGCAGGTAGAGCGCCGGCCCGAGGACGAGCAGGGTGACCGCGATCCGCAGCCCGAAGGGCATGCCCGCGGTGACGACCATGGCGTAGGCGCCGACCGCGGCGAGGTCGCCGACGGCGAGGTTGACGATCCGGCTGACGCCGAAGACGAGGGCCAGCGACAGCGCCAGCAGGGCGTAGAGACCGAGCTGGGTGACGCCGGAGAGGACCAGCTCCACCAGGGTGCTCATGGGCGCGCGTTCCTCCGGTTCCGGCCCGGGCCGCAGGGGGCCCGTGTGTGGTGGCTCACTCCACCAGCCGGGCAGGCGGCGTTCTGGTCGTCGCGCGCACGGCACTCGTCGCTGCGCGCACAGTGCGCCGTCGTCGCCGGCCCGGGCTCCGGACGCGCGAGAGGCCCCCTCCCGGGATCGGGAAGGGGCCTCTCGCGCGGTGCGGGGTCAGCCGCGCGCGGGGACCTCCGCGGGCGTGCTGGCCACCCGGTCGAGGAACCGGTGGACCAGCCGGCGGCTGCGCTCGGCGGCGGCGGGGCCCTGCCGGACCGTCTCGTCGTGGATGGCCGCGGCGTCCATGCCGCGGGCGGCCAGGTAGTCGGCGCCGCCGTTGTCCAGCCAGCCGGTCAGCTGCGTCGCGGTCAGCTCGGGGTGGAACTGCACCCCGAGGTTGCGGCGCAGCACGAAGGCCTGCGGTGCCCACTCGGTGCGGGCGATCTCCACCGCGCCCGGCGGGGCGATCCACCGGTCGGAGTGCCACTCGAACCAGGGGCCGGGCTCCACCAGCCCGGGGTCGTCGCTGTCGACGTGCACCCAGCCGACCTCCGGGGTCGCCGCCCGCATGACGACACCGCCGTGGGCCGCGGCCAGCGCCTGGCCCCCGAAGCAGACCCCCAGCACCGGCACGCCGAGCTCGTCGGCCCGGCGCAGCAGGGCCAGCTCGTCGGTGATCCAGGGGTCGATCGTGGCGGTGTCGTACACCGACCACGGGGCGCCCATCGGCACGATCGCGTCGAAGTCCGCCGGGTCGGGGAACTGCACGCCGATGCCCGGCACGGCGAAGTGCTCCGGCGGGACGACGAGGAACTCGACGACGTCGTAGCCGCGCTCGGTGAACGCCTCGCCGAGCGGCCCGGGCGGGCTGACGTGGTCCTGCTGGATGAAGAGGACCCGCATCAGGACACCAGGTCCCGGACGGCGTCGGCGTTCTCCCGGGTCCGCCGGGCGGCACCGATGAGCGTGCCCACCACGAACGCCACGAACGGCAGGACGACCAGCACCCACCCGGTGGTGCTCAGCGCGAACGCCTGGGTGGTCGGGTCCGCCCCCTCGGAGACGGTGCCGGCGAGCAGGCCGAACCGGGAGATCAGCAGGTACAGGCCCAGGACGATCCCGATGGTGGCCAGCGCGGGGGCGATCAGGGTGTGCCAGATCCGCTTGTCGGTGCCGGCGCGGCGGAAGTACACGATCACCGCCACCGACACCAGCGCCTCCACCAGGAGGATGGCCACGACCGCCAGGCCGCTGAACCAGTTGAACAGGTTGAGCACGGGGTCCAGGTCGGCGAGGGCGAAGACCAGGATGACGACCAGCGAGATCACCGAGGTCAGGACCGAGGCCACGTGCGGGGCGCCGGAGCGGTTGGTGCGGCCCAGCACGCCCGGCAGCACGCCGGCGCGCCCCATGGCGAAGAAGTAGCGGGCCGCGGAGTTCTGGAAGGCCAGCAGGCCGGCGAAGAGGCTGGAGAGCACCAGCCAGCTCATCAGCGTGCCCAGCCAGGTGCCGACGTACTGGTCGGCGACGCCGAAGAGGACGGCGGCCGGGTCGGCCAGCTCCGAGGAGAGCTCGAGGGTGCGCGGCACGGCCTCGTCCGCACCCAGGCCGCTGACCAGGCCGAAGGAGGTGATGGCGAACAGCACGGTGATGGTGCCGACGGCGAGGTAGGTGGCCCGCGGGACGGTGCGCTTGGGGTCCTTGGACTCCTCGCCGTAGATGGCGGTGGCCTCGAAGCCGATGAACGAGGCGAAGGCGAAGGCCAGCGCGATGCCGGCCGAGCCAGCGAAGCCGCCGGCGAAGATGTTGCCCGGCGAGAACGAGGCGCCGAAGTCCAGCTCGTCGGCCTGCGCGAGCGCCGCGATGGCCACGACGAGCAGCGAGCCGATCTCCAGCACCATGAGGACGCCGAGCACCTTGGCGCCGACGTCGACCGACAGCACCGAGAGCGCGAGCACCAGCGCCCACGCGATGAGGCTCCAGGCCCACCAGGCCAGGTCGATGCCGAGCCGGGCCTGCATCTGGCCGGCCATCACCGCGCCGAAGAAGCCGAAGACCGCCAGCTGCACCGCGAGGTAGGCGACCATCGAGACGAAGGCGCTGCCGACGCCGGGGGCCAGCCCCAGGCCGCGGCCCACGTAGGCGAAGAAGGCACCGGTGTTGGTGACCGCCGAGCTCATCGCCGCGTAGCCGACGCTGAACACGAGCAGCGTCAGGCCGACGGCGAGGTACGCGCCGGGGGCGGCGGCCCCGTTGCCCAGGACGATCGCGACGGGCACCGCACCGGTCATGCCGACCAGCGGGGCGGCGGCGGCGACGACGAAGAAGACGATGCCGATGGTGCCCAGCCGGCCCTTGCGCAGGCCGGTCTCACCTCCCCCGGCAGACGGCGTCGTCTCGACACTCGCGCTGTGGCTCACGGCACCGGCCTCCAGATTCGTACGGGCCCGAACGGGTCTGGCCACTGTGACCTCCGTCGCCGCAGCCGTCAATAGCCGGTGCCAGGTCGTGACGGCATCGGTGCGGTATCGGCGGGGTGCCGGCCGGGGTCAGGGCTGCGCGGCGGCCTCCTCGCCCTCGGACATCACCGCCTCGGACATCACGGGCTCGAAGACGGTGCGGCCTCGAAGACGGTGCGGCCCTCGAAGACGGTGCGCAGGACCCGCGTCCCACCCACCTGGTCGGCCGGGATCTCGAGGAGGTCGCGGTCGAGCACGATGAAGTCCGCGGACTTGCCGACCTCGATCGACCCCTGGCGGTCCCCGCGGCCGACCGCCTCGGCCCCGCCGAGGGTCATGATCCGCAGGGCCGTGGCGATGTCGACCGCGTCCTCGCCCCACTCGAGCATGCCCTGCAGGGCCGGGAACAGGTTCGGGTCGGGCGTGATGATCCAGTCCGAGCCGACGGTCATCGTCGCTCCACTGCGCAGCACGGTGGCGAACTTGAAGCCGTGCTGCAGGCCGAACTCGGGGATGTGCCAGATCGCCGGTGACATCTCCGCCACGACGTCCAGCCGGCCGAAGCGGGCGTAGTCGTCCTCGTGGATGAACGCCGTGTGCGCCAGTTCGTGCCGCGGCCCGTCGGACCCGTTGGCCTCGCGGACGGCCTCGAAGGCGTCGAGTGCGGCCCGGACGGCACCCTCCCCGGCGGTGTGGACCTTCACCTGGCACCCCTCGGCGTCGAAGCGCCGGAGCGTCTCGGCCAGCTCGTCGGCGGGCACCAGCAGCCGGCTCGGGTCGACGCTGCCGTCGGGCGCGATGTCGGCCTGGGTCATGTGCGGCGGGAGCGGGGCGCCGTCCAGCCAGATCTTGATGAACCGGGTGTCGACGTGCGCGCTCGCGGCAGAGGCTCGCTCGGCGATGGACCGGTCCAGCTGGGCGGTCGACGCCATGCCGAAGCCCTCCTCCCGCCAGACCAGGTGCGCGGCGACGTGCAGGTCGAGCTGCCCGGCCCGGTCCAGGGCACCGAAGGCCCGCAAGGCCTGCGGCGAGGCCGAGGCCTCCTGCACCGAGGTGATGCCGAACCGGTGGCAGGTGGCGGCCGCCCAGGCGACGGCGTCCCGGTACACCTCGTCCGGGTGGTCGGGGATCGCCCGCATCACCGGCCAGCGGGCCTGCTCGACCAGCTCGCCGGTCAGCTCACGGGTCCCCGGCCGACGGGGGTACCGCCCACCGGGCGGGTCCTCCGTCTCCGCGGTCAGCCCTGCCGCCTCCAGCGCCCGCGTGTTGGCCAGACCGTGGTGGATGGAGTAGTCGTAGAGGAAGACCGGGCGGTCGGGGAACACCTCGTCCAGGAAGGCCCGGTCCGGCCCGGCCTCGCCGAATCCCTGGGGGAAGTACTCGCCACCGACGAGCCAGGGCTCGCCACCGTCCTCGGCCGGGCCGGTGCAGCCGCAGGCCGCGAGTTCCGCCGCGATCTGCTCCGGGGTGGCGAAGGGGGTCAGCCGGGCCTCGAAGCGGAACTTCAGCCCGCTGGCCAGCAGGTGGATGTGCGCGTCGTGGATGCCGGGCATGACCATCCGGCCACCCAGGTCGACGACGTCGGTCCCGGGCGGCGCCGCGGCACGGACCTCACCGTCCGACCCGACCGCCGTGAAAACGCCGTCCTCCACGAGGGCGGCCTCGGCCCAGGGGCGGGTGGGGTCGACGGTGTAGACGCGGCCGTTCACGTATGCGGTGGCCATGGCGCGTGCTCCCTCGAGATCGGTGGCGCGAGGACTCGGCGGTCCGCGATCTCGGGAGGCCGGGGAGGCACGTGATCGGTGGCCGCACGACCCGGCGCCGCAGGCGCCGGGCCGGCGTCAATCTGCCGCGTCCACCGAAACTGGTCAAGTGCCCAGTTTCGCCGGCGCCCCTTCCCGAGCCCCGCTCCACGAGTCCCCGAGACCGCGCAGCAACTGCCGGAGGGAGTCGAGTGCCGCTCGCGTGGCCTCCGGTCGGCCGAGGCACACCTGCTGGAACACCAAGCCGTCGACGGCCGCGAACACCAGGTGGACCAACGGCTCGGCGGGCTCGATGCCGGCGGCCGCCAGCTCGTCCCCCAGGGCCGCCCAGTACGTCGCGTACACCCGCTCGACGTGCGGCCTGAGCTCCGCGCGGCGGCGCGCCTCCAGGATGAGCTCGTACTGGAACGCCTGGTCGTCGGGTTGCGCGTCCACGAGCCCGGCGAGTCCGCCGAACAGCGCGGACAGGTCGCCGCTGCCGGGCGCCTCGCTGATCGACCCGACGCTGTTGGCCAGCGAGTACTCGAGCGCCGCCTCGAGCAGCGCGTCACGGGTGCCGAAGTGGTGCGCGACGAGCCCGTGGGCCACGCCGGCCTCGGCTGCGACCGCACGGTAGGTCAGGTGGCGCAGCCCGCGGGTGGCCACCACGTGCACCGCGGCCGCCAGCAGGGCCCGCCGCCCCTCGCCGTATCCAGGGGCTCGTCGGGGACCTTCGTGCCCGGTCGTTCCAGGGGTGCTCACACCGCGAGTCTGCCGCCTCCGGTCGACCGGCCGGAGCGTCGGCCATGGCAACACGCTCGTCACGAGAGCCGCCGAGACGTGACGTCGGCGTCAACTCTTCTCCTGACCACTTGACCAGTTTGCCCGCATCGTGCATCTTCTGTGTCATCCCTCACATCTGTCCGGATGGACAGTTCTTCCTCTCCGGGAGTGACCATGTCCCACGCCGCCGGGCCGTCCGGACCCACTGCCGTGCACCGCGCGGAGGATCGTCATCAGCTCCGACGAGGGGCCGTCGGTGTCGTCGGCATCCTCTTCTTCGTCCTCTCGGCCCAGGCGCCCCTCACCGGCATCGGTGGGGCGTTGCCGCTGGCCGTCGCGCTCGGCAACGGCGCCGGAGCCCCTGCGGCCTACCTCGTGGTCGGGGTCGTCATCGCCGTCTTCGCCGTCGGCTTCATCGCGATGGGCCGGCACGTCACCGAGGAAGGCGCCTTCTACGCCTACGTCGGCCGCGGCCTCGGTCGCCGCCTGGGCACGGGCTCGGCGGTCGTGGCGATGTGGTCCTACAACACCATCCAGGCCTGCATGTACGGGCTGTACGGCGTGATCGTGTCCTTCCTCGCCGACACCCACCTGGGGTTCGCTCCCCCGTGGTGGGCATGCGCCCTCGTGACCATGGCGTTGGTCCAGGTGCTGGGCTCGCTCGACATCGACCTGGGCGCCAAGTTCCTCGGCGTGCTGGTCGCCGCGGAGATGGCGATCCTCCTCGCCTTCGCCCTCGTGACGCTCGTGACCGGTGGCGGCCCCGAAGGCCTCACGCCCGCTGCCAGCTTCTCCCCGTCCGCCCTGCTCGCCGGGGCACCCGGGATCGCCATCACGTTCGGCATCGCGTCCATGTTCGGTTTCGAGTCCACCGCCATCTACTCGGCGGAGGCCAAGGACCCGGCCCGTACCGTTCCGCGGGCGACCTACCTGGCCGTCGCGATCATCTCGCTGTTCTTCGCCTTCGTGGCGTGGATGGTCGTGAGCGCGTACGGAGCCGGCCAGGTCGTCGGCGCGGCCGGCGCCGCTCTCGAGTCCGGCGACTCCACGGTGCTGCTCTTCGACGCGATCGCGGACGCGCTGGGGCCCTGGGCCGCCGAGGTCGGCGGGGTGCTCCTGGCGACCTCACTGCTGGCCGGGATCCTGGCGTTCCACAACGCCTCCAACCGGTACGTCCACTCGCTCGGCGAGACCGGCGCGTTCCCGTCGGTGGTGGCCCGGACCAACCGCCAGGGCGCACCCTTCGTCGCCAGCGCGCTGCAGACCGCGCTGGCGCTGGCGCTCGTCATGCCGTTCGCCGTCCTCGGCCTCGACCCGGTCCTGACGCTCTTCTCCTGGGGGGGAGGCGTGGCCGTGCTCGGCCTGATGGTCCTGTACCTGCTGACGTCGGTCTCGGTGATCGTCTTCTTCCGGCGCACCCGGGTCGACACCCGGCCCTGGCAGACCCTCGTGGCGCCGGCGCTCGCCACGGTGCTGATCACGGCACTGACCGCGCTCGTGCTGTCGAACTTCACCCTGCTGATCGGTGGCTCCCTCGGCACCGCAGTGCCCCTCGCGCTGTCCGTACCCGCCGCGCTGCTGCTCGGGACGGCACTGTCCCCGAGCCGCTGGACCGCCGCCCCCGGCACCAGCTCCACGACCGATCGCGACCTCTCCCCCACGACCCCGGCCTGACCGACCGAACGACAGGAGCGCGACATGACGACCCCCGTCCTCTGGGGCAGCGACGACCCGCAGACGCTGGTCGACCCCTACCCGGCCTACGCCCAGCTGCGCCGCGACCACCCCTGGTACGAGCACCCGGAGGGCCACACCGTCATCAGCCGCTACGACGACGTCCTCGCCGCACTGGCCAACAAGGTCATCGGCTTCGAGGACGACCCCGTCGCCGGCGTCGCCGCCCGCGTCGGCGAGGGGGCCTTCGCCGAGAACATCGGCTCGTGGCTGCTGTCGATGAACGACCCGCGGCACGCGGCGCTGCGGCGGCTGATCGGTCCGGCCTTCATGCCGCGCAGCGTCGAGCGCCTGCGGGCCGGGGTCGTCGACCGCGTGCAGAGCCAGTTCGACGCGGTGGCTGCCGCGGGCACGGCCGACGCCCTGCAGGTCATCGCCTTCGAGGTGCCATCGGACGTCATCTGCCAGTTGATGGGCATCCCGCTGCAGGACCGGGCGCATCTCGCGAAGCTCACCAACGACGTGGCCGCACTGCTGTTCGAGGCCGTACCCGGTCCGGAGATGGTCGCCGCGGGCAACGACGCGGTGCGCCAGATCGACGAGTACTTCGCCTCCGTGGTGGCCGAGCGGCGGGCCGATCCGGGGGACGACCTGATCAGCATCATGTGCCAGGTCGCGGCGGCCGCGGGCGACATCACCGACTACGAGGTGCTGGCCAACGTCCACTTCATGTACGGCGCCGGGTACGAGGAGACGTACTGCTTCATCGCCAGCGGCATGTACCACCTGCTGACCCACCCCGGACTCGCCCGCCACCTGGCCACCGACCCCGACGGCGGCGCGGCCGTCCAGACGGAACTCCTCCGGTTCGACACGCCGCTCCAGTCCACGCTGCGCGTGGTCCGGGAGGACACCGAGGTCAACGGTCACCGCCTGGAGGCCGGTCAGCGACTGCAGCTCCTGATCGGTGCGGCGAACCGGGACGGCGACGTCTTCCCCGATCCGGACACGCTGCGACCCGACCGTCCGGCCCAGCCGCGGATCGCCAGCTTCGGCGGGGGCGTCCACCACTGCGCGGGCCATCCACTGGCACGCATGGTGAGCATGGAGATCTTCCAGGAGATGCTGCGCCGCCCCGTCCGGCTCGCGGTCCCGGCCGAGGAGGTCACCTGGCGTCCCGGCAGCGTCTACCGCTGCCTCACCTCGCTGCCGATCACCACCCACTGACCTCCCGCTCCACCCCTGGAGCGGACCACCGCACCCCTACAGGAGGACCCGTGCCCTTCACCGCCCTGACCGCCGACGGCCTGCGCGACGCGGACTACACCCCGCTGACCGAGCTCCCCCCGTTCGCCGCTTTCCTCGACGGCACCGAGGTGCGCTACGTCCACCTCGCCGGCCCGGTCGCGGCGCCGGGTGAGATCGCCTCGATGAAGATCCCCGCGGGTGGGTTCCGGTACACGGACATCCCCGCCACCGAGTCCGGCTTCCTCCTCTCGGGCACGGCGGTGATCCGAGAGGGCGAGGACGTCACCGAGCTCGGCCCCGGCGACGGCTACGTCCTGCCCCCGGGATTCTCGGGCACCTTCGAGGTCAAGGAGCCGGTGACCAAGGTGTTCTACGTGCTCTGACGGGCCTCCGGGCGTCGACCCGCCTGTTCGTCCAGACGGACCCGCAGCGACGTCGGCGCCCGGAACTCCCAGCCCCGGAACTCCGGCATGAACCCCTCGGCCAGCCGGAGGCCGGGGTGGGTCTCCAGCAGGCGCCGCAGCGCGATGGTGATCTGCCCGCGGGAGAACGCGTGCCCGACACAGGAGTGCAGCCCGAAGCCGAAGGCGGCGTGGTTGCCCTTCGGGCGGTCGAGGGAGAAGCGGTCGGGGTCGGCGAAGACCGTCTCGTCGCGGTTGGCCGAGGCCACGACCGACCCCACCCGCGCACCGACCGGCAGCGTCGTCCCGCCGAGCTCGACCTCCCGGCGCACCTGGCGGGTCTGGGTGCCGATCGGGCTCACCCAGCGCAGCCCCTCCTCGACCGCCACCGGCACGAGCGCGTCGAGGTCGGCGCGCACCCGCGCCAGCGCCTCGGGGTCCGACAGCAGGGCGGCGGTCGTCGAGGCGGCCCCGTGGCCGGGCTCCTGCATGCCGCCGAGCAGGATGACCTTCAGCGTCGGCAGCACGGCCGCGAGGTCCCGGCGTCCGCCGTCGGCGACGCCGGAGAAGATCATGTGCGCGATCGTCGAGTCCTCCTCGGCCGAGCCGATCCGGTCGAGGACGGGTGCGAGCGCCTCGTCGATCTCGGCGGCGACGGCGTCGCTGATCGCCTGCCGGGCCGGGTCCTTCTCGAAGTTGATGGCGCCCTGGTGCAGCCCGTGGAACCAGCGCCGCAGGGTGCCGGCGTCCAGGTGCCCGAGGCCGAGCACCGACCCCAGCGACAGCACCGAGATCGGCTCGAAGTACTCGGCGAGCAGGTCGACCTCGTCGCGCCCGGCGAGCGCGGCGAGGCGCTCGGCCACGATCGGCTCCACGAGATCGGCGATGTAGCCGCGGACGGCGCGCGGCGAGTACTTGGCGTCCAGGCTGCGCCGGATGTCGCGGTGCGCGGGGCCGTCGGTGGTCAGGATGCTCGGCCCGCCGAACGTCGGGTCCAGCGGCGAGTCGTCCATCTCGGCGCTGAAGACGGCGGGGTCGGCGCCGACGGCGCGGACGTCGGCCCAGCGGGTCACCAGCCAGAGGTCGACGGCCGGCACGTAGGCGACCGGCGCCTCGGCCCGGAGGCGGGCGTAGACCGGGTACGGGTCGCGCTCCAGGTCGGCGACGGTGACGTCGTCCACGACGGTGTGGGCTGCGGTCATGGGGGCCTCCTCGGCACGGCGGCTCCGCGGAGCCTTTCCTGAGCAGTCGCTCAATAACATGCACCCGACGCCCCCGCCCGCGCAAGGGTCCGGCGGCGGTCGGGGAGGATGTCCCGGTGCCGAAGGTGGTCGACCGGGAGTCCCGGCGGGCGGAGATCGTGACCGCCTACCTGCGGATCGTGGCCCGCGAGGGCATCGAGCAGGCGTCCTCGCGCGCCCTGGCCGCCGAGCTCGGCGTCGCCAGCGGCGCGCTGTGGCACTACTTCGCCGACTTCGACGAGGTGCTGTCGGCGGCCTTCCGGCGGATCTTCGCCGACACCAACCGGCGGATCGCCGCCGCGGTGGCCGCCCACCGCGGCCTGGCCGCCGTGGCCGGGATGCTCGGCGAGATCCTGCCGCTCTCCCCCGTCACCCACGACGAGGCGCTGGTCGTCGTGAGCTTCTGGGGCCGGGTCCCCTCGCGGCCGGAGCTGGCGGCCTTCCAGTCCGAGGCCGAGGCGGTGTGGCGCGCCGACCTGCTCGCCCACCTGGCCGACGCGCACGGCGACGGCCACCTGGACCCGGACGCCCCGCTCGAGCTGCTCGCCGACACGTTCCTGGTGCTGTGCATCGGCCAGCAGATCGAGCACGTGCTGCGCACCGAGGTCGCCCACCCGGCCCGGCAGTGGGAGCTGGTCAGCGGCTGCCTGTCCCCGTGGCTCTCCGCGGCCGGCCGCGCCGCGGGCGGCCTCCCCGTCCCGCGCTGACCGGGGGCGTCAGCGGCCGGCGATCTGCCGCTGCACGCTCGCCACGTGCGCCGCGGCGGCGGCGACCGCGCCCGCCTCGTCGCCGGCGCGGATGGCGGCGACGATCCGGTCGTGCTCCCGCCGCGAGGAGCGCATCCGGTCGGCGGTGAGCAGGTGCTCCCGGCGGCTCGGCTCGATGAGCTCCTGCACCCGGTCGTGCAGCCGCACCAGCAGCGGGTTGCTGCTGTACTGGGCGATCGCGCGGTGGAAGGTCCGGTCCAGGCGGGCGAAGGACGCCGGCCGCTGCTCGGTCTCCATCTCGACCAGCAGCGCCTCGAGCTGGGCGACGTCCTGCGCGGTGGCGTTGCGCGCGGCCCGCCCGGCCACCGAGGGCTCGATGCAGGCGCGCACGTCCATCACCTGGACCAGCTCGATCTGGTCGGCGTCCAGCCCGCCGGCCAGCGCCAGCCCGGTCAGCGTGCCGCCGGGCCGCAGCACCGTCGTCCCCCGGCCGCGGGTGCGGTCCACCAGCCCCCGGACGGCGAGGTCGCGCAGCGCCTCGCGCACCGATCCGCGGGAGACCCCCAGCGACTCGGCGAGCTCGCGTTCCGGGGGCAGCCGGTCGCCGGGTGCCAGCGTGCCGTCCAGGATCTGCCGCTCCAGGCGGGAGGCCACGGTGTCGGCCCGCGACCACTGGCCCAGCGGGGCCGCACCACTCGACATCGGTCCTCCTTGGTCGGACCAAGGCGGGCTCCGCCGCCTCGGCGGGCCACATCAGATCACGTCCGGATACCGATCGGGAGAACCCCGGGTCAGGGGTTTACAGGTGGATCGTTCGGTTGCAAACTTCGCGGCCAGGATCGCCCTTCCGGGTGATTGGTCCGACCAGCCGTTCGTTCCGCGACCCCACCGGAGGCCCTTCGTGCGCTCGATCCGTGCCCTCACCCTGACCCTCGCCCTGGGCGGCACCCTGGCGCTCGCCGCCTGCGGCGGCTCCTCCGACGAGGAGTCCGACGCGGCCGCCGGCCCGTCGGTCGAGCAGGACGACGACATCGCCTCGCTGGTCCCCGACGACGTCCGGGACGCCGGGGTGCTGACCGTCGGCGTCGACCCCCAGCTGGCACCCATGGTCTTCACCGCCGAGGACGGCACCACGCTGACCGGGTTCGAGGCCGACCTCGCCCGCGCGGCCGCCGGGCTCATGGGCCTGGAGGTGGAGTTCGCCCCCGGGGACTTCTCGGGCCTCATCGCCGGCCTGCAGGCCGAGCGCTACGACACGGTCATGTCCTTCGTGGTGGACACCGCCGAGCGCGAGGAGACCGTGGACTTCGTCGACTACGTCGACGTCGGCGCCGGGATCCTCGTCCCCGAGGGCAACCCCGAGGGCATCGAGGAGCCGATGGACCTCTGCGGCGTCACCACGGTCGTCGGCGCGAACAGCCAGGGCGAGCGCACCGCCGACGCGCTCAGCGAGGAGTGCCAGGCGGCGGGTCAGCCGCCGGTCGACAAGCTCGTGGTGCAGGACCCGAGCGACGTGCAGACCGCCATCAGCTCCGGCCGCGCCCCGGCCGCGCTCAACGTCAGCCTCGTCCTCAGCTACACCGAGGAACTCTCGCCCGACCAGTTCGACGTCGCCGGCGAGTTCTTCAACGAGGTGCCCGGTGGCGCGCTGTTCCGCAAGGACGACACCGAGCTGCGCGACGCCTTCGTCGCCGCGCTGCTGCAGCTGCAGGAGGACGGCACCTTCGCCGAGCTCGGCGAGCAGTACGGCATCGCCGACAGCCTCCTGGAGGGTGCTCCGATCAACGCGGCGACGGCGGAGTGAGCGCGGTGACCGGCCAGGTGGGGACGGTCGCCGGCGCGCAGCGGCCGTCCTCCGGGCTGGAGCCCCTGGCCCCGCGCATCCGCTGGCGGGAGTTCCTCTACGTCGCCGTGGTGCTCGTGCTCGGCGCGATGCTGGTCCACTTCGTGGCCACCAACGACCGGCTCAACCTGCCGGTGTTCGCCGACTACGTGTTCCACCCGCTGGTCATGGACGGCCTGCAGATCACCCTGCTCCTGACCGTCACGGGCATGGCCGGCGGCACGCTGCTGGGGCTGCTGCTCACGGCCATGCGGCTCTCGTCGAGCCCGACGCTGCGGTCGGTGGCGTTCACCGCCATCTACGTCTCGCGCACCATCCCGCTGCTGGTCCAGCTGCTGTTCTGGTTCTTCCTGGCCTCCGTGCTGCCGCGCATCAGCATCGGCATCCCGTTCGGCCCGGAGTTCGCGACCTTCCAGACCAACGACGTCATCAACCAGCTCGGGGCGGCGATCATCGCGCTGAGCCTGTTCGAGGCCGGCTACATGGCCGAGATCATGCGGGCCGGCGTCCTCGCGGTGGACCGCGGCCAGGTCGAGGCGGCGACGGCCATGGGGATGACCCCGTGGCAGGTCTTCCGCCGGGTGGTGTTCCCGCAGGCCGCGCGGATCTCCGTCCCGCCGACGATGAACCAGGTCATCTCGATCCTGAAGTACTCCTCGGTGGTCATCCTCATCGGGCTGGCCGACCTGATGTTCGCCGTGCAGGCCATCTACTCGCGCAACTTCCAGCAGATCCCCCTGCTGCTGGTGGCCACCTTCTGGTACGGGCTGATCACGATCGTGCTGACCCTGATCCAGGGGCAGCTCGAGAAGCGGCTGTCCACCGGGCTGCCGAAGGCGGCCCGCGCGCGGATGAAGAAGCTGGAGGAGACGGTCAGTGCCTGAGACCCCGCCCACCGCCACCGCGCCGTCCGCACCGGCCGTCGCGCAGGCGTCCACCCGGCCGATGATCGAGATCACCGGCCTGTGCAAGTCCTTCGGCGACGCGCAGGTCCTCCGGGGGATCGACCTGACCGTGGCGGCGGGCCAGGTGGCCTGCGTCCTCGGACCGTCGGGATCGGGCAAGTCGACCCTGCTGCGCTGCATCAACCAGCTGGAGCAGGCCGACGACGGCGCGATCCACCTCGACGGCGAGCTGGTCGGCTACCGCGTCGCCGGGGGACGCCGGCACGCGCTGAACAGCCGCCAGGTCGCCCGTCAGCGCCGGTCGACGGCCATGGTGTTCCAGCGGTTCAACCTGCTGGCCCACCGCACGGCGGTCGAGAACGTCATGGAGGCGCCGGTGCACGTGCACGGCGTCCCCCGGCAGCAGGCCCGCACCGAGGCCCTGGCCCTGCTGGACCGGGTGGGGCTGGCCGACCGCGCCGACCACTACCCGGCCCAGCTCTCGGGCGGGCAGCAGCAGCGGGTCGCCATCGCGCGGGCCCTGGCCGTCCGGCCGCGGGTGCTGCTGTTCGACGAGCCGACGTCGGCCCTCGACCCCGAGCTGGTCGACGAGGTCCTGGCGGTCATGACCGACCTGGCCCGCGAGGGGTTCACGATGCTGGTGGTCACCCACGAGATCGCCTTCGCCCGGGACGTCGCCGACACGGTCTTCTTCATGGACGGCGGGGTGGTCGTGGAGTCCGGCCCGCCCGAGCAGGTCCTCACCGCGCCGGCGCACGCCCGGACCCGCGCCTTCCTCCGCCGCGTCCTCTGACCGGCCCCGCCCCCGTCTCCCCCGGAGTTCCGGCATGCCCTCCGCCGTTCCCCCGTCCCCCCGCCGGTGCGGCGTCGCCACCCCGCACGCCCAGGCCACCGACGTCGCCGCGGAGGTCGTCGCCCGCGGCGGCACCGCGGTCGACGCCGCCGTGGCCGCCGCCGTGGCCCTCACCGTCGTCTACCCGTACAACACCTCGGTCGGCGGCGACCTGATCGCCCTGGTCCGCACCCCGGAGGGCCGGATCACCTGCGTCAACGCCAGCGGCAGCGCCGCACGGGGCACCTCCCGCGAGGACGTCGCCGCCCGGGTCGGGCCGGTGATGCCGACCGTCGGCATCGACACCGTCACCGTGCCGGGCGCGGTCGGCGGCCTCGGCGCCGTGCACGCCCTGGGCGGCCGGCTCCCGTGGGCCGACCTGTGGCAGCCGGCCGTCGACCTCGCCCGGGACGGCGTCGAGGTCTCCCCCGGCCTGGGCCGGGCGATCGCCGCCTTCGGCGAGGGCATCCTGGCCGACCCGGGCATGCGGGGGGTGTTCGCGCCGGCCGGGGAGCTGCTGGCTCCCGGCGCCCCCCTGCGCCAGCCGGCCCTCGCGGCCACCCTGGCCGCGGTGGCGGCCGGCGGAGCGGAGGCCTTCTACACCGGGCCGGTCGCCGACGCCCTGGCCGGCGGCCTGGCCGGGCTCGGCAGCCGGCTCACGGCCGAGGACCTCGCCGGGTACGCCCCCGAGACCACCGCGCCGCTGCACCGGGACTTCCGCGGCGTCACCGTCTGGACCAGCCCGCTCAACACCCAGGGCTACCAGCTGCTGCAGGTCCTCGGCGCCCTCGACCACCTGCCCGAGGGCGTCGACGTCGAGGGCGCCGGCGCCGGGGTGCTCGCCGCCCTGTGGTCGCAGGCCAACCGCGACCGCGCCCGCCTGCTGGCCGATCCGCGCGGGAGCGACGTGGACGTGGCCGGGGTGCTGGCCGACGAGGCGCTGGCCGCCGCGGTGGAGGCCGCCCTCACCGCGGCCGTCGACGACGCCCCCACCGCCTTCGCCCAGCCGCGCGGCGACACCGTCGCCGTGGTCGCCGCCGACAGCGACGGGTACGCCGCCTGCCTGATCCAGAGCGTGTTCCACCCCTTCGGCGCGCTGCTGCTGGAACCGGCCACCGGCGTGCTGCTGCACAACCGCGGCGCCTACTTCTCCCTCGACCCCGGCAGCGCCAACTGCCTGGCGCCGGGCCGGCGTCCCGGCCACACCCTCATGCCGGTCATGGTCACCCGCGGCGAGGAGCCGGCGTGGGTGCTCGGCACGATGGGCGGCAAGGCCCAGCCGCAGATCCACGCCCAGGTGCTGGGCGCCCTGCTCGCCGGCGCCTCGCCCGAGGACGCCGTCGGCCGCGCCCGGTGGGTGGTCGGCGGCCTCGGCGCGAGCGATCCCGAGGACCTCGTGCTCATGGAGGCCGACGTCCCGGCGGCGGTGCGCGACGCCGTGGCCGCCCGGGGCTACCGGGTGTCGGAGTACCCGCCGCACTCGGAGATGCTGGGGCACGCCCAGGTCGTCCAGGTCGACGGCGGCACGTTCACCGCGGCCAGCGATCCCCGGTCGGACGGCCGGGCGGCCGTGGTGGACCTGCCCGCATGAGCGCGCCACGGACCCGCGCGCCCCGACACCGGCTCCAGACCGCGGCCTTCGTGCTGACCTTCGGCACCGGCCTGTTCGACGCGATCAGCTACCTGGGCCTGGAGCGGGTCTTCACCGCCAACATGACCGGCAACATCGTGCTGCTCGGCATGGGCCTGAGCACCGACCAGGACATCCCCGTCGGGCTGGCCGCCGCGGCGCTGGGCGGTTTCGCGATCGGCGCGCTGATCGCCGGCCGCGTGCTGCGCTCCCGGCCCGCCGCGGTGCCGGTGCCGCTGCCGTCGCTGGTCCTCGTCGGCGTCCTGGCGCTGGCCGCGGCCGGGGCCGCGGTGCTGTTCGCCGTCGTCCCGCATGCCCCGGAGGCGCTGGTCGTGGGTGTCACCGTCGCCCTGAGCGCGGGGATGGGCATGCAGGCCGTGGTCGCCCGGCGGTTCGGGGTGCCCGACGTCTCGACGGTGGTCCTGACCATGACGCTCACCAGCTGGGTCAGCGAGTCCCGGGCCGGGGGCGGCACCGGCGAGCACTCGCTGCGGCGCGGCGGCGCGGTCGTGCTGATGGCCGCCGGTGCGCTGGCCGGCGGCGGGTTGCTGCTCCTGGGCGACGCGGTGGCGCTGGCCGCGGCCGCGGGAGTCGTCGTGGTGGGCCTGGTGGTGATGGCGCGGGTGCACCTGCAGGACCGCCGCGCGGCGCGGGCCGAGGTCCCGCGGGAGGCGGTGCACAGCGGCTGAGCCGCGCACCCGGGCAGGGACCTGTGGCCGTGTCCGCACCTTCCCCGGTGGAGGACCGTGGCTCGCGCGGCGGCGCCGCCCGGGTGCCGCCGTCCCGCCAGGGAGAGGAGTGGTGGCATGTACGCCCGATCGACCACCATCCGGGGCAACCCGCAGGCCCTCGACGAGGGCATCGCCATGGTCCGCGACGAGGTGATGCCCATGGTCCAGGGCATGAGCGGCTGCGTCGGGCTGTCGATGCTCGCCGACCGGGAGGCCGGCCGGTGCATCGTCACGACCGCCTGGGCCGACGAGGGGGCGATGCGCGCCTCCGCGGAGAGCGTGCGTGAGTCGCGGGACCGCGCCGCGGAGATGTTCGGCGGCACCCCGGAGGTGCAGGAGTGGGAGATCGCCCTCCTGCACCGGATGTCCGAGGCCGGCGACACCGGCTGCTGCCGGCTGATCTGGTCGCAGGGCGACCCGGCCCGCGTGGACGACATGGTCGACGCCTTCCGGATGACCCTGCTGTCGCGCATGGAGGACCTGCCGGGGTTCTGCAGCTGCAGCCTGCTGGTCGACCGCGCCAGCGGCCGCGCGGTCACCGCCGTCACCTACGACAGCCGCCGGTCGATGGAGGCCGCGGCCGACCAGGGACGGGCGATGCGCACGGAGTTCGCCGAGCGCATGGGCGCGGAGATCACCGAGGTCGCCGCGTTCGACCTCGTCCTCGCGCACCTGCGCGTGCCGGAGACCGTCTGAGCGCGGGCCGGTGCCCGCCCACGGCGGGCACCGGCCTCCCCGGGAGGAACGACATGGGAGCGACCGCCCCGATGGCCGGGACCGCACCGATGGCCGAGGCCGTGCGTCTCGGCGCCGCCACCGACGCGCTGGCGGCCCTCGCCGCGCACGTCCGGCTGCAGACCGAGGACGTCCCCGCCGACCCCGCGGTCCGCGACCTGCTCGCCGCCATCGCCGCGGAGCTCACCGGCGGCGCTCCCCCGGACGCCGACGCCGCGGCGCCCGTGGTCGGCCTGGTCCGCACCTTCCTGCGCCAGGCGGCCGAGCTGGTCGACAACCCCGGCCGGGCCGGCGGCTGGGACCAGGTGGACGTCCCTCTGCTGCAGAGCATCGGCCGCATGTCGATGGGCATCGCCGACGCCGTCCGCGCGGCCGAGGCGCTGCTCCCCGGCCTCGGGCGGCGGCTGGCCACGCCGGGGGCCTGCCTGCTCGACGTGGGCACCGGCACCGGGTGGCTGGCGATCGCCCTGGTCCGCGCGCACCCCGCGCTGACCGTGGTGGGGATCGACGTCTTCGAGCCCGCCCTGGACCTCGCCCGCCGCAACGTCGCCGAGGCCGGGCTGGCCGACCGGGTCACCCTCCGCGTCCAGGACGCCGCCCGGCTCGCCGAGGAGAGCCGTTACGACGCCGTCTGGCTGCCGATGCCGTTCCTGCCCGCCGAGGTGGTGCCCGCCGTGGTGACCGCCTCCGTCCGCGCCCTGGCCCCGGGCGGCTGGCTGCTGCCGGGCACCTTCACCGGCCCGCCGGACCGGCTGTCCGAGCTGCTCACCGACCTGCGCACGGTGCGCTGCGGCGGCCGCCCGTGGCGGGGCGAGGAGCTCCTCGGCGTGCTGCGGTCGGCGGGGCTGGCCGACGTGCAGGAGGTACCCCGCACCTGGCCGTCACCGGTCCGCCTCTACGCCGGGCGGCGCCCGGGGTGAGCCTCACAGCGCACGGGTGAACGCCGGCCAGAGGTCGTCGGCGCCGCCGGCGAGCAGGCCGGCCCCGAGCACCGGGGCCCACGCCGCCTCGGTGCCCGCCTCGTCGCGCCACGACCACAGCCGCCGGGTGAGGTGGTGCAGCCGGTGCTCCTGGGTGAACCCGATCGCCCCGTGCACCTGGTGCGCGAGCCGGGCCACGACCTCGACCGCCATGCCGGCCCGCACCTTGGCCGCCGCCGCGGCCACGGCCGGGTCCGCGCCACGGTCGGCGGCCTGCACCGCCGCGTCGACCAGCGCGGCGGTCGCCGTCACCTGGCCGGCCATCTCGGCCAGCTCCATCTGGATGGCCTGGAACCTCCCCAGCGGCCGGCCGAACTGCACCCGCTCGCCCGCGTACCGCACCGTCAGCGCCAGCACCTGCTCCAGCGCCGCCGACATCTGCACCGCCCGGGCCAGCGCGTAGCGCGCCCGCAGGTCCGCCGCCTGCTCCGGGCGCAGCAGCGCACCCGACGCCGCCACGCCGTCGAGCACCAGCGAGCCGCGGGGCTCCCCCGCGAGGTTGGCCGCGGACGTGGCCGGCCGGCCGGCGACGTCGGCCAGCGCCAGGACGGCGCCCTCGATGCCGGCCGGCGCGGGGACCAGCAGCGCCAACGACGCCGCCACCCCCGCCCACGGCACGTCGGTCGCGGTGCCCGTGAGCACCCAGCGACCCGGGCCGTCGCCGTCGTCGGAGGGCTCGGCGGTGACCGCGTCGGCGACGGCGAAGGTCAGCGGCCGGTCCGGCGCGGGCAGGTCGAGGTCGGCGGCGACCACCGCGGGGCCGGCCACGAGCAGCTGCTCGGCCACGGGTACCGCCGCGGCGCCGGCCGCCAGCGTGCGCACGACCGCCACCGCGTCGGCGAGCTCGCCACCGGAGCCGCCGGCCTCCTCGGGCAGCCCGACCCCGGTCAGCCCCGCGTCGGCCAGCGCGGTCCAGAGACCCTCGTCCCAGGGGCGCTCGGCGGTCAGCACGAACGGCTCGTGCCCGCCGAGGATGTCGCGGACGGTCTCGACCACCAGGTCCTGGTCGCTCATCGCCGCGCCCCCTGGCTCGACTCCGCGCTCGCCCCGCTCCGCGCCCGTCCCTCGCTGCGATGCTCACTCGCCGTCGTCATCGCAGACCCAGCCCCCTCGCCACGATCCCCTTCAGGATCTCGTTCGTGCCGCCGCGCAGCGTGTAGCCCGGCGCGTGCAGCTGCGCCTCGGCCAGCGCCCGTCCCAGCGGATCGGGCGAGTCCAGGGACGCCGGGACGTCGACCACCCGGCGCACCTCGTCGACGACGTCGCCCTCGAACGTCGTCCCCACGTCCTTGACCAGCGCCGCCGGGATGTCGGGCAGCTCCCCGCGGTCCAGGGCCGCGGCGATCCGCAGCGACAGCTGCCGCAGGGCCATCGCCCGCGCGGTGAGCCGGCCGAGCGCGGCCAGCTGGGCCGGGTCGCCGGAGGCGGCCGCCCGGCGGCCGAACTCCGCGATCAGCGGCCACGTGGAGAGGAACCGCTCCGGACCCGACCGCTCGAACGCCAGCTCCGCGGTCACCTGGTGCCAGCCGGCGCCCTCCTCGCCGAGCAGCATGTCGCCGGGGACGACGACGTCCTCGAAGACCACCTCGTTGAAGTGGTGCCCGCCGTCGAGGATGCGGATCGGGTTGACGGTGATGCCCGGCAGCGACAGGTCGACCAGCAGCTGCGACAGGCCCTGGTGCCGCCCGCGGGGGCCGTCGCCGGGTGGCGAGGTGCGCACGAGCACGATCCCGTAGTGGGAGGCGTGCGCGTTCGACGTCCACACCTTCGCGCCGTTGACCAGCCAGTCGCCGTCGGCGGTGCGGGTCGCCCGGGTGCGGATCGAGGCGAGGTCGGAGCCGGAGTCCGGCTCGCTCATGCCGATGACGAAGTAGCACTCCCCCGCCGCGATCCGCGGCAGGATGGCCTGCCGCTGCGCCTCGGTGCCGTACCGGAGCAGGTTCGGCCCGGACTGGCGGTCGGCGATCCAGTGCGCGGCGACCGGCGCCCCGGCGGCGAGCAGCTCCTCGGTCACCGCGTAGCGCTCCATGGCCGAGCGCTCGTGCCCGCCGTAGCGCTTCGGCCAGGTCATGCCGAGCCAGCCGCGGGCGCCGAGCTTCCGGGAGAACTCCGGGTCGACGCCGGACAGCCAGGTGTCCACGTGCGTGGTGAAGGTGCCGGCGGCGAGCTCGGCGGCGAGGAACTCCCGTACCTCCGCGCGCACCTGCTCGGCCGCCTCCGACCGCGGCGCGGGCGCCAGGGTCAGTGGGCTGCTGCTCATCTCCGGGCGTCTCCCCATCCGCGTGCGGCCGGTGTCCTCCCCGGTTCTACAGGGCGGTCCGGCCCGCGGCGCGCGGGGCGGTCAGTCCTCGTCGTCGGGAGGCGGCGGAGGCGCGGGCAGCAGCGCCCGCAGCTCCCCGGCGACGCCGGCCAGCGAGCTCAGCGCCTCCGAGACCAGCCGGTGCACCGCCGGCGCGTCCAGCGCCAGCAGGGCCCCGAGGCCGGAGCCGGCCTCGATGCCGGGGAAGGCCCGGGCCGGCCGCCGCGGCCCCGGTGGCTGCGCGGCGAGCTCCGGCGACCAGCGCATGGCGTCGCCGGACATCGACGGATCGACGGTGGCACCGTCGATGGCCTCCCTCAGCGTGGCCTCCACCGGCGGGTCGCTCGCACCGCCCATGCCGCACCTCCGAGCTCGGTGCTGCGATGGTCGGCCCCCCGGCAGCGCTCCGCGCGACCGCGGCCGACCTCCGGGAGCCGCGTCCGCGCGCCGCGACCCGCCGTCACCGGTCAGGGCAGCCGGGTGATCGCCAGCAGCGCGACGTCGTCGGCCCGGTGCTCGCCGACCAGCTCCTCGAGCAGCCGGTCGACCAGCTCCCCCGGATCGGCGGTGGCGTGCGCGGTCGCCGCGGACAGCAGCGCGGCCAGCCCCTCGTCGATGTCGGCGGTCCGGCTCTCGACCAGCCCGTCGGTGAACAGCACCAGCGTCGCGCCGGCCGGCAGCACCCCCGCCCACTCGGCCGCCGGGCTCGGCGCCGGCGGTGCCCCGAGCATCCGGCTGGGCCGGACGTCGAGGAACCACGCCTGCCCGCCCTCGAGCAGCAGCGGCGGCAGGTGCCCGGCGGAGGCCAGGCGCAGCTGGCCGGTGCCGGGGTCCAGCGTGCCGAACAGCGCGGTGGCCATCCGCTGCAGGCCCAGCAGCGACCAGCCGGCCTGCAGCCGGTCGATGACCGCGCTCGGCGGCGGCCGGTCGGGCAGCAGCGCCCGGTAGACGCTGCGCAGCTGGCCCATCGTGGCCGCGGCGGTGATGTCGTGCCCGACGACGTCCCCGACGGCCAGGCCGACCTGGTCGGCGGCCAGCGGCACCACGTCGTAGAAGTCGCCGCCGACGTCGGCGCCCCGGGTGGCGGCCACGTACCGGACCGCCACCGACAGCCCCTCCACGCGCGGCGGGCTGGGCGGCAGCAGGTTGGCCTGCAGCGTGTGCGAGGTCCGCGTCTCCAGCTCCAGCCGCTGGGCCTTGTCGACCACCTGGGAGACCTGCAGCGCCAGCTGCTCGGCGACGTCGACGTCGGCGGTCGAGAAGGTGCCGCGCCGGGCGTCGGCGCACAGCGTGATCACCCCGAGCGGGCGGCCGTCGGCGACCAGCGGCACGCAGACCACGCTGCGCAGGCCGAGCTCGCGGGCCAGCGCCAGGTGCCGCTCGTCGCGGGTGACCGAGGCCAGCCACTCGTCGGTCACCTCGGGCACCACCACGGTGCGCCCGGTGGTCAGGGCCTCCAGCGCCGGGTGCGGTCCGCCGGTCGTGGGCAGGTGCATATCGCGCAGTTCCTCGGCCACGGCCGCGCGGGCCGGGTCGGCGTGCCGGGCGGCCGGCCGGGTGGGGCCGTGCTCGTCGGTGAGGTCGATGACGCACAGGTCGGCCAGCCGGGGGACGGCGAGGTCGGCCAGCCGCTCCACCGTCTCCCGCACGCCGGCCGCGGCCGCCATCAGCCGGGCGGCGTCGAGGAGGAACGCCGAGCGGGCTGCCTGCCGCGCGGTCTCCTCGTGCAGCCGCACCCGCTCCAGGGTCTGCCCCGCCTGACGGCCGATGGTCCACAGCAGATCGGCGTCGGCCGGTGCGAGGTCGCCCCCGTGGCCCGGCTCGGCCAGGTCGATCAGGTCCCCCTGCTCCGCCGCTCCGAGCAGCAGCACCAGCACGCCGAGGTGCCGGCCGTCGGCCGACACCGGGACGACCACGAGGGCGTCGATCCCCTCGGCACCGAGCGCCGCGGCCAGCTCCGGCTCGGCGGCGGCGAGCGGATCGGCCACCGGCACCACCCGCACCTGCCCGGTCCGGAGCACCGCCGCCCCGCGGGCCGCCGACGCCTCCAGGCGGCGGCCCAGCTCCGGGGGCAGCCCGGAGGAGGCGGCGAGCTCGACGGCGGGGGGACCGCCGGCACCGGAGCCGGTGACCAGCCACAGGGCACTGGCCCGCGCCCGCACCGCGGCCCGGGCTCGGCCCACGACCACCTCGGCGGCGTCCTGCGCCGACACCGCGGCGGCCAGGTCGCTGACCACCTGTTGCACGGTGCGCGAGCGCGCCTCGCTCTCCGCGGCGGTGCGCTGGGCGGCCAGCAGCGCCCGCTCGTAGCGGCGGCGCGAGGTGGCCTCGAACAGCGTCGTCCGGATCAGCACCGGGTCCCCGGCGGCGTCGCGGACCTCCACGGCGTTGACCAGGCACGGCAGCGTGCCGCCGCCGGGCAGCGCGAGGTCGAGGGCTACCTCCTGCACCGCTCCCTGCATCCGCAGCAGCGGCGCGAGGTGCGTCTCGTAGAAGACCCGCCCGCCCACGGTCAGCAGGTCGGGGAACCGGTGACCGAGCAGCTCGCGGCGGGCGCGCCCCGACCACACGGTGAAGGTGCGGTTGACCTTGACGATCCGGCCGTCCGGGAGCGTGGAGAGGTAGCCGCAGGGGGCGTTCTCGTAGAGGTCGGCGGGGTCGTCGTCGAGCAGCGAGCCGAGGTCGTCCGGCTCGTCGGCGAGGTCGTCGGTGGCGTCGGCCACGGCGCTCATCGCGGGGTCGGGACGAGGCGGACCGGCCGGGCCGGCTCGGTCAGGAACGCCCGGATGGCCGCCGTCGTCTCGTCGGGCGCGCTCAGGTGGGGGCAGTGCCCGGTCGCGGCCAGCTGGGTGAAGACGCTGCCGGCCACCCGCTGGTGCACGTAGCGGCCGACCACCTCGGGGGCGATGGCGTCCGCGCTGCACTGGAGCACCAGCGTGGGCACGCGGACCCCGTCGAGGTCGGCCCGGTTGTCGGAGAGGAACGTGACCCGGGCGAACTGCCGGGCGATGTCGGGATCGGTGCGGCAGAAGCTGTTGGTCAGCTCCGCGGCCAGCTCCGGCCGGTCGGCGTTCCCCATGATCACCGGGGCCATCGCGGCCGACCAGCCGAGGTGGTTGCTGTCCAGCGACTCCAGCAGGCCGATGATGTCGGCACGGCTGAAGCCCCCGGTGTACTCGCCGTCGTCGACGTAGCGCGGATTGGGCCCGACCATGACCAGCGCGCCGAACAGCTCGGGCGCCTGCTGGGCGGCCAGCACGCCGATCATGGCGCTCACCGAGTGCCCCACCAGGACGACGTCGGTGAGCTCCAGCTCGCGGCAGATCTCGACGACGTCGGCGGCGTACCCGCGCAGCGACCCGTACTTGTCGGGGTCGTAGGCCGACAGGTCGGAGCGGCCGGAGCCGACGTGGTCGAAGAGGACGACGCGGTGGTCGTGCTCGAACCGGGGCGCGACGAACCGCCACATCGCCTGGTCGCAGCCGAACCCGTGGGCGAAGACGACGGGCCGGCCGTCCGGGGCCCCGCTCACGCGCACCCGGTTGCGCATGATCACGCTCACCTGGCGACCGTACGGGACGGCACGGTCCCTGTCCCGCCCCTGACCGACGAGTTCCCCGGACGGGGTCCGCCGCGCGACGGAGGGCTCCTCCCTCCCGAGGACGATTTCCGCGGATTCCCGGGCGGAACGGGACGCAGATCCCTGTCGGTCGGGACGTCCCGGTCCCTACATTCTCGACATCCGAAACCGCATCGAACGCCTCGAGGTGTCCCATGACCGCCACCGCGGTCCTCCCCCGCCCCACCGCCGTGACCGCCCCGGCGCCCGCGCTGCCCACCCGCGCCGTCTCCTACCAGCGGGTGCTGCACCAGCTGGTCCGCCGTGAGCTGCGCCTGCTCGCCGAGCTCTCCACCTGGGCGCCGGCCGACGACGTCGCCCGCACCGCCGCCCTCACCGGCCACGCCGACCTGATCGGCCGGCTGCTCCTCACCCACCACGCCACCGAGCGCGAGCTGCTCTGGCCCGCGCTGCTGCGCGCCGTCCCCGCCGCCGAGGCCGACGCCGCCCGGGAGCTCGTCGCCGACTGGACCGCGCGCTGCGCCCGGCTGGACCACATGCTCCGTGACATCTCCACCGCCGCCCGCCAGTGGGCGGTGGCGCACACCCCGCCGGCCCGCGACGCCTTCGCGATGGCCTGCCTGGTGCTCGCCGAGGCCGTCGAGGCACAGACGGCCGCCGAGGAGCGCGACCTGCTGCCGCTGGTCGGCGCCCACCTGCCGGCCGACGCCTGGACGGCCATCACCGCCGGCGCCCGCGGCGGCCTGTCGGGCCGCGAGCGGCTGATGGTCCTGGGGCTCGCCCTCGAGGACGCCTGCCCCGGCGAGCGGGCCCGGCTGCTGTCCGGTCAGTCCCGGGGCACCCGGCTGGTCTGGCGGCTGGTCGGCCGCAACCGGTTCCGGGCGGCCGTGGTCCGGCTGCGGGGCGAGCCGCCGGCGGCCTGAGGCCCCTCCGACCGCGTGCTGCACGCGATGTGCACCCGGTGCCCGGTCCCCGGCGGAACCGGGCACCCACCGCACACCGCTCGTGGCCGGGCCTCAGCCCAGCGGCGCGGCCGCGGGATCAGTAGCGGGAGGTCCCGCAGTCCCGGCAGCGCTTGCGGGGCGCGCGGGTCTCGCGCGCGCAGTTCGGGCAGGTCCAGGACGCCCGGTCGCTGCTCCGGGTGGTGGTGGTCGCGCTCATGGCTCCCCCTCTCGGCTCGGTCGGCCGGGGGTCTCCCGACCGTCGCAGCCGACGCTAGGCAGCGGTCGTGACGCGGAGGTGTCCCCCGGGTTGCCGTTGCCGCCGGGCAGCGCGAGTCCGGTCACATCCGGCTTCAGCGGTCCTTCAGCGCCCGGCGCGACCGTCCTCTCACCGGGAGCCCACCAGGGGTTCCCACCCCCGAGAGGACTCCTCCGATGGCCCGCACCCGCCTCACCCGCACCCTCGTCCGCACCACCGTCCCGGTCCTGGCCGCCGCCGGCCTGGCCCTCGCCGGCGCCGGCACCGCGTCGGCCGACGTCGCCTTCAACGCCTACGACAACGACTACGACGGCTACATCGACACCATCGCCCTCGACACCAACTACGACGGCTGGGAGGACACCTGGGCGGCGGACTGGGACGAGGACGGCTACGTCGAGGCCATCGGCGTGGACGGCGACGGCGACGGCTGGGCCGAGGCCTGGGCCTTCGACTCCGACGAGGACGGCTACGTCGAGGAGGTCGGCGTCGACACCACCTACAACGGCCTGCCCGACGTCTGGGGCGCCGACACCGACTACGACGGCTACGTCGACACCCTCGCCTACGACACGAACGACGACGGCTACTCCGACGTCTGGGAGGCCGCCGATCCCTACGCCTACGCCTACGCGTCGGTGACCTACGTCTTCGTCGAGGCCGACGGCTGGGTCTACTGGGAGGCCACCTACAGCTACGGGTACGGCTACGACTACCTGTTCAGCACCGAGGCCGAGGACGGCAACGCCGACTCCGGCATCGAGCCCACCGGCACCCCGCAGACCGTCGCCACCTCGGCCGACGCCCAGGACCCGGTGGTCGAGCAGATCATCGAGGCCCTGTCGCTGGGGCTCGCCTGAGCCCGCGCCGGCCGGGGGGACCTCCCCTCAGGCCGCACCCAGCCCCAGGCCCCGCGCCCGGGTCCCCAGCTCGGGGACCCGGGCCGGTCCCGTGTCGGGCACCCCGAACCGCCGGCACAGCGCCCCGACCACCGCGTCGACCTCCGCCTCCGTCAGCGCCAGCGCCTCGGCCAGCAGCGCCTCCGGCCGGTGCCCGGCGGCGAACGCACCCGGCGCGGCCGCCAGCACGGTGGCCAGCACCGCCGCCTCCGCCTCGTCCAGGCCGGCCAGCAGCCGGACCGGCGCCTCGGCGGTGCGGACGTCGTCCCGCTCCGGGACGGCGACCGACGGGCCGGCCGACCGGAACAGCAGCACCGTCCCGCCGATCCGCAGCACCGCACCGTCGCGCAGCAGCCGCCGGCCGCGCACCGCCGTCCCGTCGACCAGGGAGCCGTTGCGCGAGACGTCCACCAGCACCCAGCCCAGCCGCGCCCACTCCAGCCGTGCGTGGGTCCGCGACACCTCGGCGTCCCAGGGCAGCGCCACCGTGTTCTCCCGCCCGCGGCCGACGGTCACCGGCGAGGACGCCGGGTCCAGCGCCACCACCCGCTGCTCCCCCGCGCCGTCGGTGAAGACGAGGAACGGCGCGGCCTCCCGCTCCAGACCCCGCAGGTCCTCCCCCGCCAGCACCGCCCGCTCCAGGTCCCGCAGCTCCGGACCGGGCTCGGCCCCCAGCTCCTCGGCGAGCACCCGCCGGCCGGCGCGCAGCACCGCCAGGGCGTCGGCGGTCCGCCCGCCGCCGTAGAGCGCGCGCACCAGCAGCGCCCGCAGGTGCTCGTGCAGCGGTTCGGCGGCCACGAGGTCGGCGAGCTCCGCGGTCACCTCGGCGGCGCGGCCGAGAGCCAGGTGCGCCTCCAGCCGCGCGGCGAGAGCGGCCAGCCGCTCCTCCTCCAGCGCCCCGAGCTCGGCGGCCAGCCCCGGCTCGTCGGCCAGGTCGGCCAGCGCGCGGCCGCGCCAGAGCGCGAGGGCGGCGTCCAGCGCGCCCACCGCGTCGGCGGCCCGGCCGGCGCGCAGCGCGGCACGCCCCTCCTCGGCCAGCGCGCGGAAGTCGGCCAGGTCCAGCCGGCCGGGACCGGTCTCGAGCAGGTAGCCCGGCTCCCGCCGGAGCACGGTCAGACCCGCCGGCTGCAGCAGCCGGCGCACTCCCGACACGTGCACCTGCAGGGTGTTGCGCACCCCCTCGGGTGCCGACTCGCCCCACAGCAGGTCGACCAGCCGGTCGGCCGAGACGGTGCGCCCGGCGGCCAGGAGCAGCGCGGCCAGCACCAGCCGCTGCTTGCGGCCGCCCAGGGGCAGCGGCCAGCCACCGGCCCGCACCTCCAGCGGGCCGAGCACCGCGCACTGCACCCGCCCCGTCAGCCGGGGGGTGGCCTCGCCTGCCACGGGCGGGATCGTGCCACCCGGCGGGGCCGTGCAGACCGGTCGCGCGCCCGGGATCACCGTGCGCCTGGATGACAGGACGCCGCCGGTCTGCGCAGAATGGGGAGTTGCCGAAACGCGCCAGGAATGGGCGCCGAATGGCACGGAAGAACCGAACTAGAGCCATTCTAGCAGAGAGAAGTGCATTGTCGACGACCCAGTCCGACGTCGTCCCCACCGCCGCCGGCACCCCGGCGGCCGGTACCCCGGCAGCTGAGGCCCTGGCCACCGAGCAGGCCTACGTCAGCGACCTCTACGCCCGCCTCGACGCCGCCCGCGACCTCGCCGCCACCCGGCTGCGCCAGGCGATCACCTGGCCGGCGGTCGATCCGCAGGCGCTGCAGGAGCGCGACGCGACCGTGCGCTTCCAGTCCGAGCGGGTCACCGCGCTCGACGCCGCCGAGGCCGGCCTCTGCGTGGGCCGCATCGACCGTGCCGGCGACGGCGCCCTCTACGTCGGCCGGATCGGCCTGGCCGCCGACGACCCCGGCCAGGACCCCGCGCTGGTCGACTGGCGCGCGCCCGCGGCGCGGCCGTTCTACACCGCCACCCCGGTGCACCCGCTGGGCGTCGTCCGCCGCCGGCACATCCGCACCCGCGGGCGCACCGTCGTCCGGCTGGACGACGAGCTGCTCGACGCCGCCGGCGCGGCCGGCACCGAGGGCCTGCAGCTGACCGGCGAGGCGGCGCTGCTGGCCGCCCTCGGCGAGCAGCGCACCGGCCGCATGACCGACATCGTGCGGACCATCCAGGCCGAGCAGGACCGGATCATCCGCAGCGACGCGAACGGCGTCCTGGTCGTGCAGGGCGGGCCGGGCACCGGCAAGACCGCCGTGGCCCTGCACCGGGCGGCCTACCTGCTCTACACCCACCGCGAGCGGCTGGCCCGCCGCGGGCTGCTCGTCGTCGGTCCCACGCCGACCTTCCTCCGCTACATCGCCGACGTGCTGCCCTCCCTCGGCGAGACCGGCGTGCTCCTGTCGGGCCTGGGCCAGCTGCGGCCGGGCATCGACGCGCGCGCCGAGGAGGCCCCCGAGGTGGCCGAGATCAAGGGCCGGGCCGCCATGGTGGGCGTGCTCGAGCGCGCCGTGGCCGACCGCCAGGTCGTCCCCGACGCCCCGGTCGAGGTGACGATCGACGGGATCGCGCTGCGGCTGCGCCCGGTCGACGTCGCCCGCGCCGGCCGCGCCGCCCGCAACGCCGCCCGGCTGCACAACCTCGCCCGGCCGGAGTTCGCCCGGCGGATCGTCGACCTGCTGGCCCGCCGCTACGCCGACCGGATCGGCGCCGACGTGCGCGGCGGCGCCAACCTGCTCGACCGCGGCGACGTGGCCGCGCTGCGCCGGGAGGTCGCCTCCGACCCCGCCGTCCGCGACCTGGTGCAGCGGCTGTGGCCGCGGCTGACCCCCGAGCAGCTGCTGCGCGACCTGTACTCCTCCCCCGAGCGGATCGCCGCGGCGACCCCCGGCTGGACCGAGGCCGAGCGGGCGCTGCTGCGCCGGCCGGCCACGGCGGAGTGGACGCCGGCCGACGTCCCGCTGCTGGAGGAGGCCGACGAGCTGCTCGGCACCGACGACTCCGCCGAGCGCGGCCGGGCCGCGCGTTCCCGCCGGCGCCGGCTGGCCGAGGCCCAGGCCACCCTCGACCTGCTGCACGGCTCGCGCTCGACCGACCTGGAGGAGAGCGACGAGGAGGCCGAGGTGCTCAGCGCCGGCGACCTGATCACCGCCGAGCAGCTGGCCGACCGGCAGCGCGAGCTGGACCTGCGCACCACCGCCGAGCGGGCCGCCGCCGACCGCACCTGGACCTTCGGCCACGTCGTCGTCGACGAGGCGCAGGAGCTCTCCCCCATGGCGTGGCGGCTGCTGGTGCGGCGCTGCCCGACCCGGTCGATGACCGTCGTCGGCGACGTCGCGCAGACCGGCTCGCTCGCCGGCGCCGCCCGCTGGGACGAGGTGCTCACCCCGCACGTCGGCCCGGCCTGGCGGCTGGAGGAGCTGACGGTCAACTACCGGACGCCGGCGGCGATCATGGCCGTCGCCGCGGACGTGCTGGCCGCCGGCGGCTCGGGGCTCACCCCGCCGCGGTCGGTGCGCGAGGGCGGCGAGCAGCCGTGGGCCGAGGAGACCGGCGAGGCCGTGCTCGCCGAGCGGACGGCGCAGGCCGCCGTCCGGTTCGCCGGCGAGGGGGGCACCCTGGCCCTCGTCGTCCCGCCGAGCCGGGTGGCCGCCGTGGCGGCCGCGGTCGGCGCGGTGCTGCCCGGCGTCAGCGCCGGCGCGGCGGCGGACTCCTCGCTCGGCCCGGTGGTGCTCACCCCGACCGACGCCAAGGGCCTGGAGTTCGACTCGGTGCTCGTCGTCGACCCGCAGGGGGTGCTGGACGAGGGCGCCCGCGGCGTCAACGACCTGTACGTCGCGCTCACCCGCGCCACCCAGCGGCTGGGCGTGCTGACCCCCGGCCCGCTCCCGGCGGCGCTGTCCCGGCTCGCCTGACGCCCGGGTTGCCGCCCGGGGGGGGGGGCGGGGGGGGGGGGGGGGGGGGGGGGGGGGGGGGGGGGGGGGGTT